>JANQUV010000101.1:3880-69808 GCA_030730585.1 Haliea sp.
CGATATTCGATTTCCAGGCGATTGATCAAGTCGGCAATCGGCAGAATATCATGGATGGCCCCCACCCCTTGGCCTGCGGACCACACGTCGCGCCAGCGTTTGGCATCGCTGGTGGAAGCGGCGATGTCGATTTTGGCGCCATCGGGCATGTTGGCAGGGTCATAGCCTGCGTTCACCAGGCTTGCGCGTAGCCAGTTGGCTTTCACGCCCGTTAAAGCATCAGAGCAGACGATGTCCGCACTGTTGGCTTCGACCACCATCTGCTTGTAGGCCTGCTCCGCCATGCTTTCTTCCGTGGCGATGAAACGTGTGCCCATATAGGCATAGTTGGCGCCTAACACCTGCGCGGCGCGCACCCCGCGGCCGCTGGAAATACCGCCCCCGAGCACGATGTCGCCATCCCAGAACTGTCGAACCTCCTCCACAAAGGCGAAGCCGGATTGCTGGCCCGTGTGGCCACCTGCACCTGCAGCCACCAGCACCAAGCCGTCGACGCCGGCTTCGATAGCTTTGGCGGCGAAGCGCGTATCAATGACGTCGGCGAACACTTTGCCGCCGTAGCCGTGCACGGCCTCAATGGCTTCTCGCGGGCTACCGAGCGCGGAAATCACCAGCGGCGCCTGATATTTAACGGCGAGTTCCAGGTCCTCAAAGCGGCGCGTGTTGGAGCGGTGCATCATCAGGTTGATGGCCCAGGGGCCGTCACTTTCGCCGCCTGTTGCCTCGGTGATCTGTTGTAGCCAGCGCTCCAACTCTTCGAGGCTGCGTGCGTTAACCGAAGGAAAGGTGCCCACGATGCCGGCGCGGCAGCTGGCGATGACCATTTCCGGGCCTGATTGCAGGAACATGGGTGCCTGGAACACAGGTATGCGCAGAGTGTCGAGAGAGCGAGACATAGTAGTATCCAGCGATTCGTAGTAGCTTGAGTTAGTAGTGGCTTGAGTTAGTAGCGGCTTGGGTTAGGGGCGTGTGAGCTTGGGCGGTAGTGGCAACAAGCCGCTGGTGCGCGCCATATACTCGGCGTAACCCGGTTTCTCCCGAGCCAGCTTTTTATCCAGCGTTTTCTGCCCGGTGACGTTAATGATCAGGTAGCTGTACGCGAGGGGCCCGATGACGGTCAACCAGCCCAGCGGCACCTCACAGGCCACCAGCCAGATTCCCCACCACACGCACAGTTCGCCAAAATAGTTGGGGTGCCGGGAGTAGCGCCAAAGGCCGCTGCACAGCACTGTGCCGCGATTTTCCGGGTTGGCGCGAAAACGCCGTAGCTGGGCATCGGCGACGGTTTCGGTGACCAGGCCCAGCAGCCACAGCAGGCTCCCTGCGATGGCAAACCACCCGAGTTGGCCGTCGCCGCCCTGCATGCCCAGCTGTATGGGGAGCGAGGCCAGCCACAGCACCACGGCTTGCAGCAAAAACACTTGCCGCAGGCTAAACCAGATAAAGGCCCGTTCGGTGGGCACCCAGCTGCGCAGTTTGGTATAGCGCGGGTCTTCACCGTGTCCCCAGTTGCGCCCGATCAGGTGTGCCGTGATACGCAGCGCCCAAACCAGCACCATCGCCAGTAACAGCCACTGCAATGATCCACGTGACGGAGCCAGCGCAAAAGCGGCCAGGGTAATGGCAACAATAATCAACGCGAAGAACATATCGATAATGCTCACATCGCGCAGCGGGATGCTGGCCAGCCACAGCCCAATGGCGCAGCCAAACGCCACCGGCACCGTGGTAATGAACAGGAAGAGCAGGTCGATTGGGAGGGTCACGGCAACCTGTGGCTTTTATAAAGAGACTTGCAGTCTAGCCAAGCCTTTCCGAGCCCGCAAGCGCCGATGAATTTAAACTTGCATAAAAATACTTCATATCTATAATCAGAAAAAATCCACGCGCAGCGGGGCTTTCCCCGTCGCCCGACCCCGCACGCCCGACGCCTGGGAGATTACTGTGCAGAGCCTTAGCCAATTTACCGAATACCCGTCTGTAGAGCTGTGCATTGGAGGCGTGACCGAGTTTGCGGATGCCCCGTCATGGATCTATACATTAGACAACCCTTACCTGCACGGAGTGTATGCGCCAACCACCGATGAGCTCGATGTGTCCGGGCTTGAGGTGCAGGGCGAATTGCCTGCCGACCTCGAAGGCGCTTACTTCCGCAACGGGCCCAACCCTGTGTTCGAGCCGAAGAACCGCTATCACCCGTTCGACGGTGATGGCATGGTGCACGGCGTGTATTTCCGCGACGGCCAGGCCGCTTACCGTAATCGGTACGTTGATACAGTGGCTATGCAGGGCGAGCGTGCAGAGCACCGGTCAACATCACCGGGTGTGATGGGGCCGTTCGATTATTCTGTGTCGTCGTTTGGAATTAAGGACACGTCCAACACCGATGTGGTGTTTTTCAATGGCGACCTGATGAGCCTGTGGTACAACGCCGGGCACCCCTATCGTCTGGATGCGCATACCCTTGGCACCAAGGGCTATTACGATTTGCAGGGCCGCGCGCAACGGCGTATGTCCGCGCACTCCAAAGTCGACTGGGCGACCGGCGAATTGCTGTTCTTTGATTATGGCGATGAGCCGCCTTACATGACGTATGGTGTGGCGGACCCGAGTGGCAAAGTGCTGCACGAAGTGGCGATCGATTTGCCCGGGCCGCGACTGCCGCACGACATTGGTTTTACCACGAACTATACGATCCTCCACGACCTGCCGTTTTTTCATGACATGAATGTGCTGCGCCAGCACGGTTACCGGGTGCTGACGTTTCACAAGGACATTCCTGCGCGCTTCGGTTTGATTCCGCGCCACGGTGCGGGGAGTGATGTACGCTGGTTTGAGTGCGAGCCCTGCTACATTTTGCACACCAGTAATGCGTGGGAGGCTGGAGACTGGGTCATCATGGATGGCTGCCGTTCAACCAACCCCATGCCTCAAAGCAAACCTGGCGAGGGCGATTTGGCGTCGATGCTGGCCTACATGCGCCTGGAGGCGAACAACTACCGCTGGCGCTTTAACCTGCGAACCGGGGAGGTGCGTGAAGGGCCGCTCGACGACCTCAATACCGAGTTTAACAAGACCAACCCGCTGTATCACGGCCGCGAGAGCCGGTTTGCCTACCATCAGCACATCCCTCTGCACCACGAAGGTGGCTATACGCTGCGTTTTACCGGGTTGGTGAAGTACGACAACGAAAGCGGGAAACGCTGGCAGTGGAATTACGGGAAGGGCGTGTTCGGCAGTGAGGCGGTGTTTGCGCCGCGCCGTGGCGCTGCCGCAGCGGCGGGGGAAGATGATGGCTACGTGATCACCCTGGTAACGGACAGCACAACCTGGCAGTCGGATTGCCTGGTGTTTGAGGCGCAAGATATCGAGCAGGGGCCGGTGGCCCGAGTGCGCATGCCGCACCGCATTCCTTACGGATTCCATGCTACTTGGGCGCGCGGTGAAGATTTGTGGCGCGCCTGATGTCGCAGCAGCCCTAACCGCGGCCTTGTATTTCAGAAAAGTTGAGATACACTTGGTTCGTTAATGCAAGTAACAAGACGGGCCCCCGTTTTCAAAAATCATAATAGTGTAAGAGGCTCCCATGAGACATTCCAAGCTCCGCTTAGCGATCCACACTCTGGCCATTGTGCCTTTCGCGTTGCCGTTGCTGGCCAACGCACAGCAACAGCTTGAAGAGGTTTTGGTCACCGCTGAAAAGCGGGAACAGAGTATCCAGGACGTGCCCCTTTCCGTCGCCGCCCTCGCCGGCAACGATATTGAAGTGGGCAAAATCAGCGGCCTGAACGACATCGCATTCCGTACGCCCGGGCTAACGTACAATCAGTTCAGCATCGGCGAGCCGCGCATTTATATTCGCGGTATTGGTAACAGCTCGGACTCAGCCGGCAGCGACCCCGCGGTGGGTGTCTTCCTTGATGAGGTGTACATTGGCCGTACCGGCGGTGTGGGCTTTGACTTGTTTGATCTGGAGCGCATTGAAATTCTCCGCGGCCCACAGGGCACGCTGTATGGCAAGAATACCAACGGCGGTGCCATCAATATCGTCACCTCGCGGCCTAGCCAAGAAACTGAAATGCGTGTTCGCGTGTCTACCGGTACCGACCAACTGCGGCATTTTCAAGGTTTGGCCAGCGGCGGGTTAACCGATCGTGTCGCGGGTAAGCTTGTTTACTCCTACCGCGATCGCGACGGCTACGGGCGTAACGTGATCACCCCGGGTGACATCAGTACGCTTGGGAATCTGTCGCAAAGCCCTATTATCGGCCCGAGCATTGGTGCCGCCGGTGCGGGTGAACGCCTTGATGATGCGCGCTCAGTAAACGTGCGTGGCCAGTTGATGTTCGATCTTACAGAGCGGGTTGATTTACTGCTCAGCGCCGACTACGCGCGCGATGAAACGGCAGGCCCATGCCGCCATATTCAGAACGTCGATAATGCCATTGCAGGCCTGGGGCCCTTCTGGGAGCTGGCGATGTCGGATGAGTACATGGCAGACGAGCGTCACTGCGCCAGCCAGTTCGATACCTCGCAGAAGCGTGAAGTGAACGGCCTGATGGCTCGCTTCGAGGCGGATCTCGACTGGGGTAGCTTAACCTCTATCACCGCCTGGCGTTCCAGTGACTACAACTGGGTAGACGACCTCACCAGCCTGCCGCTGAACAACCTCACGGCACCATCACCTCCGGGTGTGCCTCTGCCCCCCGGCTTCTTTACCACCCCAGGCAACGTGATTGACGGCGCCGAGGAAGAGGCTTCGCAGTTCTCTCAAGAGTTCCGCCTCGCTGGCAACACCGATCGGGTGAACTGGCTGGCAGGCGTGTTCTTCATGGAAGAGGATGTGGAGCGCGCTGAAGAGTTCTACACGCAATACAGCACGCCTCTGCAGGGCTTGGGTTTGGCGGGCATCGGTGATGTGTTGTTTACTCAGGACAACACTACCACCAGCTATGCGGTCTATGGGCAGGCCGATTGGTCACTCACCGACCAGCTCACGCTCACTTACGGGGTGCGCTGGGCCGAGGACGAAAAGGAGATCACTCAAAATTCTATCGACTTGTTGGACACCACACCCTCCGGTGTGCCGCTGATCCTGCCTTCCTTTGCTGCACCCGTGTCGGCGGATGACTCATGGTCAGAGGTTACGCATAAGCTGTCGCTGGCTTATCGCCCCACCGACGACATGATGTTGTATGCCACGTATTCCGAGGGCTTCAAGAGTGGTGCGTTCCAGTCGCAAACCAACTTGGCGAGCGTAGCAACGGAAGCGGTCGACCCGGAAGTGGTGCAGAACGTTGAAGTGGGTATGAAGTCTTCATGGTGGGATCGCCGCCTGCAGTTTAACCTCTCTTACTACGATATGGACTATGAAGACCTGCAGGTGTTCGAGCTCAATAGTCGGTTCCTGTTGGTATTGCTCAACGCGCAGGCCGAATCCAAAGGGGTAGAAGCCTCTATTGACTTGGTGCCCATTGAAAACCTCACATTGAACACCAGCTATAACTGGAGCGACGCCTCCTTCAAGGAGTTCACCAACTCCAATGGGCTCGACCTTGCAGGCCGTGACCTGCCCTTTGCGCCGGATGCTGCTTTAACGACCTCTGCCAACTATCGGGTTAACCTGGCCAATGGCAGCGCACTGGACTTCGGTGTCAGCTATAGCTGGAAGGATGATTACTTCACTGGCCCGCAAAACCGGCCCGTGGAGCGGCAGGCGGCGATTGAGCTGTTGGATGCCAGTGTGAGCTGGACCAGCGCCGACGGTTCTCTTGCAGTGGATGTGTGGGGTAAGAACCTGAACGATGAACTACAGGTCAGCAGCCGCATCGTTGACCCAACCGGTGTCACTTCCGAGTACTACATGCCACCGCGCACAGCGGGCGTAACGCTCACCAAGAGCTTCTGAGCTGAACCTGGGCTGCTCTGGGTTTTCGGCTCAGGCAGCCCAGGCAGCTGCGGTGCAATTGACAGATGTCAGCATTGATGACGCGAGTGGAGGCTCGCGTCTATATCGCTTACTATATTTGCCAATGAAGATTGAACCCTCCCTGGTTGTCTCGCACGCGTATGGATAAGCTAAGAACCCGCGCCAGCTCTATCAACCGTGCGCTGGACCAAATTGGCGACAAGTGGTGCCTGCTGATCATTCAGGAAGTTTTCTGGGGCATTAATACCTTTGGTGGCATGCTGGCTGCCACGGGCGTGTCCCGCGGTGTTTTGTCCAACCGTCTGACATGGCTGCAAGAGCAGGATTGCCTGCGCAAGCGCGTTGCCGGCGGCAGTTCCCGTCACCCTGTTTATCACCTCACGCGTAAATCGGTGGACATGTACCAGATGTCCCTGATGGCTGTTACGTGGGAGGAACGCTATTTCCCGCCCCCCGCCGAGGGCAAGGTCCATCTGCGTCACCGCACCTGCGGCAACACTCTGCAACCGCGGTTGCGCTGCAGCAGCTGTCGGCAGGACGTGGATGGACGAGACGTAAGCTATCACCCGGGCCCGGGTGCCACTCGCGATGTGCGCAGTAAAAAAGTCCGGCGGCGCTCATCGTTACCGGCGACGGATGTTCCCGGTGAGCACAGCGTATACCGCAACCTGGTTGATCTTGTCGGTGATCGCTGGACCGCGAATGTCATTGCACTGGCTTTCCATGGCTTGCAGCGTTTTGATGACTTTCACCACGAGTTACCGGTGGCGACGAATATTCTGTCTGACCGCATGCGTTTCCTGGTGCAGCGTGGAGTTTTTGTCACCCGTCCTTACCAGCAGCGCCCCCTTCGCCACGGCTATGAGCTCACGGAGTTGGGTTGGGACCTGTTTCCCTACTTCCTGACCTTGCTGCAGTGGGGCGACAAATGGTGCGACCCGAACGGGGCGGGCCGGCCTATGTGTTTAACGCACACACTCTGCGGTGAAAACTTGCACGGTGAGGTGGTATGCAATCACTGCGGCGAAGAGCTGGATGCTCACCATGTTGACTTTACGATAGGGCCCGAAGCGCGGCTGTAGTCTGCCTGTCGGCATTGATTGCATAAACAGACTTTGCTGTGGCACTGTACGGGCCCCTATTCAAAATAACTGCCACCGCCCATGGAGAGCCCGATGAGCGCCCTGTTTGCCAAACACCAGGATCTACTCAACAAAGCGTTGGACGCTTGTGCCCAGCGCTATGCCTGGAGTGGCTGGCCGGAAAGTCCCAGTAGTAAAATTCACGGGGAAGAGAAGCCGGCAGCGGGCCAGGCGCAGTTTGAATCATTATTAGGGCAGGACTTCCCGCTGGCGCAGCCGGCAGAAGTGGGCCGGGTAGGTGAAGAGGTGTCGCCCTATACCGGGGAGCCGCTCGGTGTACGCTATCCCAAGGTCGACCCTGAAGCCTTATTTACAGCGATTAATGAGGCCCGTCCCAGTTGGGCGGCGGCCAGCCCTGAAGCGCGTGTTGGCGTGTGTCTGGAAATTTTGCAGCGCTGCGGTGAGCAGCTCTTCGAAAACGCACACGCGACGATGCATACCTCCGGTCAATCCTACGTTATGGCCTTTGCCGGTAGCGGGGCCAACGCCCTGGACCGTGGGCTTGAAGCCCTGGCTTACGCGCACAAGGCCATGCAGGATGTGCCTGCCACCGCGCGCTGGGAGCGCCAGTTTGGCCGCGACGGCGTGGCCAGCCTCGACAAGCGCTATCGTTTGGTGCCACGCGGCATCGGGGTGGTGATTTGCTGCGCTACCTTCCCGCTGTGGAACACCTATCCGGCGCTGTGTGCCTCGCTGGCAACCGGCAATCCGGTAGTGTTAAAGCCACATCCGGCGGCAACGCTGCCGGTGGCAATGGTGGCGCGCGCCTGTCGAGAAGTGCTGGCCGAAGCCGGCTTTGATCCCAATCTCGTGACTTTGGCGGCCGATACCCGTGCTGCGCCGGCGACGCTACCTCTTATTCAACACCCCGACACGGCGATTATTGACTTCACCGGCAGCCCGCGCTTCGGCAGCTGGCTGGAGCAGAATTGCCCGGGCAAGCAGGTCTACACAGAAACCGCAGGCTGTAATTCCGTGGTGCTGGAGTCCACCGATGACTTGCTCGCTACGGCCCGCGCCATTGCCCATTCCTTGTGTCAGGCGTCGGCGCAAATGTGCACCAGCGTGCAGAACATACATATACCCGCCGCGGGGGTGAGAGTGGCCGGTGAGGTGGTACCGCAGGCCGCCGTGGCCGCGGCGATTTGTGTCGCGGTAGACCATTGGCTCGCCGACCCGCGCGCCGCGGCGACGCTCTGCGGTACGCTGTTTGACCCCACGGTGCAGGCTAATGTCGACCGCTACCGTACGCTGGCCGCAGCCGATGGGCGCATCCTGCGCGATTCAGCGCCCTACGAAAACCCGGGCTTTCCGCTTGCGCGCACGGCTACTCCGCTGGTTATCGCGGCCAGTGAAGCGGATCGTGCCTGGTATCGAGAAGAAGTCTTTGGCCCGGTGTCTTTCATTATCGCCAACGCAGATGCAGACGCCTGTTTACGCGATGCCACCGGCAACGCCCGTGATTGTGGCGCCATTACGTCGCACGTGTACTCGACAGATCCTGTTTTTCTGGCACGCGCGGTGGATGCCTACCACGCGGCGGGTGCTTCGGTGGCGTGCAATTTGACGGGCATGCCCATCAACTTCGCTGCAGCCTATTCAGATTTCCACGTCACCGGGTTAAACCCCGCAGGCAACGCCTGCCTTGCGGACCTCGCGTTTGTCAGCAATCGCTTCCGCATTGTGCAAACCAAGTTCATGGGCCTGGCACCCGCCAACGCCTGAGTGTTCGATAACGAGCGTTAGAGTATGGGCACGGCCGAGTTAATGCGCTGAGGTATCACGGGCCATGTGTATTCTCGCGGAATGCCAATGCCTCGGCTATCTGAGGCACACCGATACTGGTGCAGCCGCCCATGTCAGCGAGTGTTTGCGCTACGCGCAGGCTGCGATGCAGGCCGCGGCCCGACAACTGCAGTGCGTCTGCTGCCTCCTCCAGTTGTTGCCGCGCTTCGGGTTGCAGTGCCCAAAGCTTTGCCAGTTGGCTTTCCGGCAGAATAGCGTTGGTGCAGTTCTGACGATCCATCTGCCGTTGGCGAGCCGCAAGCACGCGCGCGCGCACCTGTGCCGATGATTCCCCTTTCGCTTGTGTACCCAACAGTAAGCGTGCCTTGAGCCTATGCATACTTACGTGCAGGTCAATACGGTCGAGCAGTGGCCCCGATAAGCGTTGCCGATAGCGCTGGATCTGGTCACTTGTGCAACGGCAGCTGTGCTCCGTGTCACCGAAGAAGCCGCAAGGGCAGGGGTTCATGGCGGCGACCAGCTGAAAGCGCGCCGGGTAAGTGAACTTGTGCGCGGCTCGCGAGAGGGTAATAGCCCCGGCTTCCAGCGGCTCGCGCAGCATCTCCAATGCCTGACGGCTGAATTCCGGTAGTTCATCCAGAAATAGTACGCCACCGTGCGCGAGGCTGATTTCACCGGGCCTTGGCTTCGCGCCGCCACCGATCAAAGCCGCCGCGCTGGCACTGTGATGGGGGTTGCGAAAGGGCCGCCGCCACAAATGCTGAAGGCCGGTACTGTCGTGGAAGCTGTGCAGTGCGGCACAGGTTAGCGCCTCATGCGTATCGGGCTCGGGCAGCAGTCCGGGCAGCCGGCTCGCGAGCAGAGTTTTCCCGGTGCCGGGAGGGCCGCTTAGCAGCAGGTTGTGACCACCGGAGGCAGCGATCTCCAGCGCACGCCGTGCCAGGCTCTGCCCGGCAACATCGACAAGGTCCGGGTATTGGGCGGGGTCTGCTGGCCGCGGCTGGTGATCTTGTACGGCCAGTGGATGGCGGCCATTAAGGTGCGCGCACAGGGTGAGCAGATCCTCCGCCGCAACAATACGGCTGCCGGGCACGGCCGCGGCCAGTGTAGCGCTCGCCGCGGGGGTGACCAAAGCGCGCCCGGCGGCGGTGCAGGCTAAAGCGGCGGGGATAATGCCTGGGACTGCGCGCACATCGCCACTGAGCGCCAGTTCCCCGATAAATTCGTGCTGCGCGAGTGCTTCGTGTGGCAGCTGGCCGGAGGCGGCGAGAATGCCCAGTGCTATTGGCAGGTCGAAGCGGCCGCCCTCTTTGGGTAGGTCGGCGGGGGCCAGGTTGACGGTGATACGGCGGTCCGGAAACTGGAAGTGCGCCTGCTGCAGGGCGCAGCGCACCCTGTCGCGGCTCTCACGCACGGCGGTTTCTGGCAAGCCGACAATTTGGAAGCTGGGTAGCCCGTTGCCGAGGTGAGTTTCCACCTGCACCAGCGGTGCTTCAATGCCGGCCGCAGCACGGCTGTACACAACAGACAGTTCCATGGCTCATCCTTGAGCAGGCCCGCATGGCAATTACTGTGCTTTGCGGGTCAGTTATTAAGCTGCGACGCCTCAAATTCTTTGGTCAGCCCTTCCAGTTCTGCTTCCAATGCGGCAACTCTAGCGCGGGTTCTGGCCAATATGGCCGCCTGTGCGTCGAACTCTTCTCGGCTCACCACCTCGAGTTTCCCCAGAGCCGATTGGGCGAGCGCACGCAGGCCTTTGTCCACTTCGGAACGCAAACCTGAACTGCCAGCCAGGGCAGACATCTGCTGCAGGACATCGCCTAAAGGGGGTGGTTTTAGTGCCATGACTCATAATTCCTGCAGTGCAAAAACGAGATATCAGTGTAGTGGAATTGTGGGAGGGGGCACAGATCATCTTGGTGCACCAATATCGTGCGACGCTCTATTATGGTGCGTGCTACGCGTGGTTGTCCGACCTCAAAGGGTTGTAAAAGAACGATAAAAATCATTTAACGTGTTGATTCTGTTAATTATATAAATATTTGGCACGGTGCCTGCAAACCCCTTGGTGCTAACGCGAACGCAGCACAGTAGAAAAGTTTCGTGCCTCGCACACGCTTTTTTGACTTTCAAAACCAGGAGAACGACCCATGCTGAACAAAAAAATGCTTCCCGCTTCCCTCGCCATCGCCCTGTTCGCAGGCGCGACTGCTGCTCAGGCAGAAGTCAGCGCTAACGTGACACTGGCCACAGACTATGTGTTCCGGGGTATTTCGCAAACCGACGAGAAGGGCGCCATTCAGGGCGGCTTCGACTGGTCCGGCGAGACTGGTCTGTATGCCGGCATCTGGGCCTCCAACGTCGCCTTCGGCGGTGCTACTACCGAAATGGATTACTACTTCGGCTACGCCGGCGAAACCGATGGCGGCTTCGGTTACGACGTGGGTTTCTTCTACTTTGATTACGAAGGTGAGCCTTCCCTCGACTACATCGAATACGCCCTGGGCCTGAGCTACGCCGACTTCAGTGTTGGCTTTGTGTACTCAGATGAGTTCGGTGATGGCGGCCCCGAGTACATGTACTACTCGGCCGGTTATTCCCTGGGCCTGACTGAGGATATCAGCGTTGACTTCAACGTCGGCTTTACTGATACCGACCAGGACGACTACTGGGAAGACGGTGCCGACAGCTACACAGACTACGGTGTGACCTTTGGCTATAGCGCCATGGAGCTCGACTTCGCGCTGGCGCTGATTGGCACCGATCTCGACGACGTTGATGCCGCGGACGATCGCATTGTGTTCTCCATCTCGAAGAGCCTTTAAGCGATTCGGGACTGAACCTTACGGCGCCCCCTGGGGCGCCCTGTTGATACCTGGAGACTGACATGAAATTAATCACGGCTATCGTCAAGCCATTCAAACTGGACGACGTGCGCGAGGCACTTTCCGAAATGGGTGTGCAGGGCATCACCGTTACTGAAGTGAAAGGTTTTGGACGCCAAAAGGGGCACACCGAGCTGTATCGGGGTGCGGAGTATGTTGTGGATTTCCTGCCCAAGGTGAAGATTGAAGTGGCAGTCACGGAAGCGCTGGCAGACAAGACAATTGAGGCCATCACCCGGGCGGCCAATACCGGCAAGATCGGTGATGGCAAGGTGTTCGTGTCCACACTGGAGCAGGTGATTCGGATTCGTACCGGCGAGACCGGCGAAGACGCCATCTAAATCCACCGATACTAACGACGAGAGTGATTCCCATGGAAAATCAGATATTTGAATTACAGTACGCGATGGACACCTTTTACTTTTTGGTGTGCGGCGCCCTCGTGATGTGGATGGCAGCCGGCTTCGCGATGCTGGAGGCGGGCCTCGTGCGCGCCAAGAACACGACAGAAATCTTAACCAAAAACGTCGCCTTGTATGCGATTGCTTGCACCATGTACCTGATATGCGGTTACCAGTTTATGTACGACGGTGGCTTCTTCTTGTCGGGCGTTACGACCGTGGCGCAAATGGATGATGCGGCGGTTGCCGCTGTGCTGGCGGATTCAGCAGAGGCTGGCTTCGGCGGCGATTCGGTGTACTCCGGTGCCTCGGACTTCTTCTTCCAGGTGGTGTTTGTTGCCACTGCTATGTCGATCGTGTCAGGCGCGGTGGCTGAGCGGATGAAGTTGTGGGCCTTCCTGGCGTTTGCCGTAGTCATGACTGGCGTGATCTACCCGATTGAGGGTGGCTGGACTTGGGGTGGTAAGCCAGTTCCGTTTATTGGCGAACTGTCTTATAGCGACTACGCAGGTTCAGGCATTGTACACCTGGCCGGTGCTGCCGCAGCGCTTGCAGGGGTTTTGCTGCTCGGGCCACGCAAGGGCAAGTATGCAGCCGACGGTTCTGTAAAGGCCATACCGGGTGCGAATATGCCACTCGCAACGCTGGGTACCTTCATCTTGTGGATGGGTTGGTTTGGCTTTAACGGCGGCTCCACCCTGAAGTTGGGTGGCATTTCAGTCGCCAACGAAGTGGCTAACGTGTTTTTGAACACCAACGCTGCCGCTGCAGGTGGTTTGATCGCGGCACTGCTGCTGTCACGCTTGATCTTCGGCAAAGCCGACCTGACCATGGCGCTTAACGGTGCATTGGCTGGCCTGGTGGCGATTACCGCAGAGCCTGCCGATCCCTCGCCGATGTTGGCGATGATGATTGGTGCCATCGGTGGTGCGATTGTTGTGTTCAGCATCGTGGCCATGGACAAGATCAAAATTGACGATCCTGTCGGCGCCATCTCGGTCCACGGCGTGGTCGGTATCTGGGGTATCTTCGCAGTACTGCTGTCTGACCCCGATGCCACCTTTATGGGCCAGCTTGTCGGCACATTGGTCATCTTTGGCTGGGTCTTCGGTGCGAGCTTGATCACCTGGGGGATTATCAAAGCCGTCATGGGTGTGCGCGTCAGCGAAGAGGAAGAGTACGAAGGTGTGGATATCTCCGAATGTGGTATGGAAGCGTACCCGGAGTTCGTCGCACAGAAGTGAGTTACAACTTGCGGGCGCATTGATGCAATGCGTGTTTGGGGGCCTTCGGGCCCCCTTTTTTGTGCCTGCCGATTAAGCCGTGGCTTCTAGCAGCTCGGCAGCAGCCGCCAAAATGGTCGCAGTTTCTCCGGGTAGGCGCCCTGGCCCACCCGCAACATGCCCAAAATCAGAATTCAGCACACGACACTCCAGCCCCAGTGCTGCCGCATCGCGTGCAGCATCCACTGCCGTGAAATACAGGTCTGTGCTACTGGGCATGAGAATGCCAGGGCACTGCACACGGTGTGCGGTGCGATCCGCAGTAGCCCCCTTGCTGTCGGGGTCCAGCAGGTTTGCACTTTGCCATGTGCGCAGCTGAGCCAGCAGGTTATTCGCGTCCTGGTTGAGGTGATCTTCTATCCAGAACTGCAATAGGGCCTCGACTGAAGTAAAACCGAGTTGTCGATAAAGGCCATTGCGAAAAAAGGCCTGACTGTAGGCCCAGCCGGCATACACGGTAGCGAACGCGCTTAGGCCTCGAATAGGGGGTTCACGGTAGTGGCCGCCGGCAAACGCTGCATCGGCTGTGAGTGCGCTGGCAACGCCTTGCAAAAATACCTGATTGTGTGGATGGCAGTTGGCAGTCGCGCAAATCGCCAGCACGCTACCCACCTCGCGCGGGTAGTCGTAGGCCCACTGTAGTGACTGGATGCCGCCCATCGACCAGCCCATTACCAACCGCGGGTGGGCAGCCGCAAAGCGCGCGGCGAGCAGCTGATGCTGCGCACGCACGTTGTCGGCGATGCTCACCAAGGGAAAATGTGGCCCGGCCTGTGCGCCGCGTGTATTGCTCGGTGAGCTGGACTCTCCAGCACCCAACAGGCAAGGAATGATCACGCAGTAGTCACCCGCGCCCAGCGGGCTGTTGGGGGCATCAACCCACGCGCGATTGCTGGCCCCAACGCCGCCGTAGTAGGTGGGTAGCAGCACCAGGTTATCTTTTGGTGCATTGAGTGCACCAAATTGGTGGTAACGCAGTATTGCGCCGCGCAGCACGTGGCCGCTGCCCAGTACAAAATCCCCCAAGTGGAACGCAAGCTCCTGCCAATTTTCGTTATTTTTCAATGACTTGGTCCTTTTTTTCGGTGAGCGATATTAAACATACATTCTGGCATGTTTCTTGGATGCTTCTGTGTAGCAAGAAACATTCCCGCACATGGAGATTCCTATGGAAATTGAGCAGTTAAAGCAACGGTGCCTGGAGCAGGGCATAAAATACGGTATTGCCAGCTATGTGGATATTCACGGCGCAAGCAAGGGCAAGTTTGTACCCGTCGGCCATTTCAAGCAGATGTTCGCAGGTTCGGAGCTGTTTACCGGCGCCGCTCTAGACGGTGTGCCACAAGATATTTCCGATGACGAGGTTGCTGCGATGCCGGATATGGCCTCTATGCAGCAATGCCAGTGGAATCCGGAGCTGGCGTGGTTTGCCAGCGACCTGTATCTCAAGGGGCAACCCTTTGCGGCCTGTTCACGCAATATCCTCAAGCGGCAGTTAGCCAAGGCCGAGGCGATGGGGTTCACCTTTAACCTGGGAATTGAGACCGAATTTTTTATTCTGAAAAAAGGGGCTGACGGCAAGCCGGTACCGTTTAGTGAGCGCGATACGCAGGGTAAGCCCTGTTATGACATCCCGACCATGATGGACAATATCGGGATTATTGATGAACTGGTGCAGGCGCTGACTGATATGGGCTGGGGGGTTTATTCCTTTGACCACGAAGATGCCAACGGCCAGTTTGAAATCGACTTCAACTATACCGATGCTCTCACAATGTCCGACCGCCTGGTCTATTTCCGGCTGCTGGCCAATGAGATTGCGCGTAAGCACGGCGCTTTCGCCAGCTTCATGCCCAAGCCCTTTGCCGATAGAACGGGCAGTGGTGCGCACTACAATATGTCCCTGGCAAGCCTGGATTCAGGGCAGAACCTGTTCGCTGTAGCGCCTGATGATGACCGCTACGGTTGCGGTGTGTCCGAACTCGCGTATCAGTTTATTGGCGGTGTGCTGCGCCACGCGAAGGCGATTAGCGCCGTGGTTGCGCCTACGGTCAATAGCTACAAACGCCTGGTGCGCCAAGGCAGCATGTCAGGTTCCACATGGGCACCGGTATTCTGTTGCTACGGCAACAACAATCGTACCAACATGCTGCGCATTCCCAGTGCCGGTGCTCGTGTTGAATGTCGCGCGCCTGATATCGCCTGTAACCCGTATCTGGGTGCTGCGCTGATGCTGGCCGCTGGCCTGCAAGGCATTGAGCAGGGCATTGACCCGGGCCTGCCGCATCGGGAAAACATGTATCGCTATAGCGATGCGGATATCGCCAAGGCCGGTATCGAATGCTTGCCGAAAACGTTATCAGAAGCCACCGATGCGATTGCCTCTGATGAGCTGGCGCATGAGGTATTGGGCGCCGAAATGCACAAGGCCTTCATCGACTTCAAGCGCGCTGAGTGGGATAGCTATCACAACACCGTGTCTGAATGGGAAGTGGCACGTTATCTGCGACTGTTTGGTTAAAGGAGGATTGCGGCGGCGCTCTGCAGAGCGCCTTTTTTACGCACGCTGCTACAACCGCGCGCTTGCCTTTGCTGTGCGTAATTATACACTGGGGCATCGAAGTGACCGGGGCACAACATGAGGCGAACCAAGGAGGATGCAGCGAAAACCCGCCAGAGTTTGGTGGATGCTGCGCTGAAACTCTTTGGCCAACGCGGTTATAGCGGCACCACGCTGCGTTTGATTGCAGAGGAGGCAGGGTGCTCGCGGGGGCCAATCTATTGGCATTTCGCTAGCAAAGAAGAGCTCTTTGAAGAGATTTTGGCGTACTCGCAGCTGCCTCTGGAGCGTTTGGTCGCTCTGCACCATGAGGCCAGCGACCCCGAGGCGGCGGCTGCAGATTTCTCCCGACAATGGCTTCGGATGCTGCTTGACGACAGCTACTTTCGCCAGTCTTTCGAGATCTTCCTGAATAAAACAGAGTTCACCGAGGCGGTGTCGAAAACCTTGGCCCGAGAGCGAGCTTTGACGGCATCGTTGCTGGCCACGTTCTCAGCCTGGGTTGATCGCTATCGTCTTGCGCAGGGTTTGCAGGGCGGAGTAAACAGTCGCACGGCCGCCTTGTCGCTCTATGCCTATTTGATGGGTATTACGCAGAGCTGGTTGTTCGACCCGGGCATTGTCGACCTCGATAATAATCTTGATTTCTTTGTGGGGGAGTTTTTGCGTCTGCTACGCACAGTCGAGTGACTGTGCGCGCATCATCTGGCGAATCTTTCGCTCCAGGTAACGGTACTCTTCAAAGTCGAGAATAGCGTCGCGGTCAGCGCTGCTTTTTTCCAGCCCTGGACGTATGGTTTCGAGAATTCGTCCTGGTTGAGTGCCCATAAAAAACACCACATCACCGAGATAGAGCGCCTCCTCAATGTCGTGTGACACCATGAGCACTGTGGTGCGTTCCTGGTGAACAATCTCCAGCAGCAGGCTCTGCATCTGCCATCGAGTTTCGGGGTCTAGCGCTCCGAATGGTTCGTCCATCAGCAACAAGGAAGGATTGCTTGCCAAGCTGCGGGCGATGGCAACGCGCTGCTGCATCCCCCCAGACAGCTGGTGAGGATAGGCGCGCTCGAAGCCGTTGAGTTTCACGGCTTTGATAAAATAGGGAACGACACCCTCGCGCAAGCTTAACGCTTCCCCGCGGGCTTTCAGCCCGAAGGCAACGTTTTCCTCAACCGTCAACCAGGGAAATGAGCTGTAGTTTTGGAATACCATGCCCCGGTCTACGCCTGGGCCAAAAACCTGCATGCCATCGACAGCAATGCTGCCTTGATCATGAGTTTCCAGCCCCGCGATGATCCGCAGCAAAGTGGACTTGCCGCAGCCTGAAGGCCCCAGCAGTATGCCCACGCTGGTTTTTTGCAGTTCGAAACTGATGTCGTCCAGGGCTTTTAAAGACTGCCCCGAGCGCAGCAAAAACTGCTTGCTGACGCCCGAGACGGTAAGCCCGCTAGTGGCGGTTGTGGTCATTTTTTCAGCGCCGCGGCCAGGGGGGTGGTGTCTACACCGGCTGACATGGGCATCGCTTTGTCGATGAAGCCGAACTTCAGCCACCAGTCGGTGGTGACGTCCCAGTGGTTTTGCATGCCGTCAGCGATAATGCCCAAGGGCAGTTCACCCGGTATCAGACCCATAAAGACAGCGGCTTGCTCGCGGTCAAAGACGAAGATGCCACCCTTGAGAATTTCGCCGGTGCTGCCCAACACCTGTTCGACATCAGCCACCTCAAATTGCAGGCCATCGGCGATAATCTGGTTGGCTTCGGTGGTATTTGTTTTCCAGAACTCGACGGCGTTAAAGTAGGCGCGCGTCAGTTTTGCCGCGTCCTCAGGCCGCTGTTCCAAAAAGGCGGTGCTCATGTACAGCGCATCACCGAGCATGGCGGTGGTGATGTATTTTTCTTCCGTAGAATCGGCTGCGACGGTTGCACCGGGCATGGCTTCAAGTACCTGCGAGCCATAGGGCTCCCAGAACTCTGCCGCGGCTGCAGTGCCACCCACCATGGCACCTACTGCATCGTCCATGATCAGGTTGGTGAAGGTGACTTCTTCAATCCCCACACCGTTGTCGGTCAGCCATTCCGCCATGAAGATTTGGGTAAGCCCACCTTCGAGCACGGCGACCGTCTTGCCTTTGAGTTGCTCGGCGCTGCTGATACCCGGCGCCAGAATGATCTTGTCGGTACCATAAGACGGGTTGGTATAAGTCACCAGTTTGATGCCGACGTCTTTGTCAGCGGCGATGGGGCCGTATTCCGCCGTGCTTGAAGAGGCGTGTAATTCTCCGGCAGTCATCAGTGCAAAGCTTTGATACGGGTCTTCGATAATGCTGATATCCAGTTCCAGGCCTTCGGCGAGTCCTTTCTCTTTAGCGATAAACCAGAAGCCGTAACCCGGCCAGGAAAACAGTGACAGTTTCACGGGTTCGGCCGCGTGTGTGGCTGACCCTAGCGCGAGGGCCAGAATAGCAATGCCAGATCGAATGTAGCGCATGGTAGTGCTCCTTTTACAGTGAGTGCTGCTAGTGGGACTCGAGGTAACGAAACGCAGTGCGGTGCAGCAGTTTGAACAATGCGTCGAAAAACAGGCCAAGGAGGCCGATGACCAAAATGCCGGCCATGATGTCGTCGATGTGTACGAAGCGCCTGGCGCGCATCATCATGGCGCCAATACCATCGGTGGCGGCGACAATTTCCGCAATCACCAGGTAGGTCCAGCTCACCGCCAGCATCTGGCGAAGCACGTCCAGATATCCAGGCAGGCTTGAGCGCAGGGTTACGGATATGAGTATTTGCGGCGCACGCAGGCCCAGCGTGCGCGCCGTTTCCGTGTACACCTTGGGCACTTGGCGGGTCACATCAGCCAACATGATGATTAAGAAGAACAACACGCCTAGCACCAGTAGTGCGATTTTTTGCTCATCGCCAGTGCCCAGCCACATGAGTAACAGTGGAATAAAAGCTGGTGCAGGCAGGTAGCGGAAAGCCCCCGCGACAGGCCCGAGGACGCGTTCTATGGGGCGGTAGGCGCCCATCAGCAGCCCCAGCGGCAGGGCGATGGTCACGGCGATAGAAAAACTGATGAGAATGCGCTTTACACTGGCCCAGATGTCACTGGCGAAATCTTTTTCGGTGAGCAGCTCGTACAGGCTAAGAAAGACTTTTTCTGGCCCGGGGAACAGGCGTGGCGGCGCAAGTTCAGCGTGTGCTGCCAGGTACCAGCCACCCAGAAACAAAAACCAGCCCAAGGCGCCCAGCACAGTGCGAGAGCCGAGGATGGCGGCAACGTTGCCAGAGACATTGCCAGCGGCATTGCCCTCAGCACTCATCGAGGGGGCATCACCTTTGTTGATCGCTTCAGCCATGGCCGGTTAAAACGCAGTCAGAAAACTGAGTGCGTCTACGCCCACGGCGCGGCCCTCTTTGAGTGACGTTTTTACTTCATCGGCGCCGTACTCCTCGGCGTAGATGCGTGACACACGGTGTTTGTGAAAGGCCTTGGCCTGCATTAGAAAGCCGAGTGTCTGTTGCTCAACTCCGGGGTACATTGTCTGGTGCAGCTCGGGCAGGCGGTACCAGCCAAGAGTGGGTTTTTCGTGGTGTGCATTGTGGTAGCAGAAGTTCAGCACCAGCAGGTTGATGGCAGGGAATCGGCCGGATAGTAAATTGCTGTAGGTGTTGCGCTGTTCGTATTCGGCGTCACCGCGGTGTGGAAACACGGTGTCCTTTTCATCGAGGTTGAAGATCACTTCGTAGTTGTGCTGGTAGCAATCCATGAAACGCAGTGCCGTTAGCAGCAGCAGCTGGGACAGTGTGTAGAGCAGAATTGCCGCTGGACTAATGACCAAAACCAGGGCTAGCAGAGCGCCGCGCACCATCAGTACGCGCAGAACTCGCCCACGTTGCTCGCGCTTCGACTCCATCACCCAGGGCGCGATAACCAACATGGTATGCATCATGATTTCAACGGCAGGTATATAGGCCCATTCCGCTGCTTTAACTACTTTAGCGATTGTCGGGCGGCTGCGCAGGTAGCTGCGGTAATCCCAAACCACCGGGTCGTAGTTGTCGACGTGGTGACGCATGTGCTTGTAGCGGATGTCTTCAAAGCGCCCATAGCAGCTGCCGATAACCCAGTTCAGGACTTTGCCCAACGCGGCATTGGCCTTTGCCGACATAAACACAGCGTTGTGGCCACAGTCATGCAATAGGTACGCGGCGATGACCATGCTGTGCGCAACGGCGATAACGCCCACTGCGTTGAGTGCTGCGTTGTTCTGAAACAGTGCCAGCCAGCCGCCGATGTAGGCGATAGTGATGTAGGCGAGGACCAACACGGTGTAGTGTGCCCCAGCGGGGTCGCGTAGTTTAAAGAAATCACGCATGAGTAGCCTCCTTGTGGGCAGGTGATTGTGACCAGTGCGCGAAATGTTCTTGTTCCCGTGCGCCAATCCAGCGGTTGAGTTCCCAGAGGTCGGCTATAGGTGCGTTGGTAAAGGGGAGGTGGTGCAGGTAGCCGTCGGGCCCAAACTCGGGCGTCATGGTGGTTTCTTGATATCCGCGTGCTTGCTGTGCCGACCAAACTGCCTCCCAGCAGCGTTGGTGGCTGGCCAATGCCTCAGCGTATTCTGGAGCACCGGGGTGCGGCACTTGGGGCCCCTGGTCGTAACCGACACGTGAGTGCACGTGATGCGCGTGCTGTGCCGCCAGCGTGATCGCGTCCCACTCGCTATCCATCAGGCGTTCGGACACCACCACCCAGTGGCTGAAGTCACAGGTAATTTTGATGTCGGGCAACTGTTCCAGTATTGCCACGGTATTCCACGGGCAGTAGAAGCTGCGCCCGCGGTGCGTTTCAAAGGAGCACAAAACATCGTGACTTGCCGCGATGTCCATGGCGGCTTTGAAAAAATCCACGCTGGTTTGAATTGGCCAGGCGTCGCAGCCGCCCATTACGTTGACAAAGCGAGGCCCCAGCGGCTTTCCCAGCACGATTTGTGCTTCCAGATCTTCGAGGTGTTCACGGACGGTCGCTCGTCGACGAGGCACGTAGGAGCCTGCGGTGCAGATTTCCTGCACCCAGTCCAATGCATGGGCTTGGAGTGCCGCCGCCAATGCAGAGTAGTGCGCCGGGTCGGGGTGTTTCGCGGGCGCCTCTAACCCTGAGAAGCCGGCCTCGATGACGAGCTGTGCGGCTTCTTCGATGCTACCGGTGTGACCCCACAGGGTTTTGAAGGTGCGTAATTGCATGGTGTTGTCCTGAGATTGGCTTGCCGGTTACGAAGGAGCAACTTCCATGCCAGAATGTATGTATAAATATAAGATACTGATATAAAAGAAAAAATTTGATGTAGCGAGGGTGGAGTGATTGGCAGTAGGGAGATGGATGCACCGTAACGTGTGCTTGTGGGACTCTTTTTGGTGCATGGTGTGTGGCTTGACCCGTCACGACGATGTGTTGGTGGGCCGGCCGGTAGCTGCTTCACTGAACAGCGGGTCAGTGCGATTCCAGGCGTACCGTGGCGCGGCGTGATGCAGGCTTGGCCCCTGTGCACCAAAGTGGGTCGATGACTGCAAATGGTGCATTCTGTGGTGCACGGTTTGTCTTGAGCGTGCTAATACAGCCCTTAGGCTCTGGTATTAGGTTGCTGGCATGGTTCATGCTTATACAACTTGTGTCCGTACTCCTGACATGACGCGACACAAGAATACCAATAGAGCGCTAGGGTTCCGGCCGCATTGAACGCGGTGTCTGGTCCGAGAGCACTCGACCTTTCAGTGAAGGGTTACACGGCGGGATAAAAGCCCGGGAGAACTGAAGGCGAAATGCCGGGGGTACTCTGTGATTCGTCAACGTGATTAACCGAAGAAACGCAACTGAGAGGTCCGCCATGAAACGTCTTTCCATTTTTGTACTCTTCTTGATGCTGTCATCGACAGCGTCGGCTCGTGACAGTTTTAAAATCTGCTGGTCGATTTATGTTGGCTGGGTTCCCTGGGCCTACGGTGCCGATCAGGGCATTGTGAAAAAGTGGGCTGACAAGTACGACATCGACATCGAGGTTGTGCAAATCAACGATTACATCGAGTCCATCAACCAATACACCATGGGCGAATTCGACGCCTGCACCATGACCAATATGGATGCGTTGACCATTCCCGCAGCGGGTGGCGTTGACAGCACTGCACTGATTGTTGGTGATTTTTCCAACGGTAATGATGGCATCGTGCTCAAGGGTAAGGAGTCGCTGGAAGACATTAAGGGCCAGAGTGTGAATCTGGTGGAGCTGAGTGTGTCGCATTACCTGCTTGCACGCGGGCTGGAGAGTGTGGGTTTAACTGAGCGTGACGTGCAGGTAGTCAATACCTCCGATGCCGACATGGTCGCTGTGTATGCCACGCCGGGCGTGACCGCCGTCGCCACCTGGAATCCTTTGTTAAGTGAAGTGGCCGGTATGCCTGACAGCCACCTTGTCTTTGACTCTTCGCAGATACCAGGCGAAGTCATTGACCTGTTGATCATCAACACTGAAACGTTGGCTGAGAACCCGGCGTTGGGCAAAGCACTGACTGGCGCCTGGTACGAAATCATGGCGCACATGAACGGCGGTGATGCGCAAGCCGAGGCCGCCAAGACCTTCCTGGCTGAGCTTTCCG
Organism: Haliea sp.; assembly: GCA_030730585.1. GTDB lineage: Bacteria > Pseudomonadota > Gammaproteobacteria > Pseudomonadales > Halieaceae > Haliea. The sequence goes on from JANQUV010000101.1 coordinate 26,479, forward strand.
GTACAGATCTGGTGGGCTTTGAGTCGCAGCTGGCGAGCACGGAAATGTTTTACACCCCTGCTGCCGCCATGGCGCTCGCCAACAGTGAGCAACTAAAAGCCACCATGCAAACGGTAGCGGAGTTCTCTTACCAGCATGGTTTGCTGGGTGAGGGCGCGCCTGATGCCACGTTCATCGGTGTGCAAACGCCGGCAGGTGTGTTCGGAGACAGCAACAATATCAAGTTGCGCTTTGATCCGACCTTTATGCAGATGGCGTTGGACGGCGAACTCTAACCCAAGGACTGAACCCGGGGGTGGCACACTCCCGACGTTTTTTCCCTCTAAGGACGGCCCATGAAACGCTTGATCAACCAGACACCTTCCCCAGTGTTGCGTGTGGTGCTTGGCCTGTTGCCCTTTGTGCTGTTGGTCTTGCTTTACACCTATGCCTCGGATGCCCGGCTGGCGGAAAACCCGGCAGACAAGCTGTTGCCAAGCTTTGGCCAGATCGGTGACGCGATTCAGCGTATGGCCTTTGAGCCGAGCAAGCGCAGCGGCGACTATTTGGTTTGGGAAGATACACTGGCCAGCCTGACCCGACTAGGTTTGGGGGTGTTAATCGCCGCGACTCTGGGCCTTGCCTTGGGCTTGTTTACTGGCGCTCTGCCGCTGGTGTCGGCTTCTGCCAGCCCCTTGTTGACAGTCATTTCCCTAATTCCACCGCTGGCCATTTTGCCCGTGCTGTTTATTGTTTTTGGTTTGGGTGAGTTATCGAAGGTGGCGCTGATTGCGATTGGCATTACACCTTTTATTGCCCGCGACATTCAGCGGCGCACGCAGGAAATTCCCTATGAGCAGTTGGTCAAGGCGCAAACTCTGGGTGCGAATACCAGCCAGATTATTTGTCGTGTGCTGCTGCCCCAGCTGATGCCGCGGTTGCTGGACGCGGTGCGTCTGTCCTTGGGTGCGGGTTGGTTGTTTCTCATCGCGGCAGAGGCCATCGCTGCCACCGAAGGCTTGGGCTATCGCATCTTTCTGGTACGTCGTTATATGGCTATGGACGTGATTCTGCCTTATGTCGCCTGGATTACGCTGCTTGCGTTTGTGATCGATGCCTCTTTGGCAGCGCTCAGCCGTCGCCTGTTTCCCTGGCACGGCCAAGGAGGCCACTAATGATTGAGGCGCGCAATGTATGGAAAAAATACGGCGACAAAGTCGTGTTGGAAAGAATCAATCTGCAGGTCAAAGAGGGCGAGTTTGTCACTCTGGTGGGTACCTCCGGTTGTGGCAAGAGCACCTTCCTCAAAATGCTTTTGGGCACAGAGTCGGCTAGCAGCGGAGAATTGCTGCTGCACGGCAAGCCGGTACCGGGTGAGCCTGGCCCGGATCGCGGCATCGTATTTCAGCAGTACTCGGTGTTTCCACACCTTAGCGTACTGCAGAATGTGATGGCGGCGCGCGGGTTTGCGGGCCGCAATATGACCGGATTACTGTTTGGCCGTGCGCGACGCGAGGCCTACCAAGAGGCACTCGCGCTGTTGGAGGAAGTTGGCCTGGCGCATGCGCAAGCGCTCTATCCCGCAGAGCTGTCGGGAGGCATGCGGCAACGCCTGGCCATTGCTCAGGCGCTGTTGGGGCGCCCAGGCATTCTTTTGCTCGACGAGCCCTTCGGTGCGCTAGACCCCGGCATTCGGGCCGACATGCATGAGCTGGTGTTGCGCCTGTGGCGGCAATATCGGCTCACGGTTTTTTTAGTTACCCATGACTTAAAGGAAGGCTTTTATCTGGGCACTCGGCTGTGGGTGTTCGACAAGACGCGACACGACCCCCAGGCGCCGGATGCTTACGGTGCCACCATTACTTACGATCTGCCGGTAGGCAAGGTTGATCGGGAAACCCTGACCGAAATTGACCGCGATCTAGCGCGTACCGCAAACCAGATGGAACGAGACCATGAAGCCCTTTGAATATTCAACTGAGATCGCCCCGGGCGGGCATTGGTCGGTGCGCCTGCGCAAGGGCACGCGCATGCAGATCACGGATACCGCCGGTAACGCCAACCTGGGCATGTTGTTTTACAACCCCGAGAATCTGCTCGAACGCTATAACGCGCCCGACACATTAAAGTGTCAGCACACCTTCAAGTTGACGCGCGGCCATTGCCTGTATTCGGATATGGGTCGGATTTTTGCCTCGATTGTTGAGGATTCTTTGGGTTGGCACGAAACGGTCTGTGGCAATTTACGGGCGCAACAGACTGCCGAACGATATGGCGTGCGCAACTACCAGCACGACCGCAATGACTGGCATCAGAACGGCCACGATGCGTTCCTGGTGGAGTTAGCGAAATACGGTTTGGGCGAAGCGGATATGGCTGCCAACATCAATTGGTTTAGCCGTGTGGCCACTAATGAGGCCGGTAAGTTGCTGCTGGTGGATGGCCACAGCACGCCGGGTAGCCAAGTCACCCTGCGTTTTGAAATGGACACCCTGGTCCTACTCCACGCTTGCCCTCATCCGCTGAGTGAGGCGGCGCTGTATCCGCGTAAGCCAGTGCATATCAGCTTGGGTGTGTCTCCGCCAGTAGCCGATGACGACGCCTGCCTGAATCACTGCGAGGAAAATCGCCGGGGTTTTCGCAACACAATGCTCTACCACCTGGGACGCTGAGGAGCCTGCCATGTTAATTGAAAGTGACCGTCAGCCCGAGCAGGCCAGCAGTCGCACCATTGTTGCCGCGGGTGATTACTATCTGGGCTCAGTGCAGTCTGGCCAGACGCTGCGCATTCTGGATATTGAAGGCAACCAAGCAGCCGATACGCTATTTTACTCTGCGCAAGATCCCGCTGAACGTTACAGCGTGACCGACACCATCCGTGAGCAGGGTAATGTCTACTTAACAACGGGTTCTGTACTGCGCTCTCTGCGCAACACCCCGATGCTGGAAATTGTTGCGGATACCTGTGGCCGTCACGACACCCTGGGCGGTGCCTGTGCCAGCGAAAGTAATACCGTGCGTTACGACCTGGAAAAGCGCTGTATGCACTCCTGCCGGGATAGCTGGATGCTGGCTATTACCGAGCACCCGGAATACGGCATTGGCAAGCGTGACATTGGCCACAACATCAACTTTTTCATGAACGTACCGGTTACCGAGGCGGGTGGTTTGACCTTTGAAGATGGCATTTCAGCACCCGGAAAATATGTGGAGCTGACGGCCCTGATGGACGTGTTCGTGCTGGTTTCGAACTGCCCGCAGTTGAATAACCCCTGCAATGGCTTCAACCCTACGCCGATTGAAGTGTTGGTTTGGGATAACTGAATCACTTAATCCCTGTGTGGACGGCCACAACAGGCAACGACAGGACGGGACGGCCCGCATCAGGTTTCTCCATGTTTGACACAGTACTTGTAGCTAACCGCGGGGCGATTGCGACCCGCATCATGCGTACGCTCAAGCGGCTGGGTGTTCGCTCAGTGGCGGTTTACGCCGATTGCGATGCCGACAGCCTGCATGTCCGCCATGCGGATGAAGCCTTCTGCTTGGGTGAGGGCGGCGCTGCCGATACCTATCTTAATATGGAGCGTATTCTGCAAGTGGCGCAGGAGTCGGGTGCCCAGGCGATTCATCCCGGTTACGGGTTTCTCAGCGAGAACGCGGCCTTCGTAGAGCGCTGCGAGGCGGCGGGCATCGCGTTTATTGGCCCTACCGCAGAGCAGATGCGGGCCTTTGGTTTGAAGCATCGCGCGCGTGAGCTCGCCGAGGCTGCCGGTGTGCCCTTGCTGCCCGGCTCCGGGTTGCTAGCAAGCTTGTCTGACGCGAGTAGTGAAGCCGCGCGCATTGGTTACCCGGTGATGCTCAAGAGTACTGCGGGTGGTGGCGGGATTGGTATGCAGCTATGCCACGACGCGCAGGAGCTGGCCAGCGCATTTGATTCCGTGCGGCGCCTGGGCGCCAACAATTTTGCCGATGACAGTGTGTTCCTGGAAAAATTTATTGCCTGTGCCCGACACATCGAGGTGCAGATTGTGGGTGACGGCCAGGGCACTGCGCTGGCCTTGGGTGAGCGCGATTGCTCCAGCCAGCGCCGTAATCAAAAAGTGGTGGAGGAGTGCCCGGCCCCGAATTTGTCGGCGACGATTCGGGAGGCGTTGCACGCCACCGCTGAGCGCTTGCTTGCCAGTATCGATTACCGCAATGCGGGCACAGTGGAATTCATTTACGACGCCGACAGTGCCGACTTTTACTTTCTTGAAGTGAACACCCGTTTGCAGGTTGAGCACGGTGTAACTGAGGAAGTCTACGGCGTCGACCTGGTGGAATGGATGTTGCGCATAGCCGCGGGCCAAGCTCCAGATCTCAATGCGGAGCGGGCGGCGCTGGCACCCTGCGGGCATGCCATTCAAGTACGTGTATACGCCGAGGATCCCTGGCTCGATTTTCAGCCTAGTGCCGGTTTACTGAGCTGGGTGAGTTTCCCTGCCGGAGAGGGAATACGTATTGATCACTGGATTGAATCGGGTATTGAAGTGCCGTCGTTCTTCGACCCGATGCTGGCGAAAGTGATTGTCCATGCGCAGGACCGGGCCGCTGCGTTGGCCAAACTGCAGCATATACTGGATGCAGTGGAGCTTTATGGTAGCGAGACCAATCTAGATTATTTACGCGCCTTGAGCCGCGATAACACCCTGGCGCAAGGTGAAGTGACCACGCGCTACCTGAATCGCTTCAGCTACCGCCCCGCACGTGTGGACGTTCTTCACGGCGGCACACAAACGACCCTGCAGGATTACCCGGGCCGCCAAGGGCATTGGGACGTGGGTGTGCCGCCCTCGGGGCCATTCGATAGCTACTCGTTTCGGCTTGCCAATCGTCTCTTGGGTAATGCAGCAGACGCAACAGCGCTGGAAATCACCTTGCAAGGCCCGACGCTACGCTTTGCAGTGGCGACGCAGTTGGTCATCACCGGAGCAGTTATTGAGGCCACTATAGATGGCCAGACGGTTCCCATGTGGCAGCTGTTTTCGGTACAGGCCGGCCAGACACTGCAGCTGGGGCGCGTGCGGGATGCAGGCGCGCGTGCCTATCTCGCCGTGTGCGGGGGCATTCAGTGCCCTCAGTACCTCGGCTCACGGTCAACGTTTACGCTAGGCCTGTTCGGCGGACACAACGGACGGGCGCTGCGTACCGGTGATGTGTTGCGGCTAGCCGAGACTGCAATTCCTGTTCCAAAATCAGCGCCAGAGCGCACACTCCCGCCCGAGCTGTTGCCGACGATTAGCCAGCAGTGGCAGCTGCGGGTGATTTACGGGCCTCACGGCGCCCCGGACTTTTTTACCGCAAATGATATAGAAGCGTTCTTTGCCGCAGACTGGGAGATTCACTATAACTCCAGTCGCACAGGGGTGCGTTTGATTGGCCCTAAACCACAGTGGGCCCGCGCTGATGGTGGCGAGGCGGGCCTGCATCCGTCCAATATTCACGACAACGGTTATGCCTTCGGTACGGTCGATTTCACCGGCGATATGCCGGTAATTCTGGGGCCCGATGGGCCGTCACTGGGTGGCTTCGTTTGCCCCGCCACGGTGATCAGCGCGGATTTGTGGAAACTGGGGCAGTTGCGTGCAGGTGATCGGGTCAAATTTGTTGCGGTTAGCCTGGAGCAGGCCGTAGCACTGGAGTCTGCGCAAGAGCAGGCGATAGAGTCGCTCGCGGTTGTGCCCTGCGCGTGGCAGCCCATTGTGCCTGAGTCGCCGATTCTGGCGCGCTTCCCGGCATCGGTGTTCGGTGATGAAATTGTCTGCCGCAGCGCCGGCGACCACTTTTTACTGGTTGAATATGGCGAACAGGTGTTGGATATCCGTTTGCGCTTCCGTGCCCACGCCTTGATGCAATGGCTGGAGCAGCATCCGCTGCCGGGCTTGCGTGAGCTGATTCCGGGTATTCGATCCCTGCAGATTCATTTTGATAGCCAGGTGCTTAGCCACGCAGAATTGCTGCAGCACCTGGAGAGTGGTGAGCGTGCGCTGGCCACGCAGCTTGCCCAGCTGAGCGTGCCATCACGCATTGTGCACATTCCACTTTCCTGGGACGACGAGGCATGCCAACTGGCAGTTGAGAAGTATGCGCAGTCTGTACGCAAGGATGCCCCCTGGTGCCCGAGCAATCTGGAATTTATTCGGCGCATCAACGGGCTTGATGATATTGAGGCGGTCAAGCGTATCGTCTTTGAAGCCTCTTATTTGGTGATGGGGCTGGGAGACGTCTATCTCGGCGCACCGGTGGCAACCCCTGTGGATCCGCGTCACCGGCTGGTCACCACCAAGTACAACCCGGCGCGCACCTGGACTGCAGAAAACTCCGTGGGCATCGGCGGTTCCTACCTGTGTGTCTACGGCATGGAGGGCCCGGGGGGTTATCAGTTTGTAGGGCGTACCTTGCAAATGTGGAACCGCTATCGGCGTACGGTAGAATTCGAGCAGCCATGGCTGCTGCGGTTCTTCGACCAGATCCGGTTTTACGAAGTGAGCCACGACGAGCTGCAGCAGATACGCCGCGATTTCCCCCAAGGCCGCTATCCGCTCACCGTTGAGCAGAGCCAATTCTCACTGGCGGACTACGAACAGTTTGTGGCTAACAACACTGCCGATATTGCCCGGTTTCGTGAACACCGCCAGCGAGCGTTCGGGGCAGAGCTGGAACGTTGGCATGCCAACGGCCAGTTTAACTTTGCCGAGCAAGAAGTGCCGCCCAGTGTCTCTCAGCAGAGTTGGCCCGATACGGCAACGGTGGTGGATAGCCCGGTTTCAGGCAGCATCTGGCAGATGCAGGTGCAAGCAGGTGATGCAGTGCGCCGTGGTGACACCTTGGTCATTCTTGAGTCGATGAAGATGGAAATTGCGGTGCAGGCCCCCTGTGATGCCACCGTCACCCAGCTGTTGTTGGCACCCGGGGCGCGCGTTGCCCCGGGGCAAGCACTGGTGGTGCTTGAGGACGCGGAGACGGAAACAGTGCAAGAGGGGGGCGTTCAGCGATGAACCGCGATATGACAATTTCCGCTTTGCAGGCGGCCTACAGTAGCGGTGAGCTCACGCCAGCCGCTCTCATGGAAGACATCCGCCAGCGGGCGGCAGAGTATGCTGCGCATAATATTTGGGTGACGCTGCTGAGCGCGGAGGAGCAAGCAGGCTGGCTGCAGGGGCTTGCACAGCGTGACCGCGCAACGCATCCCTTGTGGGGGATACCGTTTGCAATCAAGGACAATATCGACCTGGCGGGTGTTCCCACCACTGCGGGGTGCCCGCAGTTTGCTTACACCCCATCGGGGTCAGCACAGGTCGTGCAGCAGCTTATTGACGCCGGTGCTATTCCGGTGGGTAAAGCCAACCTGGACCAGTTCGCGACTGGGCTCAATGGCACGCGCTCGCCTTACGGGCCATGCCGCAATGCGTTTGCGGCTGACTATATTTCGGGCGGGTCCAGCTCGGGTTCATCCGTCGCGGTGGCCCTTGGTTTGGCCAGTTTCAGCTTGGGAACCGATACTGCGGGTTCCGGCCGCGTGCCGGCCTGTTTCAATAATCTGGTCGGCGTGAAGCCAACCCGAGGCTTGCTCTCATCCAGCGGTCTGGTGCCCGCCTGTCGCAGCCTCGATTGCATCAGCCTGTTTGCTCTCGATACTGACGACGCCAACCGCGTGCTGGCTTGCGCAGAGGGCTTCGATGCACGCGACGGCTATAGCCGTCACAATGCATTTGCCAACACAGCACGCGCCTACGGTTTGCGAGCCGGCTCCTTGAGGATTGGCGTACTGGCGGCTGAGCAGCTGCAGTTTTTCGGTGATACTGCCTACGAAGCTGCGTACTGGCAGACTTTGGACTCGCTCAGTGCCGCCGGAGTAGAGTTAGTGACCGTAGATTACGCGCCCTTTGATCAGGCGGCGCGGTTGCTTTACGACGGCCCGTGGGTGGCGGAACGCTATATTGCCTGTCAGCCCTTGTTGGAAGATGCCCCCGAGGTTATTCACCCTGTGGTGCGGCAGATTGTGGCGCAGGGCAAGACACCCTTGGCCACCGACCTGTTCCACGCACAGTATCAGTTGGCGGCGCTGCAGCAGCAATGCGCCGCCGCGATGACGGGGCTTGATTGTTTGTTGACGCCCACGGCTGGTCGCTTGTTCAGTGTGGAGGACATGTTGGCCGAACCGGTGCTCTACAACGCACAGCTGGGCTATTACACCAATTTTATGAATCTGCTGGACATGGCAGCGGTGGCCGTGCCGACTGCGTTTACCCAACAGGGCTTGCCTTTCGGCGTCACGTTGGCGGGCGCGGCGTTCAGCGACCGCGCCTTGCTGTCGATCGCCAATCGGCTGCGCGCGCTGCTTCCACTGCCCTTGGGGGCGCTGGGAGTGCCAGCGTCTGTAACGGCAGGGGTGCCGGTGGGCGATCCCGAGCGCACCGATCTGGTGGTGTGTGGCGCGCACCTTGAGGGCCTGCCGCTGAACTGGCAGCTTGTGGAGCGCGGTGCGCAGCTGAGTGAGCGCACGACAAGCGCGGCTTGCTACCGTCTTTACGTACTGGCCGGTGGCCCCCCAATGCGACCGGGCATGGTGCGTGATGAAGGTGGGGGGCGGGCCATTGAGGTAGAGGTCTGGTCGATTCCTACGCACGAGCTGGGCAGTTTTGTCGCCGCTATTCCGGCGCCCTTAGGTATCGGCAAAGTGGAGCTGGCGGATGGTCGCTGGGTCAGTGGGTTCATCTGTGAAGCTCATGGCATAGTGGGGGCGAAGGAGGAAATCACGGGCTTTAGTGGTTGGCGTAGTTGGCTGGAGAGGACTATTGCGGGTGATCGGTGACCACGCGTAGCGGTATGGCGTATACTTTAAGCTTTGTCGCTGTTCGGAGTTACACACATGAAACTGGTTACTGCCATAATCAAGCCTTTTAAGATGGATGATGTTCGCGCTGCCCTCGCTGAAATTGGCGTGCAGGGAATCACGGTTACCGAGGTCAAAGGTTTCGGGCGCCAGCGCGGGCATACCGAGTTGTATCGTGGGGCAGAGTACGTAGTCGATTTCCTGCCGAAGGTAAAATTGGAAATTGCCGTCGGTGAAAGTCAGGTGGCGTCGACAGTTGATGCCATTATTCAGGCGGCTAATACGGGCAAGATCGGTGACGGAAAAATCTTCGTTACAGCGATGGAACAGGTTATTCGCATTCGCACCGGAGAAACCGGGGAAGACGCCATCTGAGGTCGCTGCTGCTTCGGGGTGGCGGGCTACGTTGCGCGTTATCCCAGTGAGGCAATCGTCGCTGGCAGGTCGCGCAGCGCCGTGATCTCGGCATCGGCCTGGTATTGTGCCGGTTCCCAGGGTGAACCACCCAAATTCACCCACACGGTACGCAGCCCCACTTGCTGGGCTCCCAAAATATCATGGTCCGGGTTGTCACCGACGTGCACCATCTGCTGCGGGGCCACGCCGGTTTTGGCCAGCGCTGCGTGGAACATGTCGGGGGCCGGTTTGCTTGCTCCGACTTCCTCGGCCAGAAAAGCAAAATCAAAGTACTCTGCAGCATCTGTTTTGTAGATATCAGCGTTGCCATTGGTTAGCGCTCCCAGCCTGTAGCGTCTGGACAGCTGCTGTAACACATCGAGTGCCTCGGCATACAATTCGACTTTATGACGCTCCTGCAAGAAGGCGGCAAATGCCTCGCGCGCGCCGGCCTCACTGTCCTGCGTGCTGAAACCAGCCGCTTTCTGCAACTCGAACAGCATGCGTATACGCATCTGGCTAACGTGGTGTGCCAGCTCTGGATACTGCTTCCAGACCCGCTTTTTGAATTCCCACAGAGCATCGTGATCGTATTGCTCGATACATCCCGGTCGATGCTGCAGTAACCAGCTTCGCTGTGCCTGTTCGGCGCGCAGTATCGCGGGTTCAACATCCCACAGGGTATTGTCCAGGTCGAAAGTGATAACGCGGATGTTCATGAACTTAATCCGTTTCTGGCTTGCGGCGGCGAGCGCGTGGATGCGCGGCATCGTAAACCTTGGCCAGATGCTGGAAGTCGAGATGCGTATAGATCTGCGTGGTGGCGATATTGGCGTGCCCCAGAAGTTCTTGGACGGCCCGCAAGTCACCACTGGACTCCAGCATGTGGCTGGCAAAAGAATGACGTAGCATGTGGGGGTGCACGTCCTGATACATGCCTGCGCGCCTTCCCTGCAGGCGCAGGCGATCTTGTATGGCGCGTACACTGATGCGCTGGCCGCGTTGGCTTAGAAACAGTGCCAGGTCGGTGCTTTCAGGGCGCACGTCCAACCAGCGCCGCAGTGCGCCAATGGCCACAGAGCCAACCGGCACGGTGCGCGTCTTGCGGCCCTTGCCAGTTACGGTCAATAGCTGAGCCTGCTGATCAACATCGCCAAGATTTATCGCAGCCAGTTCTGCCAGGCGCAATCCGGATGAGTAGAACAGTTCTGCGATAGCGCTGTCGCGCCGCGCTATGGGGTTGTCTTCTTTGAACTGCAGGTAGCGATTCACCTGGTCCGCATCCAGTGTTTTAGGCAGGCGTCGCGGTTGCCTCGGGGCCTGCACGGCAGCGGCAGGGTTGCGGCTGTGGCCCTGCTGGCGGCCCAGATAGTGAAAAAATGAACGCACGGCAGACAGGGCTCGCTGGATGCTGCTGCCGGCGAGGCCGCGGCGATGCAGCAGGCTCACCCAGGCCCGAATGTGGGCTTCTTGAAGCTGCGCAGGGTCGTCGTGCCCACGTTCGCTGCAAAAACTCAGCAAAGTGTGCAGGTCACGCTCGTAGTTGCTGACCGTATGGGGCGATAGCTGCCGAACGTTTCGCAGATAAGCAATAAAGGCTTCACTGGCGGTGGTGAGCGGTATGCTGTCGGGCATCATGCCGCGATGGGTGCGTCCAGCCGGGGCAGTACGCGAACCATGACTTCCGCGATATGTTGCAGAAACAGTGTGCCCATGGTGCTGGTGTAGTGGTGTGCGTCGGAACTGCCGACGGCGAGCACGCCGATGTCTTCGTCCCCCACCAACAGCGGCATGACTGCAGCTGAACCGACGCTGCCAGCGCCTTCGAAGAGAAAGTCGAGCTCCTCTTGGCGCAGAGGCCCGCAAACCGCCTTGCGTCCGCGCAGCAGAGCCCCGATCGCTGCTTTGGCGCTGTCGGCCCCTGCCATACGCACACCGGCTGGTGCGGCATCCGGTGCGCCAAACAGGATCATGCTGACGTGCTCAACGCCAAATTCGGCGTGCATGGCGTGTTGGTAGGCGGCGTAGAGCTCAGTTGTCGAAGATGCGTCCAATAAGGCAAGAACGAGGTGACGAGTCTGTTCGTAGAGTTTATCGTTGCTGCGTGCGTTTGCTGTCAGTGCGTTGAGTCGTTGGCGCATCTCAGTATTGCGCTCGCGCAGCACGCTGACTTGCTTCTCCACCAGTGATACCGCACTGCCCGAGGCGTGATTCACATGGAGGAAATCCAGCATATCCGGGTGACGCTGGAGAAAATCACTGTGGTTCTTCAGGTATTCACGGACAGCGTCATCGTCCAGTGCTGCGTTGCCCGCAGTGGTCGCCGGTTCGTTCCTGGGTGGCATGGTCTGGTCTCCCTCATCCCGGTGCTCATGCACCGGCGTCATATTCTGATACTGCCCTCGAACACGACGGCTGTCGGCCCGGTCATGGTGACTGAACTGCCCGGCCCGGGCCAGTGGATTTCAAGCTTACCGCCGGGCAGGTGAACTGTCACGGTATCCTGCAGCCAGCCTCGCGTCATACCGTAGACGGCGGCAGCGCAGGCGCCCGTGCCGCAGGCCAGCGTTTCTCCGGCGCCACGTTCGTAAACCCGCAAGCGTATTTCATGTTCGGACAGCACCTGCATAAACCCGGCGTTGACTCGCTGTGGGAAGTCTGGATGGTGCTCAATGGCTGGGCCCAGAGTTGCTACCGGCGCGGAGTCGACATCTTCGACGCGCAACACCGCGTGCGGATTTCCCATGGAGAGCGCGCCAATGTCGAGCGACTCCCCGCCCGCTTGCAAACGATAGCTTGGTGCAGTGACCGCAGCCTGCAGGGGTATGCGGGCCGGCTCAAAGGCGGGCTCACCCATGTCGACCTCAACCTGGTGTTTATCGCGCAGCCGCAGCTCCAATATGCCTCCGGCAGTTTGTACGCGTATGACGCGTTTGCCGGTCAGATTTTTGTCGCGCACAAAACGGGCGAAGCAGCGTGCTCCGTTACCGCAGTTCTCAACTTCACTGCCGTCGGCGTTGAAGATTCGATAGCGAAAATCGACTTCGGGGCTGTCCGGTGGCTCAACCAGCAACACCTGGTCGCAGCCAATGCCAAAATGCCGGTCGGCCAAGAACTGGATGTCCTGCTCACGCGGCCGATAGCGCTGCGAGATCAGGTCGATCACCACAAAGTCGTTGCCGGCGCCGTGCATTTTAGTGAACTTGAGCAGCATTGCAGTGAGCGCCTCAGTCCGGCAGGCGGCGTTCACGCCGCAGCAAATCGTCGAGTGTTTCACGGGCGCCGGCAATATGCATTGCGTTGCCATCGACCATGATTTCAGCCGCGCGCGGGCGGGTGTTGTAGTTGGAACTCATGCTGAAGCCATAGGCGCCTGCACCGAACATGGCGAGCAGGCTACCTTCTTCAAGGGCCAGGGTGCGTTGCTTGCCCAGGAAGTCACCGGTTTCGCAGACCGGGCCGACGATATCCCAGGTGGCATGAATGCCGTTGGCCGCCGGGCGGCTGGGTTGGATGTCCAGCCAGGCTTGATAGAGAGCCGGGCGGATCATGTCGTTCATACCGGCGTCAACAAGGGCAAAATTGTGTTCGGGGGTTTGCTTCAGGTATTCAACCCGCGTGAGCAAAATGCCCGCATTGGCTGCAATGGAGCGCCCGGGCTCGAACACCAGCGGCATGCGCCGTTCACCCAGTTCGTTGCGGATAGCGGCGATGTAGTCTGCAATCGCGGGTGGCTCTTCATCACGGTAGCGCACGCCGAGCCCACCGCCGAGGTCCAGATGGCGGATTTCAATGCCCTCGGCGGCCAAGGTGTCAACGAGCAGCAGCAGGCGGCGCAGGGCGGCAATAAAAGGGCTCAGTTCAGTGAGCTGCGAGCCAATGTGGCAGTCGAGGCCTTGCACATTGATGTGCGGCAGGGCGACCGCGCGGCGGTAAAGCGGCAGTGCTTCATCCACTCCAAGGCCAAACTTGTTTTCCCGCAGGCCTGTGGAAATGTAAGGATGAGTGCGCGCATCGACATCGGGATTGACGCGAATTGAGACCGGCGCTTGCATACCCAGCTGCCCGGCTACACGGTTCAGCACATCCAGCTCTGCGGCGGATTCCACATTGAAGCAGTGTATGCCAAGCTCCAGCGCACGCGTCATTTCTGTTGCTGTCTTCGCTACACCTGAAAATACGGTTTTTGCCGGGTCGCCGCCTGCGGCAATCACGCGTTCCAATTCGCCGACTGAAACGATATCGAAGCCGGCCCCCATGCGCGCCAATACGTCCAGCACTGCCAGGTTGGAGTTGGCTTTGACCGCGTAGCAAATCAGGTGCGGCCAGTCAGCGAGAGCGTCCTGGTAGGCGTGCAGAGACGCCTCGAGAGCAGCCCTCGAGTACACGTAGCAAGGCGTGCCGTGCTGCTGCGCGATGTCGTCAACGGGGATGTTTTCGGCGTGCAAGACACCGTCGTGGTATTGGAAAAAACTCATGGCTGCTCTGCGTGCTCAGTCGTTGGCGGGGGAGGGCGTGGACGGTTGTGTGGCGGGCCGTTCAGCCGGTGACACCGGCACTGCTGCTGCGGGCGGGGCCACAGGCGAAGGGCTACCCTGCGGAGGCAACTGCAACGGGCCAGTTTGGCCGCAGCCAGTCAATAATAAGATCGTCACTGGCAGCGCGAATAGCGCAGTAGCGCGAATATTGAACATGTCCAAGGTTCCGGCGTTAAAAGCGGCCAGTATACCTGAATTGCGCTTGCGATCATGGCAGGATCGCAGCCAAAATGTGTTTGGGCCGGTGTTGCTGTGCTGGTTTCTTGTGAATTGTTAAAGAGACTTAATTCGTGCATTTGACTGTATTGCGACCGACTGCTTTTCTGCGCTCCGTATTTTTTGCCACGGCGGTTATGCTTCTGGCGGTATTCATAGTGCCAGGGGCTGGCGCCGCAGAGCCTCTGTATGGCAAGAACCTTTCCCCCATCGCTGGTTTGCTGGGCCTGCCATCCGCACGCAGCGCAGCGCTCACACCGGTAGCCAGCATGGCGTTTGCTGCACACGGGGCGCTGGCCAGCCACTCGGTGTTTGAGTCGGACACCGGCGAGGCGTTGCGCCTGGATGGCGAAACCCACCGGCTGGCTTTGGAGTGGCGTTACGGCTTATCTCCGGCGTGGGATGTGCAGGTGGAAGTGCCTTGGCTGAGCCATGCCGGCGGTTCACTGGATAGCCTGATTGATGGCTGGCATGAGCTGTGGGGCATGCCTGACGGAGGGCGTGATGCGGTGCCGCGTGACCAGCTGCGCTTTCGCTACGAGTCGCCTATCGATGCGATCGACCTGCGTGACAGTGCTTCTGGATTAGGTGACATCACCGTGGCGCTGAATCGGGCCCTGGTCGCGCAGGGCGCTTGGCGTGTCAGTGCTGGCGTTGGCTACAAGCTGGCCAGCGGCGATGAGCGTGAGTTTTTGGGCAGCGGTGCCGAAGATGCGTTCCTGGTACTGCGCAGCGGTTGGGCGCCCGCCAACAGCCGCCTGCACGTTCAGGGTCAGGCAGGCTACCTGCGAGCCGGTAACTCGCCCATATTGGGCGCGGAGCAAGCGCGTGACCTGTGGTTTGCCGGGTTGGGTGTGAGTTGGGCATTGTATGAAAGTATCACTTTGCTGGCCCAGATGGACAGCCACGGTGCGCCACTGGATAGCGGCTTGACGGCGCTCGGTGCCAGTTCGTTGCTGCTCAATGTAGGCGCGCGCTGGGAGCTGAACTCGCGTTGGGCGCTGGAGGCGGGTTTTATCGAAGATATCCGTGTGGCAACGGCGCCGGACATTACGTTCCAGGCGAGTGTACGCTTCACCCCGTAGCGCGAGTGACGGCGCAGGTTGATGAGGGTATGGTCATGCCCGCGCGAGCACAATCTCTGCGCCAAGAGCCGGATTGGAGTGCTGCATCACCACTTATGGCGTGCGCTCTTCGAGCCGTTGCAACGCTGTTTTTGCTGCGGCGCGCACTTGTCGGGGTGCCGTGCCGCCCAGATGATCGCGCGCTGCAACAGAGCCCTCAAGGGTAAGCACGTCGAATACATCGGCCTCAATGTCGGCACTGAACTGCTGTAGCGTGGCCAGCGACATATCTGCGAGGTCGGTATCTGTCTCCACACCATGGCCCACCGCCATACCGACGACTTCGTGCGCATCGCGGAACGGTAAGCCCTTGCGGACCAGATAATCAGCGAGATCGGTCGCGGTGGAAAAGCCGCGGCGCGCTGCTTCTCGCATCTGCTCCTTGCGGGGCACAACAGCGGGAATCATATCGGCGAATGCTCGCAAGCTGCCAAGCACTGTGTCAATGGTGTCGAAGATGGGTTCTTTGTCTTCCTGATTGTCTTTGTTATAGGCCAGCGGCTGGCTCTTCATCAAGGTTAACAGCGATACCAAATGTCCATTCACTCGGCCTACCTTGCCGCGCACCAGTTCCGGCACGTCGGGGTTTTTCTTCTGCGGCATGATGGAAGAACCAGTGCAGAAGCGATCGGGCAAGGCGATGAAGTTGAACTGAGCAGAAGTCCATAGGACGAGTTCTTCCGACATCCTCGACAGGTGGGTCATTAACAGCGCTGCGAAGCTGCAGAATTCGATCGCAAAGTCGCGATCCGAGACAGAATCGAGCGAGTTAACGGTGGGGCGGTCAAAGCCCAGTGCGTGTGCTGTCATCTCGCGGTCAATGGGATAAGTAGTGCCGGCCAGAGCAGCAGCCCCGAGAGGCGATTGATTGAGCCGAGCGCGGCAGTCAATCAGCCGCCCGTAGTCGCGCTCAAGCATCTCGTTCCAGGCCAGCAGATGGTGGCCGAACACCACCGGCTGCGCCGTTTGCAGGTGGGTAAAGCCCGGCATGATGGTATCGCAATGGTTGGCGGCGAGTTCAATGGTGCCGCGCTGCAGGCGCGTGAGCTCAAGGCCAATGACGTCGATGGCGGCGCGCAGGTGCAGGCGAATATCGGTGGCCACCTGATCATTGCGTGAGCGCCCGGTGTGCAGCTTTTTCCCGGTGTTGCCTATCAGCTCTGTCAGGCGCGCCTCAATATTCATGTGCACGTCTTCGCGCTCGATAGACCACTGGAACTGGCCGTCTTCGATTTCAGTCAACACACGATCCAGTCCGCCCTGAATTTGTGTGCGCTCATCCTCAGTGAGAACCCCGACTGCACAGAGCATGTCGGCGTGCGCGCGCGACCCCTGAATATCATCCTGCGCCATGCGCTGGTCGAACTGCACCGAAGCAGTGAAGCGTTGAACGAACTGGTCAGTAGGTTCAGCGAAGCGTCCGCCCCAGAGGGTATTAGAATCTTTGTGCTTGCTCATGTTCATCCACGCGAAGTTGAGGGCCCACGATTGGGCCATGGCTGGCTGGCGCTGTGGCGCTTGTTCCTGTTGCGCAAGGGTGCAAGTATACCATTGGGGAAGCAAAGGTTTGTGCAGATGCAAGACGCAATGGAGCAGCAAGGTAGCAGTGGGGAGCATGCCTCTGGCGCATTCTTTATTCCCGATCTGTGCGCGCCACGTCCGCTCTTGTTCCTGGTCTTGCTCGCAGAGCTTATGGTGCTGATCTACACCCTGACCGCCAGCAACTTGCCGCGCTTCGACTGGCATATTCTGGCCACCGCCTCCATCCTCGTACAGTGGCTGGTGCTGGCCAGCGCGGTGGCTCTGTGCCTGCTTCGCGACTGGTTTTCGCGCCACAGCTTGTTGCTGGCCGCGTCAGGAAGTATTTTCGTCGTGTTGTTGGTAACAGGTTTTTCCAGTGAGCTGGTGGTACGGTTTTATCCACCACTGATGGGGCTTGCAGATGACCGCTGGTGGCTACTGCGCAATCTGCTTGTTGCGGCGCTCATCACTGGCATCGCGCTGCGCTATTTCTACTTGCAGCAGCAGTTGACCCTGCGTGAGCGCTCCGAATTGCAGGCACGTATAGATGCGTTAACGGCGCGTATCCGCCCGCACTTTCTCTTCAACACACTCAACAGCATCGCCAGCCTGATTGCCAGTCACCCTGAGCGCGCTGAAGCCGCAGTAGAAGACCTTGCGGATCTGTTTCGGGCTAGCCTGCGGCAGGCTGGCCGCGCTGACACCGTAGCTGAAGAGGTGCATCGCTGTGAGCTTTACCTGGGCATTGAGCGTTTGCGCCTGGGTGATCGCTTGCAGGTAGATTGGCAAATCGCGGAAGCGGTAGGCGGCCTGCCAATGCCCAGCCTGATTTTACAACCGCTGATTGAAAATGCCGTATATCACGGTGTCTCATTGTTGCCCGCCGGTGGTGTGGTGCGTATTCGCCTGACCCTGCAGGGCAATGTGATACATGCAATGGTTGAGAATCCGCGTCCCGAGCCACCGGATCCCAGCAGCGGTGAACGGATGGCGCTGATGAATATCAAACAGCGTTTGCAAGCCCTATACGGTGAAGAGGCGAGCCTCGTTCATCAAGCAGTCAGCGGCTACTTTCGCGTTGCAATGCATTATCCTGCCGAGCGCGCGGCATGAAGATTTTACTGGTCGACGATGAGCCACTGGCGCGTGAGCGCTTGCGTCGTTTGCTGCACAGGCTGCGGCCCGAGGCGGTGGTGATCGAAGCCGATTCCGGGAAGGCTGCGCTTGCAGTCATGGCGCAAGACGACCCCGCGCTGGTGCTGCTCGATGTCCGTATGCCGGGTATGGATGGCATTGAAGTGGCGGCGGCGCTCGACTGCCTGCCAGCGCCGCCTGCCGTGATTTTTTGTACGGCGTACGATGAATACGCACTCGAAGCGCTGCGACATCAGGCGGTTGCCTACCTCTTGAAACCGGTGCGGGAAGTGGAGTTGGCGCGTGCGCTGGCAACAGCGGGTCGAGTCAACCGGGTACAACTGGCGGCGCTGTCAGACGGCGAACTGCCGGGCCGCTCGCAGGTGAGCAGTCAGGGCCATCGCGGCCTGGAAACGCTGCCGATAGCAGATGTTCGCTGCTTCGTTGCTGAACAAAAATACGTTACGGCATTTGCTCCGCAGCGTGAGCTTCTGATTCAGGATCCGTTGAAAGATCTGGAGCAGGAGTTTGCGGCAGATTTTTTACGGGTGCACCGCAACGCACTGGTGGCCTTGCGCCATATCCGTCGCTTGCGGCGTGATGCTGACGGCAGCTGGTCGGTTGAGCTCGATGGCATTGCCTTGCAGCCCCAGGTGAGCCGGCGGCATTTGGCTGAGGTGAAGGCGAGGCTGCAGCAGGCATAGAGTTTGGTCTTTTTTCTGTTTTCAGGTCTGGGAGTCTCATCGACGGTTCGACGGTTCGACGGTTCGACGGTTCGACGATGTGAGTGGCTGTCTTCCGGAGGGCGGCCCGTTGGGCCGCTGCGTCGCTCCGGGGCCCGGAGGTTCTTTTTGCTCCACTACGGGCGCATGCGACTCGCTAACCGTGTTTCTTCTTGCGCTGCCGTCCGGCGGCTGAGTTTTTGGCAGGTTTGGTGTCTGCCAAGGCTGCTGTGTTCTTGCGTTGGCTCGTTCCTACTGTGTGGGCTGCGGGTTGGCAGGGCCTAAGGTGGTGGGGAGTTCGAGCCGACGCCCTCCGAGTCCGCAAAAAGACCTCCAAACCCCGAATCAACGCGGTGTGGTTGCATCGGCTGCGAAGCGTTTAACACCCAGCGCGGCTCTGATGCTGTGCTTGGGCCTGCATCGCCAGCGACGCAGCGGCCCAACGGGCCGCCGACCAAGCAAAGCCACCAGCCCCCCACAAGTCTGGCCCACCGTAAGCCGCATGCCTCCGCAATGGAGCAGGAAGTAAGCCACTGCGCGAAGCGAAGCAGCCGCCCAGCGGCTCGCCCCCAGCAGCGCGAAAGTCGCAGCACCCCGATGTGGCTGGTATCATCGCACTATCATCTTTTGGAAGCCGCTAATGCCCCGTACCGTAACCATTGCCACCCGCGAAAGCCCCTTAGCCCTGTGGCAGGCCGAATTTGTGCGCGACGAGCTGCAGCGCGCGCACCCCGGTCTGGACGTGCAGATTCTGGGCATGACCTCACGTGGTGACCAGCTGCTGGAGGTACCTTTGTCGAAAGTGGGTGGCAAAGGCCTTTTCGTCAAAGAACTCGAGACTGCTCTGCTTGACGGCAGCGCGGATATTGCCGTGCATTCGATGAAAGATGTGCCAATGGAGTTTCCCGAGGGTTTGGCTTTGGGTGTCATTTGTGAACGTGAAGACCCTCGCGATGCCTTTGTCAGTAATCGCTATGAGTGTGTCAATGCAATGCCCGCTGGCAGCGTTGTGGGTACTTCCAGCCTGCGTCGGGAGTGCCAGTTGCGTGCAGCACGCCCGGACCTCGAAGTGCGCTTCCTGCGCGGGAATGTTCAAACGCGTTTGCGCAAGCTGGATGCCGGGGAGTATGACGCGATTCTGCTCGCCACTGCCGGGCTGTTGCGCCTTGAAATGGATGGGCGTATTCGCCAGCGCATAGCGGTGACGGATTCTCTGCCGGCTGGGGGGCAAGGTGCGGTGGGTATTGAGTTGCGCAGCAGCGACCGCGAGATGCTGGCCTTGCTACAACCGCTGCATCATGCGCAGACGGCGTTGCGAGTGGCAGCAGAGCGGGCGCTGAACCGCAGGCTTGAGGGTGGCTGTCAGGTGCCGATTGCCTGTTATGCGGAGCTTGAGTCGGGCGGCGAAACTTTATGGTTGCGTGGGCTTGTAGGCCGTCCCGATGGGGGCCTGCTGCTGCGCGCGGAAGCCCGTGCACCGGTTGCGGAAGCCGAAGCGCTGGGTGTTGCGGTGGCGGAGGATTTGCTCGCGCAGGGTGCGTCTGCGATTTTGGCCGAGGTCTATGGCCGCTAACGCGGTTCTGGTCACCCGCCCTGCCGGCCAGGGTGACGGTCTCTGCGCTGCGCTGGCGGCGCGGGGTTTTGCGGTTCATCACCTGCCTCTTTTGGCGCTGGAGTCTGTGCTGCCGCTGCCGGCCAGCGAACGTAGTCGTGTTTTGGCTCTTGACCAGGTGCAGCATATTATTTTTGTGAGCGCCAATGCGGTGCATTTTGGCATGTCTGTTATCGAGCGTTACTGGCCCCAGTTGCCGGTGGGCCTGCAGTGGTATGCCGTAGGTGACGGCACAGCCCGCGCACTCGCGGCTTTTGATGTTGTGGCGCAGACACCTGGCGATGATATGACCAGCGAGGGGTTGTTGAGCCTGGCGGGCTTGCGTGACTGCGCGAACGAACGAGTGCTGATCGTTAAGGGCGAGGGAGGGCGCGACGCGTTGCTGCGCGAGCTAACGCTGCGGGGTGCCCGTGTAGAAACTCTGGCGTGTTATCGGCGTGTTGCGCCGCGAATGGCCTCGGGCGAAATGGCTGCGAAGCTTGCACACTGGAAAATTAATCTGGTTTGTATCAGCAGCGGTGAAGGCTTGGCGAATATGTTGGCGTTGCTTAGCCCTGCAGAAACCTCTAAGTTACAAATGATAAGTTTGCTGTTGCCGTCGCAGCGTGTTGCGGATGCGGCGCGTGCAGCGGGATTTCGGCATTGCCTGATAGCGGACAATGCCTCCGATGGCGCCATGTTGCGGGCGCTGGAGCGCTGGAAGCCGGCTACGGGAGAAGATTAAGTGAGTGAAGACCAAAAACCGGCGGAGTCGCCCTCGACGCGAGCTCCTGATGCTGGCTCGGCAGAGCCAGCGCATGAGCGCATCGAAAGCTCAGAGCAAAAACTTGAACAACAGCCCGAGCAAAAGCCCGAGCAAAAGTCTGACCAAAAGCCTGACCAAAAGTCCGAGCGAGCGCCGAAACCGGCGGCAGAGGCAGCACAAAAAGCTGCGCCCGAGTCACGTTCTTCTAAACGTTCCGGTGGCGGCATTGCCTGGTTGTCCCTGCTGCTAGTGGTTGCTCTGGGTGTAGCTGCGGCTTGGTTTTTGCTGCAGGCGCAAGCCAGGGAAGTCGCGCTGCTCGAGCGCTTGGCAGATCTTGAGCGGGCTGGTTCCGCAAGCTCAGCCGTGATGGTGGATGACTCCGCCATCCGTGCTGAGTTGGGTGCCTTGGAAAGTAGTCTGCAGCAGTCTATTGACCAACGTGTTGCGGTTTTGCAACCGCGTCTGCAAAGCCAGTTGGGTTCGCTGCAGGAGCAGGGCTCGCGGCTACAGGCGTTGGAGACGCAGTTGGCTGAGCAGCGCGCCGAGCTGGCGCAGCTGCGTGGCGGTGACCGCGATAGCTGGCTCTTGGCTGAAGTGGAATATTTGCTGCGTTTGGCCAACCAGCGGCTCATTATGGCCGGCGATGTCGAGTCGGCTCAGCGTCTGTTACACAGTGCAGATGGTATTTTGCGCCAACTCGACAGTGTGGGTTTGTATCCGGTGCGCGCTGCAGTGGCCGATGAACTCGCGATGTTGCGCGCATTGCCGCAGTTGGACGTAGAAGGTGTGTATCTGCGTTTGGGCGCACTGGTGGATCAAGTGGCGGCGCTGGTAATTTTTGAGCTGCCGGAACGTGTGGGTGAGCTCGAAGCAACACCGGCTGACAGTTGGCAACAACGTTTGCAGCAGGGCTACCAGCAAGCGCTGGCAACCTTATCCAGTTATATCGTGGTGCGGCGCCGTGAGGTGCCTGTAGAGGCCCTGGTCGACCCACAATGGGAAGGCCTGTTGCGGCAGAATCTGGTGATGTTGTTGCAGCAAGCCCAAGTTGCGCTGTTGTCGGGCAATCAACCGTTGTATGAGGCCAGCTTGCAGCGCGCCCGGGGTTGGTTGATGGAGTTTTTTCTCGCCGATGAGGCGGCCGCAACGGCTGCGGTAAGGGAGTTGGATGATCTCACCGACGAGGTGATCGCCGTACCCTTGCCTGATATTTCAGCTTCTTTAGTAGCGCTGAAGACGTATACCGAACCGCGCCTGCAGCGCAACGGGACACCGTAAGCTATGCGTGGCCTGTTGATATTGGCACTGTTGGCTCTGTTGCTGGGAGTGGGGATAGTTGCGCTGATCGAAAACCACCCGGGTTATGTGCTGGTGGCGTACGGTCAATACACGGTGGAAACCAGCCTCTGGGTGGGGCTGGTGTTGCTAGCCGTGTTCGTGACACTGCTCTATCTGCTAATCGGTTTACTGCGCAAGGTGTTCAGCGGGCAGCGTTCTGTTGCGGGTTGGCTCGGCCAACGCAAGGCGCGCCGCGCCGCACGGCTGACCCACCGAGGCTTGATCAGTTTCATTGAGGGCAATTGGGTGCGAGCGCGTAGCCAGCTGCTTAGCGGCGCTGCTCACAGTGAAGTGCCATTACTGAATTATCTGACGGCCGCCCGGGCCAGTTTCCAGCTGGATGAGCCGGATAAAATGCGCGAGTACCTGGGCATTGCGGAACAGGCGAATGCCGATGCCGGAATTGCTGTAGCGTTGACTCAGGCAGAATTGAAGCTGCAAGGGGGGCACTTTGAGCAGGCGGTGGCAACCTTGGAGCGTGCGCGCCGCAATGCCGGCCGCCATCCTCATGTTTTGAAGCTGCTGCACAGCGCCTATCGCGGCCTTGAAGACTGGGATGCGTTGCTGAAATTACTGCCCGAGCTGCGCAAGCATGGTGTTCTGCCAGATGATTCACTACTGGAGCTTGAGCGCAGCGCTCACACGCGTTTGCTTGAGCGCTGCGCGACTGCTGACGGCGATGGTGCGGCCGCAGCGCTCCAGCAATGCTGGGAGGCGATGCCGGCATCGCTGCGCCAAAACAAGGCCATCCTGCGCAATTACGTCGGCCACCTTATTCGCGCCAAGGATTTTATGGCAGCGGCGAAGCTTGTCCAGCGGGCATTGAAGCAGGAGTGGGACGGAGATTTGGTGCGCTTGTTCGGTTACGTAGAGTTGCCCGATGCAGGCCGCCAACTCGCTCAGGCAGAGGCGTGGTTGACCGATCATCCACGTGATCATCAGTTACTGCTTACGCTGGGCAGGCTGGCGTGCCGTCATCAGCTGTGGGGCAAGGCGCGGGATTATTTTGAAGGCAGCTATCGTCAGCGGCATACGTCCGAGACGTGCGCGGAGCTGGGCCGTCTGCTGGCAGCGCTTGGTGAAGACAAAGACAGCGCTCTGTATTTTCGCGAGGGGCTGTTGTTACGGGAAAAGACCCTGCCTGTGCTGCCGGCGCCGCAAAAGTCCGACTAGAGCTCGCGGTCACCACCAGGTAGATTGATTCCCAATTCGCTCCACAACGTGTCTATGCGCGCTTTTACCTCGCTGCTCATGGCGATGGGGCTGCCCCATTCACGGGTGGTTTCGCCGGGCCACTTGTTGGTGGCGTCGAAACCGACCTTGGATCCCAGGCCTGCTACAGGTGAAGCAAAGTCGAGATAGTCTATCGGCGTGTTGTCGATGAATACGCTATCGCGCTGGGGGTCCATACGGGTCGTCATAGCCCAGATTACATCCTGCCAATTTCGCGCATTGACGTCGTCGTCGGTGACAATCACAAATTTGGTGTACATAAACTGGCGCAAAAACGACCAGACGCCCAACATGACGCGCTTGGCGTGGCCGGGATATTCCTTGCGTATGGTGACAATAGCCATACGGTAGGAGCAGCCTTCGGGTGGCAAGTAAAAATCCACAATCTCGGGAAACTGTTTTTGTAGAATGGGCACAAACACTTCGTTCAGTGCCAGCCCCAGAATCGCCGGCTCGTCTGGGGGCCGCCCGGTATAGGTGCTGTGATAGATAGGGTTTTCACGATGGGTAATTGCTTCCACCGTAAACACCGGAAAGCGTTCGACTTCGTTGTAGTAGCCCGTATGGTCGCCAAAGGGGCCCTCATCGGCCATTTCCCCAGGCTCAAGGTAGCCTTCAAGAATAAATTCGGCGCTGGCCGGTACCTGCAGCCCGTGTTGCCGGCAGCCGTCGGTATAACATTCGGTCAGTTCGGTCTTGGCGCCCCGTAACAGGCCCGCGAATGCATATTCGGACAGGCTGTCCGGAACGGGTGTAACCGCGCCCAGTGTCGTTGCGGGGTCGGCGCCCAAGGCAATCGCCACGGGGTAACGCTGCCCCGGGTGCTGTAGTTGCCAGTCGCGAAAGTCCAATGCACCGCCGCGGTGCGACAACCAGCGCAGAATCAGCTTGTTGCGAGCGATCAACTGCATGCGGTAGATGCCAAGATTTTGCCGGGTTTTGTTTGGGCCGCGAGTGATCACCAGCGGCCAGGTGACCAGTGGGCCGGCATCCCCTGGCCAGCAGGTTTGAATGGGCAATTGGTACAAGTCGACGTCGTCGCCGCTCTTGGCGTGGAATTGGCAGGGCGCGTTGCGGACCAGCTTGGGCCCCATATTCATGACTTGCTTGAGCAACGGTGCTTTTTCCCAGGCATCGCGCAGCCCCTTGGGCGGATCAGGCTGACGCAGGTAGGCGAGAATCTCGCCAATCTCACGCAGTGCCTTGACGTTTTCCGCGCCCATGCCCAGGGCCACGCGGGTTTGCGTGCCAAACAGGTTGACCAGAACGGGAATGTTGCTGCCTTTGGGGTTCTCGAAGAGCAGGGCGGGGCCGCCAGCACGCAGGGTGCGGTCGGCAATTTCAGTCATTTCCAGATAGGGGTCAACTTCCTGGTGAATGCGCACCAGTTCCCCGCGCTGTTCCAGTGCGGTAATGAATTCGCGGAGGTCTTTATAGGCAGTAGTCACGGGCTGTCCTGGCTGGCGGCTTTGGCGAGAGGACAGTATAGCGTGCTCTGGGGCCGGCCTACGCCGGCCCCGGATTAACTTTTATTTGCGCTTCATGGACATGAAGAACTCGTCGTTAGTCTTGGTGTCCCTGAGCTTGTCGAGCAAGAATTCAATGGCAGGGCCGTCTTCCATGCTGTGCAGCAGCTTGCGTAGAATCCACATGCGCTGCAGCTCTTCTTCGCCGGTGAGCAGTTCTTCCCTGCGAGTGCCGGAGCGGCGGATGTTGATGGCGGGGTAGACGCGCTTCTCAGCAATTTTGCGGTCGAGGTGCAGCTCCATATTACCGGTGCCCTTGAACTCCTCGTAGATGACCTCGTCCATCTTTGAACCGGTGTCGACCAAGGCGGTAGCGATAATTGACAGGCTGCCGCCCTCTTCAATGTTGCGTGCCGCACCAAAGAAACGTTTGGGACGCTCTAGCGCGTGGGCATCAACACCACCTGTCAGTACTTTGCCGGAACTGGGTACTACG
Source organism: Haliea sp. (assembly GCA_030730585.1). GTDB lineage: Bacteria > Pseudomonadota > Gammaproteobacteria > Pseudomonadales > Halieaceae > Haliea. The sequence continues at coordinate 51,877 of JANQUV010000101.1, forward strand.
GTGTTGTAGGCGCGGGCGAGGCGAGTGATGGAGTCGAGCAGAATCACCACGTCACGTTTGTGCTCGACCAGGCGCTTGGCCTTCTCGATGACCATATCGGCCACCTGCACGTGCCGCGAGGGTGGCTCGTCGAAGGTAGATGCCACCACTTCCGCGCCGCGTATACCCACGGTGCGCTGCATGTCGGTGACTTCTTCCGGACGTTCGTCTATTAACAAGACGATGATGTAGCACTCGGGATTGTTGGTCAGAATCGCCTGCGCGATGCTCTGCATAATGACGGTTTTACCCGCTTTGGGCGGTGCTACCAGCAAACCGCGCTGGCCCTTGCCAATCGGTGCAACCAGGTCGATGACGCGGCCAATCAGATCCTCGGTGCTGCCGTTGCCTTTTTCCAGCGTCAGACGCTTGTCGGCAAACAGCGGAGTGAGGTTTTCGAAGAGAATTTTGTGTTTGGCGTTTTCTGGCCGGTTGAAATTGATCTCGTCCACTTTGAGTAGAGCGAAGTAACGCTCGCTGTCCTTCGGGGGGCGTATTTTTCCGGAGATACTGTCGCCCGTACGCAAGTTGAAGCGGCGGATCTGGCTGGGCGAGACGTAAATGTCGTCGGGCCCGGCGAGGTAAGAGCTGTCTGAGGATCTTAGAAAACCAAAGCCATCTTGCAGGATTTCCAGGACACCATCGCCGTAGATATCCTCGCCACTTTTTGCATGGCGTTTGAGGACCGCAAAGATGATGTCTTGCTTACGGGACCTGGCCATATTTTCGAGGCCGATCTCCTTGGCAATATCAATCAATTCCTGCGTGGATTTGGTTTTAAGGTCGGTTAGATTCATAGAGGAGCGCTGAGTTGTTGTTCAGGGAAGACGTTCAATGCAAACAGGCGTACCGCCGGGAAACCGGCTAGAAGCGTCGAGGATGCAGCGTTAAATCGTTGGGTGGCAGAGTTATTATCGCGACACGGGGCCGTGCAACAAGAGAGAATGTAGCACGCTGGGTTGGGGGCGTCTAGCGTTTTTGCGGCTTGCTGCCAGCCATGCCATAGCGTGCAAGAACAGACAGGAAAGCCGCATTGCTGCAGCTCAGACGACCTCTTTTATGAATTCGATGAGTTGGCTCTTGGACAGTGCACCGACTTTGGTGGCTTCTGCACTGCCGCCTTTGAACAGGATCAGCGTGGGTATTCCGCGAATGCCGAACTTGGGTGGAATGTCCGGGTTGGCATCCACGTCTACTTTGCATACTTTGAGTTTGCCGGCGTATTCACTGGCGATCTCGTCCAGGACCGGCGCGATCATTTTGCACGGGCCGCACCACTCTGCCCAGAAATCGACGAGTACCGGCAGGTCGGCGCTTAAGACGTCGGCATCAAAACTTGCGTCGCTGACGTGTACGATGTGTTCGCTCATGGTGCTCTCCAGTTGCTGTGGCGTTGTGACGGCAGCGCAGTTGCTGCGGTTCACCGCCTAACGGTGAGGCACAATGATACCATTGGGTTTTGCGCGTACAACCGTCGTTCGGGAGTTTTTCGTTATGACCTTATACCTGATGCTCAGGTGATGACAGTGGTATCGGGCTGGACGGTGTACTTACTGCGTTGTGCTGATGGCAGCCTGTATACCGGAGTGACCGTTGATCTGCAGCGGCGGCTGGCGCAGCACAACGGCGAGCGCGCAGGTGGGCCACGTTATACCCGGGGGCGTCGTCCTGTCGCGTTGATCTGGGCAGAGCCGGCAATTGACCGCTCGGAGGCGCAGCGGCGCGAGGCTGAGGTCAAGCGCTGGCCGCGGAAGGCTAAATTGGCGCTGTCCATGGGTGTGGCACTCAGCCTGCCGGGGTGAGCGTCTCCAGCTCTTCTTGCTGTGCCAGCCATTGCTCCTCAAGCAGCGCCTGCTGCGCCTTCAATGCGCCTTCTTCCCGCACCAGGTCAGCCAGTTCGCGGGTGCTGCTTTCGGTATAGACCGCGGGGTCTGCCAGGCGTGCTTGCAGCACTGCCAAGGCCTGTTCCGCTTGCGCCAGAGCCTTTTCCGTTTGCACGATTTCGCGTTGCAAGGGGCGTAAGCGCTCGCGCTCCGCAGCCGCTTGTTGCCGACGCACCTTAGCGGATAACTCCGGCCCGCCTGGTGCCGGACTGGCTGCGGTATCGCTGGTTCGGTAACTGCCAAGAATCCACTTTTCGTAGGCTCGCAGGTCGTCTTCGTACTCTTCAACCACGCCATCGTGCACCAGCAGCAGCTCGTCAGCCGTGTTGCGCAGTAAATGGCGGTCGTGGCTGACCAGAATTAACGCGCCCTCGTAGCCTTGCAGCGCCATTTCCATAGCATTGCGCATATCCAGATCAAGGTGGTTGGTGGGTTCGTCCAGCACCAGCAGGTTGGGCTTTTGCCACACCACCAGCGCCAGCGCCAGCCTGGCCTTTTCACCGCCTGAAAAAGGTGCAATCGGTTGTGTGGCTGTGTCGCCGCGAAAGTTGAAGCCGCCGAGGAAGTTGAGAATATCCTGGTCGCGCGCTTCCGGGCTGAGCCGCTGCACGTGCAGGGCGGCACTGGCCTGCAGGTCGAGCGCCTCCAGCTGTTGTTGGTCGAAATAGCCGATGCGGCAGTGCTCGCCCGCCTGGCGCGTTCCTGCCAGCAGCGGCAGGCGGCCAATGAGGCTTTTTAACAGGGTCGACTTGCCCGCGCCATTTTTGCCCAACAGGCCAATGCGTGAGCCCGGGCGGAGCATCAGGGTGACGTTTTGCAAGATGGGCTTGCCAGCGTACCCCAGGCCCGCCTCATCCAGGCGCAGTAGCGGGTCGCTGCTTTTCCCTGCCGGCGGGAACACGAAATTAAAGGGCGAGTCGATGTGCGCGGGTGCCAGCTGCTGCATACGCTCGAGCTCTTTCAACCGGCTTTGCGCCTGGCGTGCTTTGGTCGCTTTGTAGCGAAAGCGGCGTACAAAATCTTCAACATGGGCGATGCGCTGCTGTTGTTTTTCGAAGCTCGCTTGCTGATTGGCGAGCATTTCCGCGCGCAAGCGTTCGTAGTCGGAGTAGTTGCCCTTCCAGGACTGCAGCTGTTCGCTCTCTATGCTGAGAATGCGTTCGCAGGTTGCATCGATAAAATCCCGGTCATGGGAAATCATCAGCAGGGTTCCCGGGTAGGCCTGTAGCCACTGCTCCAACCACAGTGTGGCGTCCAGATCCAGGTGGTTGGTCGGCTCGTCCAGCAACAGCATGTCCGAAGGGGTCATTAAAGCGCGGGCCAGGTTCAGGCGAATGCGCCAGCCGCCTGAGAAGTCGCTTACGGGCCGGGTTGCGGCATCGGGTGCAAAGCCTAGGCCTTGCAGTAAACGCTGTACGCGGTTTTCGATGCTGTAGCCGTCGGCTTCTTCCATCTTGCTGTGCAGGGCCGCAGCACGTTGAAAGTCACCGCTGCCTTCCGCGGCTTCGAGCTCAGCGCAAAGGCTTGCGAGGCGGGCGTCACCCTGGAGAACGTAGCGTCCAGCTGTTTCTTCAGTGGTCGCCACTTCTTGCGCCATATGCGCCAAGCGCAGATTGTTCATACCCTCAATGGCGCCGGCGTCCGCCTGCAACCTGCCCATCAGCATGGAGAACAGGCTCGACTTGCCACTGCCATTGGCGCCGATCAAGGCCAGTTTTTGCCCCGGTTGCAGCGTAACATTGGCGCCCTGGAGCAACAGCTTGCTGCCCCGGCGCAATTCTATGTCGCGTAGTATGATCATTTGGCCGCGCATTCTACGCGCAGCGATTCTCTCTAACCAGCTGGAGCTGCAATGAATAATCCGCTGTGGACATTCTCTGTGTATCGCTATCAACAACCGGGCGTGGCAGAGGCCTGCCTAGAGGCGCAGGATTACTGTGGAGCTGATGTAAACCTGCTGTTCTACGCGGCTTGGCTGGCCAGCCAGCAGCAGGCACTGACGCTGGCTCAGTGGCCACAGCTGGCGGCACTGGTGGCACCCTGGCGGCAGCGCGTGGTGGAGCCGCTACGTACACTGCGCCGCGACTGGCGAGATTTACCCGGGGCGCAGAGCCTCCGCCGCGAGCTGCAGGCACTGGAGCTCGCTGCCGAGGAGTCGCAGCAGGCGTCAATATGGGCTTGGCATGAGCGCTCTGCGCAGCTAGCGCCTGCCACTGAATGGGAGGCCGGTTTGTTAGCGGCACTGGACTATTTGATGCCGCCTGACGGGATAGGCAGTGTACAGCGCAAGGCACTGTTGGAGCGGCTTTCAGCGTTGTTCGGTGGGCCGGGGGTGGCGTAGTGGTGGCTCGCGGTAGTATTATCTGCTGCCTGACGGTTTTGCCGCATGTTCATTTATCTGACCTATGGAACCCATTATGAAGAAATACGCATTGCCGCTTGCTCTGGTCGCGACTCTGACCCTGCAAGCCTGTAACCAACAGCCTGCTCCAGAGACTGTCGACAGCGCAGCCGCCGTGACACTGGAAGACAGCAACCAGCGTTTGAGCTATGGCATCGCCTTTGGCCTTGGCCAGCGCATGGCAGCCGACGGTGTACCAATGGACGTGGATGCTTTCAGCGCAGGCCTTCGCGACGCGATGGAAGGCTCTGAGCCGCGCATGACTCAAGAAGAAATTCAGGCCGAGATGCAGGCATACCAAGAGCGGGCGATGGCTGAGCAGCAGGCGGCTATTACTGCAGCTGGTGAAGCAAATGAGGCGACATCAGCCGCTTTTTTGGCGGAAAACGGCGCTCGTGAAGGTGTTGTTACGACCGAATCTGGCCTGCAGTACGAGGTGCTGGAAGCTGGTGAAGGCGCAAGCCCCGGCGCAGATGACACCGTTGAAGTTCACTACCGCGGTACGTTGGTGGATGGCACCGAGTTCGATTCATCCTACAAGCGCGGCGAGACGGTGAGCTTTGGCGTGAGCCAGGTGATCGCGGGCTGGACTGAGGCGTTGCAGCTGATGTCACCCGGCGCCAAGTGGAAGTTGTTCATTCCGTCGGACCTGGCCTACGGCCCAGCCGGCGCGGGCAACCTGATTGGACCCAACGCAGCATTGGTGTTTGAAGTCGAGCTGGTTGCCGTGACAGCCGCCGCCGAGCAAGCGCCGGAAGCTGCTGCCGCCGAGGGCTGACCTGCGTTAGTTCGTTCCCTCCGGCGCCGTTTGTAACTGGCGCCGGTGGTTAGTGTGGAGGCCGGCAATGAGCCGGTCCTCTAACACGAACCTTGATTCCAGCAGTTCTCCCAGTGCAGATAAATCCCTGAGTAGGGTCTCGGGATAGGGCGTACCTGAACCGTACTTTTCCTCGTAAGCCAGAATAACGTCCGTGGTATCGGCAATCTCCGGTATCAGTGCTGTGGCGAGTGTAGTGCCGCCATCGCCAAACGCCTCGGCCTCATTCAGCAGTTCCTTGTAGACTTCGAAGTGCCCCGCAGATACGTAATCGACCAGTAGCTCACAGAGTTCACGCTGACGTCGACTGATGGCTGCAGAGCCGTCTATGTCGTCGCTGACCACAACCAGTGCGGTATACCGGGCAAGCACCGACCGGCGCTCACTGAGCCAGGCGGTCAGGAGGTTTTCAACAGCCAGAAACTGGTCTGCAGGGCTGTGACTTTGGTGTGGCATAGGGTGTGCTCTTGAGCAAAGGCTGTGTAGCCACTATAGCGACAGGCTACTGCGTGCCGCAAGCACAGCTCGAGAACATTAGCCGCGGCGCAGGGTCTGCCAAACGCTGATGACAGTGAGCGCTAAAAACAGCAGCAGTGTTTGCTCGGGAATGCTCAGCCCCAGCAGTGTCCAGTGTGTTTCAGCACAGTTGCCATCGCCCATCAACACCATGCTCAGCGTATCTTTGAACGGCAGTGTTTCCAGCATGTATTCAAGGCTTGGGCCGCAGGCCGGTACCTGATCGGGTGGCAGGTGCTGTAGCCATACGTGACGCGCAGCGACCGCGCCACCCCCCACAGCAGTGGCGGCGCAGAGCACGCCGTAAACCCGACGGCCCCAGGCGAGCGGGTTGTGCAGTGCCGCAAACAGTGCAATCAGGCCACCAGCAATAACAAAAACGCGCTGGGTCATGCACAGCGGACAGGGGTTGAGCCCTACCTGATATTGCAGGAACCAGGCAAATAACATCGCCAGCAGTGCCAGGCCGGCGAGCCCGAAGTAGACGAGGCGAGGGGTTAGCGTTTGCAGCATGGTTTGAATCCTTGTGCGGCTGAGGCCTGCGTTTAAAAGAGTGTCCGGTATTGGCCAAAAAAGCGGGCAAGATACTCGTCAAAATCGATATCTTCCTGGGCTTCCAGGCGGTGCTGGGCCTCCAGCGACTGCCGCGTTTCATCTTCGAAGCGCTGGCGGCTGGTTTCTGACAGCGGTTGCTCGCGGAAGTGCCGCGCCCAGTGCTCGCTATAGGCCATAGCCAGGCGGAAAAAGGGCAGGTCCTGGTCGCGCATCTCTTGCAACACGCGCGCGGAGGGGGTCAAATTGCTGTCGCTGACTTTCGCCTGCTGTTCGGCTCGTGCAGCTTCGTAGAGTGTGCTGCTGTGAGCTGCATCGAGCAGGCTCGCAATGCCGGACATGTCGTCCAGCAAGTCTGTGGCCAACGTGCTCATCGGAGCATCGCCCCGGGCCGTGCGCAGACGCAGCCCGGGCTCCCGCCCACGGTTCACCACCGCATTGAAATTGTCTGTTTGCAATGCGCGCTCAGCATCACCACAGGCAGGGCTGTTTTCCAGCAGGCAGTACATCAGGAAGGTGTCGAGAAAGCGCATCTGGCTGGCATTGATTCCCACGGGTGAGAATGGGCTGACGTCGATACAACGCACCTCGACATACTCGATGCCCGCACGGCGCAGGGCCGCGAGGGGAGCTTCGCCCGGCTGCGTCACCCGCTTGGGGCGAATGGTGCTGTAGAACTCATTTTCTATTTGCAACAAGCTGTCGTTCAGCTGTTGATAATCGCCCTGCTGCCCTGCCGGAAAAGCCTGGTAGGGTGGGTGCGGATGCATGATGGCATCGCGCAGTGCCAGCACATAGTTGTCCAGCGAGTTGTAGCAAACCGTGAGCCCCTTTTGTGCCTTGCTGTTATACCCGAGATCACCCATGCGTAGCGCTGTGCCCCAGGGCCGATGCAGGGTGCGGCCCGTGTCGTCGAACGGCTCTAGCCCTTGATTGTCGAGGCCGCGCAGGAAACTGGCACACACAGCGGGCGAGGCGCCGAACAAATAGATTAGCAGCCAGGAATGCCGGTGAAAGTTGCGGATGAGGCCCAGGTAACGATCGGTCACGTAATCTTGCAGGGTGCTGGGGTTGCCGGCATCGTCCCAGGCTCGCTGCCAATAGTCTGCGGGTAACGAGAAATTGTAGTGAATGCCCGCAATCGTTTGCATTAGCCGGCCATAGCGATGGCCCAAGCCATAGCGGTACACTTTTTTCATGCGCGCAACATTGGCGTTGCCGTACTCGGCTACTGGAATGCTGTCATCGCCGTTGACTACGCAGGGCATGCTGGTGGCCCAGAGCATTTCATCGCCAATTTTGCTGTAGGTGAAGCGGTGAATGTCGGCCAGCGTGTCGAGGCTTTGTTCAATGCTGGTGTCCACCGGCGTGATGAACTCCAGCAGCGCTTCCGAGTAGTCGGTGGTGATAGACGAGTGTGTCAGGGCCGAGCCCAGCCCTGCCGGATGACGGGTCTGTGCAAGACGGCCCTCAGGAGTGATGCGCAGGCTCTCTTTCTCGAGGCCGCGCTGGATACGCTGCAGAAGATCGGCATAACCGGGGCCGGCCAGCGTCTGCAGTTGGCTGTGCAAGTGAGGGGTCAAAAGGAGCTCCTTAGTGTGGCTTTGGACACGTCGGGAACCTTGTCCCGCCGCCACGGCTGTGAAAGTGTAGCTGCCAACGGGGAGTGAGTACAGGAATCGGTACGCTTTGTGATGTGCGACGGTGTGGTCGATAAAAACTCACGGATGAGCCTTTAGTTATGACAACACTCTTGTCGATTGTGCACGGGGTGCTAGAGTGGCGGTGCGTCTTGCGCGGAGGGCGCGGTTGAAGCGTATAAAACTGCCGTCCACGGGGCAGTATTGTTAGGGGATACGACAGCGTGCGTATTGCTGATTGGCTCAAAACGTTAGCGACAGAGCAGGGTTCTGACCTCTATCTGAGTACCGGGGCACCTCCGTGTGCCAAGTTTCAGGGTAAATTGCGCCCTATCGCGCGTGAAACTCTCAAGCCTGGCGAGATACGTGAGATTGCGTGTGAAATCATGGATGCCACGCAGCAGGCTGAATTTGCGCAAGAGCTTGAGATGAATCTGGCGTTGTCGCTGTCTGGGTTTGGTCGGTTTCGCATCAACATTTTTATGCAGCGCAACGAAGTGAGCATCGTCGCGCGGAACATTGTTGCGGAAATTCCGCACTGGAAAGATCTGCGATTGCCGGAAAGCCTTACCGAAGTAGTGATGCGCAAGCGCGGATTGGTGCTATTTGTCGGTGCCACGGGGTCCGGTAAGTCCACGTCGTTGGCGGCTCTCATTGACTATCGCAACACTCATAGCGCCGGCCATATCGTTACCATCGAAGATCCTGTGGAGTATGTGCATAACCACAAGAAGTCGATCATCAATCAGCGTGAAGTGGGTGTCGATACGCGCAACTGGCACAACGCACTGAAAAACACGCTGCGGCAGGCTCCGGATGTGATTTTGATTGGAGAGATTCGCGACCGTGAGACTATGGAGCATGCCATCGCCTTTGCCGAAACAGGTCACCTGTGTATCTCTACCCTGCACGCGAATAACGCCAACCAGGCGCTGGACCGTATCATCAACTTCTTTCCTGAGGCCAAGCGCCACCAGTTGCTGATGGATCTCTCTTTGAACCTACAGGCCTTCGTGTCGCAGCGGTTGATCCCAACCGTGGACGGCAAGCGCTGCGCTGCGATCGAAATCCTGTTGGGTACGCCGATGGTGGCGGATTTGATTCTCAAAGGTGAGATCGAGTCGATCAAAGAGGTGATGGCAAAGTCGGAAAATCAGGGTATGAAGACCTTCGATAGCGCGCTGTTGGAGTTGTTCAAGGAGGGTTTGATCTCTGAAGACGAGGCGCTGCGCAACGCCGACTCGCCGAACAACGTGCGCCTGAAAATCAAGTTTGCCAAAGAGGGTGATTTGCGCGGCCCAGAGGGCTCGTTCAAGCTGAGCGTCGAAGGGTTCGACGACCAAAACGATCCACCCCCGATATTTTAGGTGCGGCCGGCGTCAGGATATAGACATGAGCTTGGACGCCAGTAGTAAGGCGAATATCACCCATAGCACAAGCGCAAGCACCAGCTGCCGTTTGCGTGGTTTGGACAATGTTTGTGGGAGGGGTTTACGCATGAGGTGAATGTCTGGAGATCCACAGGCGGGGCAATATCCGCGCTCGTCACACTTTTGCCCCCGGTAGCTGCATTGCCTGCATTGATAGAACATGTGCACCTTACCGATTGATTTTTAGCAGTTGATCCACGACGCGTTCCAGCTGCGTCAGGTTGTTGCATTCGGCCGCGAAATGGCAAGCGCTGAGGTACCGCAACATTTCGGAGTCGCCCGTCCCCCAGGCTCTCCGTGATTCCGGGTTTAGCCAAATCACCCGGCGGCTGCGCTGGTAAATACTGCGCATAATGTCCAACTGCGGATCGCTGTTGTTATTCCTCGCATCGCCGAGAATAATGACTGTTGTGTTGCTGTTGATGTCATCTAGTGCCAGTCGCGCGAAATCCTGCAGGCTTTTGCCGTAATCCGTGGCACCCCCATACCGCCAGTTAACCAATTCGATGGCTTTGTCCACCGGGTACTGGTCAAACAGCTCGCTCACTTCGCCCAAATGGCTGGAGAACGCGAAGCTGCGAACCTTGGGCAGCACATCCTGCAGGCTGTAGAGAAACAGCAGCAAAAATTTCGCATAGGCCGCCACGGAGCCGCTGACATCACAGATCGCCAGCAGCTGGGGCTTTTGCTTGCGCACCCGCTTCCAGTGAGTATGGAACAGGATGCCGTCGTTGGCGATACCCCGACGCAGCGTTCGCCCCATGTCGAGGCGGCCGCGGCGGTAGCTACGCTGCTTGCGAGCGTGACGCTCGGCCAGCTTGCGGGCCATTTGCCGCACCAGTTCGTGAACCCGGTGCAGATAGCGATGTTCCAGGTTGCTGAGACGCGTGTGGCTCAGCAGGTTGTCCATAAAGCGTGCGTTCTGGCCTTCAGCCTGCAGCAAGTACTGGCGCTCTACATAGTCGCGAACCTGTTCGCGCAGGATATCGCGATAGCGCCGCAGAGGCTCCAGTGCCGGGCTCTGGCTTTGCTCCAGTGCCGCCAGCGTGCGCCGTAGTTGCTCTTCGCCCATGGCGTCGAGCATACGCCGCGTGAACTGTCCTTTTTGTGTGAACATGCGGATTTGGCTCAGGCCAACCCCTGCCGCGGCTTCGCCCAGCGCAAGGTTGAGTGCGGTGCTGTCGTTGTTGCGCAGCTGCTGCAGAAGAGGGCTTGCGAGCAGCTCGCTGAGTGCGGCATCGCTTGCGGCGGTGGCGTCCAGCAGGCTCTCAGCACCCGCTCCGCCAAACTCCTCAGTGCCTCCCTCAGCGCTTGCCACTGGTGTGCCTGCAGGGGCATCTTGTTCGTTGGCGGCGGTGTCGCGCTCTTCGCGGGTGCTGGCAAAGTCCGACAGCGATCGGTCAAAAAAACGGTTAAAGCAATGCTGAAACAGAGCCTCCTCTTGCGGTGTTTTTGCCAGTGCAGCGGCGAGGCCATCGCGCAGGCGCTCGCGCTGGGCGTAGCCCAAAGTAGCGGCAACCGCCATGGCGTCCAGCGTTTCAGCGGGCGATACACGCACATCATGGCTGCGTAGCAGGCGGATAAAACTGACCAGATGGCTTTGCATATTGGGGTGATTGGCCCGCTTAGCTCTGTGCTGGCCGTGGCAGCAGTTCGCGAAGGCCGCTTTCCACGGTATTGATGTCGTCTTCAAACTTCAGCAACACGTTTAGCGTGCTGTGAATGATGTCGGCATCCAGCTCTCGTGCATGCAGCAGCAAAAGGCTGCGTGCCCAGTCGATCGTTTCCGAAATGGCGGGTGACTTCTTGAGGTCGAGGTCGCGCAGCGAATGTACGAACTGCACCAGCTGATGACGCAGCTGCTGGTCGATGTCGGGGACTCTGCTGAGCACAATGCGCTCCTCCAGTTCAACACTGGGAAACGGGATGTAGAGGTGCAGGCAGCGTCGTTTGAGAGCGTCGCTGATATCCCGAGTGTTGTTGCTGGTCAGAAACACCATGGGTGAAACACGGGCCTTAATTGTCCCAATTTCCGGAATGGAAACCTGGTAGTCGGACAATATCTCCAACAGCAAAGACTCGAATTCGTAGTCGGACTTGTCCACTTCATCAATCAGCAATATTGCTCCGCGTTCTTGCTGCATGGCTTTCAGCAAAGGCCTGGGTTCAAGGAACTCCTCTGAGTAGAATGTATCGCCAAACTGATGTAGCCGCTCCACAGATGCAGCGAGCCCATCCGCGCCCTGTAGCAGATCACCCAGCTTTTCCTTCAATATTTGGGTGTAGAGCAATTGCTTGCCGTATTTCCACTCATAGAGCGCTTTCGCTTCATCCAGCCCTTCATAGCACTGCAGGCGTATGAGCGGCAGGTCGAGCATCAGGGCGGTCGTTTTTGCCAGCTCTGTTTTGCCCACACCGGGCGGCCCTTCAACAAGAATGGGTTTACGCAGTTGGAAGGCGAGAAACACAGCTGTGGCAATTTTTGGGCTACAGATATAGCCAAACGACTCAAAGCCCTGCTCTATAGCTTCGATGGAAGCCAGTTGCGGGAAATCCTGGGTGTGCACGTAGAATCCTCGTGAAGGCGGTTAACCGCCAGTGGTGTTCATGAAGCGCAGAATGTCCGGTTCATCGCTGTGGGTAAAGTGGTGTTGCTCGGGTTTCAGCGCTAGTGCGGCAATCAGCGCATTGGCCAGTGTGGCTTGTGTCGTAGCAGGTTCGCGCAGCAGCTCACGCAGGTCGGTGGAATGCTCATTGCCCAAGCATAGCAAAAGCCGCCCTTCCACGGTCAGCCTCACCCGGTTGCACAGGTGGCAAAAATTGTTGCTGTGAGGTGAAATAAAGCCAATTTGCGACGGGCTGTCGGGCATGCTGAAGTAGCGCGCCGGGCCCGCACTGCCGCCGGGTTCACCCAGAGCCGTGAGCGGATAGCGTTGCTCTATACGCCGGCGCAGTTGCTCGCTACTGCAAAAGCTCAGTGGCCTGCTGTGTTCGTCGATACGACCCAGCGGCATTTCTTCGATGAAAGCGAGGTCAATGCCGCGCTCACGAACAAACTCGACGAGGTCGAGTACCTCGTCGTCGTTGCGCCCGCTGAGAATGACTGCGTTGAGTTTGATGCGCTCGAAGCCACTGGCCACTGCGGTATCGATGCCGGCGAGCACCTGATGCAGGTCGCCGGTGCGGGTGAGTTCGCGAAAACGTGCAGGTTGCAGGCTGTCCAGGCTGATATTGAGCTTGCTGACACCCGCTCTCTGCAGTGGCTGAGCCATGGTCGCCAACCGCGAACCGTTGGTCGTCAGGGCGAGAGTCTTGAGCCCCGGCAGCTCGCCCAGGCGCTCGACCAGGGATAGCATGTTGCGGCGAATTAAGGGTTCGCCACCGGTCAACCGTATTTTACTGATACCCAAACCCACGGCGGCTTCAGCAACGCGGTATAACTCCTCTAGGGAGAGTACCTCGGAGCGCGGTACGAACTGCATATCCTCAGCCATGCAATACACGCAGCGGAAGTCGCAGCGGTCAGTCACGGATAACCGCAAATAATTTATCCGCCGTTGAAAGGGGTCGATCAGATCGGTGGGTAGTTCAGGGCTCATGCCGGTAGTGTACTGTTTGCTGAGGGTTCACTCTAGTCGCCACGTTGCTCCAGGGCAGGCTTTACACAGCCCTTTGCTCTGGGCAGGATGCGAACTGCGATTCTGGGGAGCGACCATGCGAACAACACAAAGTCTTGCCCTCGCGTTAACACTGCTGGGCTTCTGCCTGTTGCCGTGGGCGGCGAGCGCCGATAACTGCGCTCCGGTTGAGGGTGTTCAGTCAATTTGCGGCCTCGCGGCCCCGGAAGACCTGGTGTCTGCGCCCAACGGGCGCGACCTGATTTTCGGCCAAATGGCCGAGCCGGGCGGACTCTATCTACTGGATACCCGGGATGACTCAGTACATCCGCTGTTGTCTGCGGAGCGGCTAGCTGCGCCCGAGGCGGGTTGGGGCGACCCCGCTTGCAGCCAGCCCACCTCGTGGCTGGAGGCGCATGGGCTTGACCTGCGGCAGCGCGCAGACGGACGGTGGCAGCTGCTGGTGGTTAACCATGCAGAGCGTGAATCCGTCGAATTCTATGAGTTGGAGGATCCGGTCAGTGACCGTCCCCGTGCACTCTGGCGTGGCTGCGCTGAAGCTCCCGCTCGAGGAAATTTCAACGATGTTGCCGGCCTTGCTGATGGCAGCCTGTTGGTGACGCATATGGCCCATCGCCGCTGGCCGTTGACCACCGCGTTGTTGGCCGCCTTGGGGCGTAACACGGGATTCGTTTACCGCTGGACGCCGGAGGCCGGGTTCGTGCCCCTGCCCGCGACCCGCGCGGCGCATCCCAATGGCATCATATTGTCGGCAGATGAGCAGAGCTTCTTTCTCAATGTGTACCTCGGCGATGAGCTACAGCACCGAGCCCTGCCTGATGGGGAATTACTCGGCTCGGTTGCGATAGCCAAGCCCGACAATGCCAGCTGGTCGGACGATGGGCAGTTGCTGATAGCGTCTCACGAGGGTTCGTTGTGGCAGGTTTTCCGCAGCCTCTCGCAAGGGCAGGAGCGCCCTAGCGAGCTACCTTTCAGTATTATATCGGTAGACCCGGTGACGCTTGCGGCGCGGCCTTTACTGCGGCGTGCGGGGCCGCCGATGGGCGCAGGTACCGTGGCGTTGCAGCGCGGTGACGCTTTATACATAGGTTCCTACGTTGGGGATCGTATTATCCGGCTGCCGCTGCCCACGAGCCGCGGTCAGTGAGCGCTTTTCGCAGCTTGTTGTTGTGGGGCACGCCACCGCTGGCTGTGTTGCTGGCGCTGTGCTTGCAGCAAGCGGGTTTCAGCTACGACATTGCGGTGGTGTCGATGGTTGCGCTGTGGTGCGTGCTCTGGTGGGTCTTTGAGCCGGTACCGATTCCGGTCACTTCGCTGCTGCCTATTGCGCTGCTGCCTTTACTCGGTGTTTTGACACCGGCGCAGGTCGGCCAGGCCTACGGTTCGCCACTGATTTTGTTGTTGCTTGGGGGTTTTTTGCTCTCTAAGGCGATGGAGCATTCCGGGGCTCATCGGCGCATCGCGTTGGGTTTGGTGCGTGTCGTCGGCGCTGACAGCGGCCGGCGTCTGGTGCTCGGTTTTATGATTGCCGCCGCCAGCCTCAGCATGTGGATTTCCAACACGGCGACAACGTTGATGTTGTTGCCGGTGGCGCTAGCCGTGCTGGAGGCGACTGACCGGCGGCGCGAGCTGGCGGTGCCTTTGCTACTGGGTGTGGCCTATGCGGCCAGTGTCGGTGGCATCGGTACCCCGATCGGTACGCCGCCCAACCTGATTTTCATGCAGGTTTATGAGCAAACGACCGGTGAGTCCATCAGCTTCACCCGCTGGATGAGCTGGGCGGTGCCGGTGGTGGTGGTCATGGTTCCGCTGATGGCCTTTATCCTTACGCGCAGGCTGTCGGGGCCTATTGTTGTAGAGATGCCCACAAGCGGTGTGTGGCGCACCGAGGAAAAGCGTGTGCTGTTCGTGTTCGGCCTCACTGCACTGGCTTGGATCACACGGGGTGAGCCCTTCGGTGGGTGGCAGGCATTGTTGGGCTTGCCGCAGGCTAATGATGCCTCTGTGGCGCTGTTGGCGGTGGTCTTGATGTTTGTGTTGCCGAATGGCAAGGGTGGGCGTCTGCTCGACTGGGAGCGAGCCAGCACCATTCCCTGGGGCGTGCTGCTGCTGTTTTCCGGCGGTATCTGCCTGGCCAGTGGCTTCGTGGCGTCAGGCTTAAGCGATGTGATGGGCAAGGCGCTCGCCGGCCTGACCGGTATGCCACTGTGGCTACTGTTATTGCTGATTTGTCTCGCGGTCACGTTCATGACCGAGACGACCTCCAATACTGCGAGTACCACTTTGCTCATGCCGGTGCTGGCTGCTGCCGCGCTGGCCGCGGGCTTGCCGCTGGAAATGATTATGGTGCCGGCAGCGATGAGTGCGAGCTGTGCGTTTATGCTGCCCGTGGCGACTGCACCGAATTCGGTGGTCTATGGCAGTGGCCTGATCACCACCGCGCAAATGGCGAGGGAAGGCTTTTTGTTGAATATCGCGGGTGCGCTGATCATCAGCACCCTGTGTTATTTTTTGATCGGGTAGCGCCTGCAGCAGTGTCGCACTGCCGCAGGCTTAAGCCGTTTAGAGCAGCGCCATCATGCTGTCTGCAGAGCTCACGTCAACGCCGGCGCCAGGTTCTACGTTTAGCTGGGTAACAGTGCCGTTGTCCACAACCATGGCGAAACGCTGGCTGCGCTTACCCAGGCCAAAACCTGTGCCATCCAGTTCCAGGCCTAATGCGGTGGTGAATTCGCCGTTGCCGTCGCCCAGCATCAGCAATTCTTCGGCGTTTTGTGCCTTGCCCCAGGCATCCATCACAAAAGCATCGTTAACCGCCATACAGGCAATGGTATCAACGCCCTTGGCTTTGATTTTATCTGCATTGACCACATACCCGGGGAGGTGGGTGAGTGAGCAGCCCGGGGTGAACGCGCCTGGAACCGCAAACAAAACGACTTTTTTACCGGCAAAAATATCGTCGGTGCTAATGTTAACCGGGCCTTCAGCGCCCATGGTCTTAAGGGTTACTGCGGGGATTTTGTCGCCAACTTTAATGGTCATGTTACTCTCCTTGAACTGAATGAGGTTTTCGTAGAGCGAGGATCATACCAGATGAACCGGGACTTGCACTGCCCCCTCTGTAGCGCGGGCAGTGCGCTGTTTGATGAGGATCGCAGGCGCCCCTATTACCGCTGTGAACGTTGTCTTCTGGTCTTCGTGCCTCCGGCTTATTATCTGCCACCGGATGCGGAAAAAGCCGAGTACGACCGGCACGAAAACCGAGTGGACGATGCGGGTTATCGCGCCTTTCTCGGCCGCTTGGCGGAGCCTATGATGGCGCAGCTCGAACCTGCATCCAGAGGGCTGGATTTTGGCTGTGGGCCTGGGCCTGCATTGGCTGCAATGCTCCGCGCCGCGGGCCATCAGGTGGCGCTGTATGACCCCTTCTACTGCCCGGACTCCGCAGCTCTGACAGCGCATTACGACTTTATCACCGCGACCGAAGCTGCCGAGCACCTGCATGCCCCCGGCATTGAGCTAAGCCGGCTCTGGAATCTGTTGTTGCCCGGTGGTCGTTTGGGCTTGATGACCAAGCTGGTGACCGATCGCTCGGCCTTCTCGCGCTGGCATTACAAAAACGATCCCACGCATGTGTGCTTTTTCAGCCGCGCCACCTGGCAATGGTGGGGTGCAGAGCGCGGTGTTGTGCCCGAATTTCCTGCGGCTGATGTGATTATTTTCCGCAAGCCCACAGGCTGAGACCTTAGCCGCGTTCGGGCTGGGTAATCATGGCTTCAAAAATCACTTGGCAATCTTTGTAGAAGTCTAGCTGTGCGTCACCCAGGTAAGGTGCCACCATGGTCAGCAGTTGCAAAACCCCCTGATGAATAATGGTGCGGGGAGGGCGGGGCGTATGCAGCAGCTGGTCGTAGCTGAACCAGAAGGTCAGGACAAGTGTCATGTTGTCGACCAGGCTCAGCAGCTGGTCTTCGTCGGTATCAATGGCAGCCTGTTCCAGCACATTGTGGCAAATGGCCAGTAGCGCCGAACGCTGCAGCTGCAGCAAGCGCCTAAAGCCCTTGCGAATGGCAGAGTAACGTTGTTGTAGATCGTCCAGGTTGTGGTACAAAAAACGGTATTGCCACATTTCCTCCAGCACCACGTAGAGGTAATACCAGTTGTTTTCGACGCGCCCGGGGACGGGGCTCAGCGGCCCTTGCAGCGCGGCGCCCAAGGTGTCGCTGAGGGCGATTTCGTACTGCTGAAACAGCTCGCCAATGATCTCGTCCTTGCCCTTGAAGTGGTAGTAGAGGTTGCCGGGGCTGATGTCCAGTTCATTGGCGATGTCGATGGTCGTGGTGTGCGCCTCACCTTCCTCATTGAACAGGGCGAGGCTGGTGACCAGTATGCGGTCGCGGGTTTTCACGTCGCGCCCGGCTCAGCCAGTGACTCAGCCACTGGCTCAGGCCGGCTTGCGGCCGCTGCCGCCCCGGCCGGCGGGTGATTTGCTCTTCGCCGTCACGCGCCGCGTAGCGGCTTTGTTGCGCGCGGCGGGTTTGCGAGCAGGCTTACCTTGCGCTGCCAGTGCCTCGCTCAGGTCATCGACCTTGCGCGTCAGTCGATCAATTTTTTCGTGCAGTGCGAGGAGGTCCTCACCGCGCGCCGGCAACTGTAGCTGGAAGCTCTCGCGCACACGGTGAATACGTTCCTCGACTGAGTTGCGCGCATTCCTGCCCGTGTCGAGGCCTTTGCGCGCTTCGTCTTCCAATGCGGCTCCTGCCTTTACCAGGTCGCGGAACAGTTTGGGGGTTTCCACCCCTGCTTTCTCCATGCGTCCTTGAGCTTCATCCACAGCGCGCCCGTAGGCGCCTACTCCGGCTAGCCAAATATTGCGGGCGATTTCGCCGGCTTTGTCGGTCACTTTGCTCTTGTCGTTTTTATCGTCGCTCATGCTGTCCTCCGCTGCGCTGGGCGCGCAGGTTTATCCGGAGGCCATTTAAGCAGAAACAGCGCAGCGTGTACTAGCCGCGCCTG
>JANQUV010000102.1 GCA_030730585.1 Haliea sp.
CGACCGCCCCTAGGCCACCCGGCAGAGCCCATGGTGCGAGGCTGGATGGATCAGGTGTTCCTGCGCGCTTTGACTAATAACCCCGAGCGGTCGGCAGAGTTTTTTCTTCGGCTCGCCACGTCCGTGTCGGGCGCGGCATTCGTCCGTTTCATGTCCGATCGGGGGGGCTTGCTGGACTACACAAGCATCGTCAAGGCACTGCCGCCCGGACCGTTTTTGCAAGCGCTGCGCGGGCAATTGCACGGGCCTGGCCCATTGGCATGACTGAGCGCATCAACGCGACGCCGGAAACCTGGCTGTTTCTCGGCTTAGGCGGCCTTGCCCTGCTGCTTGCCCATCAGGAGACGCTGCCTTTTTCAAACCAGGCACTGGCCATTGTGCTGGCCGTCGCAGTGGTGCTAACCGGGCTCCCGCACGGTGCGCTCGATCCTTGGGTGGCGTGGCGCGCCGGCCTCTGGCGCACTTGGGCCGGTTTCGCCGGCTTCAACCTGGTCTATATGGCGGCCGCGGCAGGCGTGGTGGCCGTTTGGCAGTTGGCGCCCGGCGCCAGCCTTGCCTTATTTTTGGCGATTTCCGCCTGGCATTTTGGTGGTGATTGGAGGAAGGATCTGAACGTATGGGGGCGCGTCATGGCCGGCTCGGCCTTACTGGCGCTCCCTGCGCTGGGTGCGCCAGCGGAAGTGAGCGCGTTGTTTACGCTGCTCGCCGGGGAACAGGGTGGCGCGCTTGCGAGCTCGCTGGGCATGGCTGCACCGTGGCTAGCGGCAGTTGCGGCGGCGGCAGCCGTGGCGGCGCTGCGGCGATCAACGGTCGCCGCTGTCGAACTTGCCGCGGTCGCGGCATTCGCCCTGCTGCTGCCGCCGCTGGTTTTTTTCCTGGTGTATTTTTGCGCGCTGCACAGCCCCAGGCACCTGCGTAACGCTGCGCGGTCGGCCGTTTCCGGCCAGAGACAGCAGATGGTGGGCGTTGCCTTGATTTACACTGGGTTGACTGTGGTGGCAGCCGCATTCGTCTGGCCGTGGCTTGCCGAGGCGGGTATGCCGACGGCGACCCTTGAAAATAATCTCCTTAGGCTAGTATTCATCGGCTTGGCGGCTCTCACCTTGCCGCACATGATCGTGGTCATGTTTTCGGAGCAAAGAGACACAAGCCTGCCATGAGCCAGTTATCCAAGCGCAAGGCAGGCCATATCGAGGCCGTACTGTCGGGGCAGGTTAACGCAAAAGCGGTAGACACCGGTTTCGACCGAGTGCGGTTCGAGCACTGCGCGCTGCCGGAACTGGACCTACAGGACATCGACCTGTCCGTCGAGTTCCTCGGCAAGAGGTTGCGGCGACCCTTCCTCATCAGCTCCATGACAGGCGGCCATCCCGACGCCGTCGGCATCAATGCCGTGCTTGCCGAGGCGGCGCAGACCCTTGGTATCGCGCTCGGCGTCGGTTCGCAGCGAGTTGCTTTGTCAGGAGGCGGCTTTCAAGGCACCGATCGCAGTCTGCGCCGGATAGCGCCGGACGTGGCGCTGTATGGCAACGTCGGTGCAGCCCAGCTACGTGAGTACTGCCCCAACCGCATGCAGCGAGCAGTGGATATGATCGACGCCGACGCGCTGATCGTTCATCTCAATCCACTGCAGGAAGCGCTTCAAGCGAACGGGGACACCCGATGGAACGGCCTGCTGTCTCGCTTGGAGCAAGTTTGCATACAATTGCCCGTGCCGGTCATCGTGAAGGAAGTCGGCTTCGGCATTTCTGCCACCGTGGCCACGCGGCTCGTGGAGTGTGGAGTATCCGCTGTTGATGTGGCGGGCGCGGGCGGTACCAGCTGGAGCGCCGTGGAAGGTTGGCTGTCTGACGATTTTCAGCGCGTCGAAATAGCCGAGATGTACCGTGATTGGGGCATTCCGACGGCAACCGCGCTGCGCCAGATCAGAGCCGTGCTGCCAGATTTGCCGTTGATCGGTTCGGGCGGCATCCGCCATGGCCTGGACGCGGCGAGAGCGCTGCGGCTGGGAGCCCACCTTGTGGGGCAGGCGGGGCCTTTGCTTAAAGCAGCCATTGATGGAATCGAGCCGCTGTTGGCGCACTTTGCGGCGCTGGAGCAGGGGCTGCGGCTGGCCTGCTTCGCCACAGGCTCGAGTAACTTGATCTCGTTGCGTAAAGCTACGTTGCTGGAGGAAGATTAAGGCAGCTCAAGTAACCCCGCCACATCACCCGGAGCCCCAGTACGATTATCCGGCATAACTTGGTTTTTTCAATACCGTCGATCAGCCCCCGACCAGTCTCGCGGTTAGTTATGGGTCATTGTTGGCTGATAAGAGGAAGCGCCCGGCAAGCGAGGGATATGGGTGGCCCGTTGGTAGTGGGGGCTGGCGCCTGAGTTGGTTGTTGAGCTGAACGCGCAGGCTGCGGCTGCTCAGGTATCAGCGCGCAGCCAACACAGCAGTTCGACATGGGGTGTGTGTGGGAACAGGTCCAGCGGCTGCAGTTCCTGCACCTCCAGCCCTGAATCCACCAACACCTGCAGGTCACGGGTAAAAGTAGCCACATCACACGAGGCGTAGAATACATCGCGGTAGCGGTGCTTTTTGGGTAGCAGTGCAGCGATGTACTTAAAGCCATCTCGTGGCGGGTCCAGCACCAATATGCTCGCTTCCGCGGTATCGCCTTGCAGCCGGGTGCAGTCTGCCTCGAGAAACAGGTTTCGGCAGTGGCCTTCTACGCCATGTAATTTCTGGCCTGTTAGCTGCGCTACGCTTGCCGCAACCCCCTCGATGGCGTGTATGCGCTGAAAGCCAGCGGCAGAAATCACTTGCGTGAAGTTGCCAGAGCCGGCAAACAGTTCGGTGACAGCGCGGGCTTTATCCAGAGTATCCAGGCGCGTTGTCAGCCACTCGCGCATAAAAGTATTTTGTGCGTCGTTGCCTTGCCGAAACGGCCTGCGCTGGTTCGGAACAATCTGCTCTGCGGTAATGCCCTCGTCCACATCCAGCGTGGTCCATGTACCTTTGCGCTGCGGATGCCAGCCAGGCTCGGGGAGGGTGCCCAGTAGCGCGTGCAGCGTTGCCTGATTGATAGGCGTGAGCACAGGGCAGCCTGCGATGGGCGCGATACGGTTGGAGCCGGCCGCGACAAACCCCAGCTGTCGGCCATCCGTTTTAAACTGTGCTCTATTGCGGTAGCCAAGAGTGTGCGGCGACGCGTGGATGGTGCCGATTTTTTCGTCGATAGCAAAACGCGACAAGGCGCTGCGTACCCGCTTTTCTTTGGCCTGCAACTGCGCCGGGTAGTCGATGAACTGCCACGCACAGCCTCCACAGTCGCGCTCTGCCAGGCCATGATGAGAGCAGGGCGGTGCCATCCGGCTCGGGGACGGCTGCAGAAGCTCTATTAGCTGGGCAAAACCAAAGCGCTGCTTAAAGCCGGTAATACGAAACTTGCCACTTTCTCCCGGCCATACACCGGCGACAAAAAACACTTGTCCAGAAGGGTGCCCCACAATCCCGCGCCCGTCTGTACCCAGGTCGCGCACGGTTGCCGTGAACTGGTCGTTGAGTGCTGGTTTACGCATGAGGTGAATCTTGTGCGCCTGATTCATTGTTTGACGGTTCGCCGTTTTGCCCACGACGCAAGCGAATGAGGCCAGCTCCAATCAGTAATTGTATGCCGCCATAGAGCAGCAATGTGAATAGCACGATATCTCCAATAGGCGCCAGCACCGGATCCGAAGCTGGGAAGATAGACACTTTAAGTAACACGCCGAGGTTCACGTTGCGGACAACGACTTCCAGTTCGATTGCGGTGGCTTTACTGCGGTTCATGCCCAGCAGACGTGGTACCAACCAGCCCGCCATCGCGAGGGCTACGCTGAACAGGCTGACCAGGACCACGTTCTCGACACCGAACGCGGCAAGGTCGAGCCTGCCGGCCAGCAGTGATCCTACTACGATCATTAATACCCCCAGCAACGAGCCTCGAATGCACCACAGGGAAAATGCAGGTGCATTGCGTGGGTAGTATTGCAGGAACGCCATGCCGAGCAGCAGTGGCAAGAGCAGGGTGAAGCCAATTTCAATGACAATGCCAAGACGTGGCATGACAAAATCTGCAGGCAAATTCTGGCCTATCAGCAGGTCGAGGATTAAAGGTGTCGTCACCAGGCAGGCGATAGTTGTCAGTGTGGTAATGCTAATGGATAAGGCGATATCGCCTCGAGCCAGATAGGTGAAGATGTTGGAAACGGTGCCGCCTGGAATGGCCGCGACCAGAGCAATACCGATTGCGACGCCGGCCGATACGCCAGGCCAGCTGATGAACGCAAGCGCCAAGAGTGGTACCGCCAGCAGCTGCACAGAAAGCCCTGCGCTAATGGCCTTGGGTGATCGGACGATTTCACGAAAATCGCGCCCGGTCAGAGTAGCGCCCATGCCCAACATCGCCAAAATCAGCTGCATGGCCGCAATATGGTATTCATACGTAAGGTAAAGTTCAGCCATTTGGGTGCAGCCCTGAGTTCGCTCTTGGCGTTAAAGCCCGCAAGTATGCTGGTATCATGCTCGCCTCACAACGTCCGTAGGTTCCCGCTTGATGAAAATGTCCGCCGCGCCGGTATTGTCGTTCGCCGAATGTCGACGTGGTTTCTGGCGTATGTTGCCGCTGTCGCTGTTTGTAGCTGCATTCGGCGCTGCCTTTGGCGTGGCGGCAGTGCAGGCCGGGCTGCGCCCAGCGGAAATTGTGCTGATGAGCGTTACCGTCTTTGCCGGTACGGCACAGTTTGCAGCCTTGGATCTGTGGGGTGCGCAAGTTCCGCTGGTGCCGATTGCAATGGAGGCTGACAGCGCAGGTCGTCTCGCCTTGCTTGCAACAGCCGGCCTGATGTTCTGGTCAAAACGCCCGATGCCCGCTATCGCTTTGGGAATTGCGGTCGCGGCGTTGGTTCGCGCGCTCTAGCGCCGTTCAGGAGTTACTTCCACCACACCGTTCATATGCGTTTAGCCATTCATACTGCGCTCCGTTTTACCCAAAAGCGGCTTTCAGCCGCATACGTGGCCCCGTATGCTCGAAACCATTGTAAAACACTGATTTTGGAGAGAGGGTGCCATACGAACTGGAAGTAGATTGGCTGGTAGCGGGCAGTGGCGCAGCGGGCATGACCGGCGCTATAGCGGCGCACCAGTTGGGTGGTAGCGTGCTACTGGTGGAGAAGGAGCGGCACTATGGCGGTACAACCTGTAAGTCGGGTGGTGTTGCCTGGCTTCCGGGCAATCACCGCCAGGTAGAGCTGGGCATAAGCGATAGCCCGGAAGAGGGGTGGCAATATCTGCACGCACTGATTGGTGACAGCGTCAGCCCTGCTCGCCTGCGTGCCTTTGCGACGCGTGCCGGCGAAATGCTTGATTTCATGACGCGCCACAGTCGCGTCGAGTTTACGCCGCTGCCTGAATATATGGACTACTACGAGTCGGCACCCGGCTATAAGCCCGGGGGCCGTTCGATGGACCCGGGCGCTTTTTCCTTGCGAGAGTTGGGCGCGGAAGCAGATCATATCCGCGACGATTACTCGTCGATTCTGCGTTGTAATATTACCGTGCCAGAGGGTCGTCGGCTGGGCGCCATGGGCCTCGGTACTGTGCTGGTTGGCCTGCAGCTGTATGGGCGTTACTGGCTGGACCTGCCGGCACGTTTGCGCGGCAAGCGAGACCAACGCGTAACGCTGGGAGCCGGCCTGGTGGCGAGGCTGCGTCGTTCGTTGATGGATCGTGATATCCCCTTGTGGTTGAACGCGCCGGTGAGTGAACTGCTGGTCGACAACGGTCGCGTGATAGGCGCGGTAGTCACGCGGGACGGTGTAGCTCAACGTATTCACGCGCGGCGCGGTGTACTGCTGGCAACCGGTGGCTTCTCACATAACGCGGAGATGCGCAGGACGTATCAGCAGGCACCTATCGGGTCCGAATGGACCGCCGCTGCACCGGGGGCGACGGGCGACGGCATTCGCTTGGGGCAAGAACTCGGTGCTGCGCTGGGTTTTATGGGCAGTGCCTGGTGGTCGCCTACTTATCGCATGCCGAAGGGGCCTGTGCTGGCGCTGATTGCAGGTAAGGCCTATCCCGGCTCCATTATGGTCAACAAGAAAGGCTTGCGCTTCACCAACGAGGCTCAGCCTTACGAAGACGTTGTGAAAGACCAATATGCTTCCGAATTGCGTGGGGAAGGTGCAGTACCTTGTTATCTGGTGTTTGACGCGCGCTATCGCCAGCAGTATCCGGTTGGGCATATAAAACCCGGCAAGATGGTCGGTGACGGGCAACTCCCTGAAGATCTGTTTAGCTCCGGTTTACTGACTCGCGCAGAATCGCTGGAAGCACTCGCAGCCGCTTTGGACATTGATGCGGCGGGCCTCGCGGCCACGGTGGAGCGTTTTAATCGTCACGCGCGCGAGGGGCGTGACCCGGATTATGGCCGCGGTGATACCGAACACGACCGCTACTACGCCGATCCCAAGGTGCTGCCGAACCCTTCTCTCGGGCCGTTGGAGACCGCGCCTTACTATGCGTTGCGCTGTGACGCGGGGGACTTGGACACCAAGGGCGGACTGCTGTGCGATGAGCACGCGCGTGTGTTAGAGGAATCTGGTGCAGTTATTCCCGGGCTATACGCGGCTGGAAACACCAGTGCTGCTGTAATGGGTGACACCTACCCCGGCGCCGGAGCAACCATCGGGTCGGCAATGACTTTTGCGTACCTCGCGGCTCAACATGCATTCACTGAAGAGGGTGCTGCTAGTGAGTGATTATCGTTATGCATTTTTAGAGCCAGGGCGCTATGCCCGAGGTTGGCACATTGTGGCTTTCTCCAGTGAGCTGGCGGCCGGAGCGGTGCAACGCTTGCATTATTTCGGCCTCGACCTTGTATTGTTTCGCGGGGAGTCAGGCACCGCCGCCGTGCTTGACGCACACTGCCCACATTTGGGCGCGCACCTGGCCAGTGACGGTGGCCGGATTATCGGTGACACGCTGGCGTGTCCTTTTCACGGCTGGACCTTTGCCGCTGATGGGGAGTGTGTTGATATTCCCTATGCCACACGCATTCCTGAACGCGCACGCCACGCACTGCGTGGCTGGCCTGTGGTCGAGGAAAACGGCTTTATTGCCTTGTGGTACGACCCTGAAAACGGCGCGCCAGAGGACTACTTGCCCAGGATTGCCGAGTGGGGCACGGGTGAGCAAGGCTGGGGTGATTGGCAGTTCCATCGCTCGCGCATTCGGGCGCAGCCCTGCGATGTGATTGAAAACATTGTCGATATCGCGCACTTCCCTCACGTGCATGGCGGGGAGGTGCTTGCGTTCGAGAATCGCTTTAGTGAACGCACGGTAACGCAAATATCTAAAGTGCAGCAAACCGCAGCAGCACGCAGTGTTATTCCACCCGGGCTGCCCTTCGATATGGAAGCCATGCGGCTGCAAAGCGCAGCGAACCCCTCTGACGCCTGGGGGGACGCTACCTATCACGGCCCGTCGATCATGTATTATTACACTGAGTCGCGTGGCGGCGGCGTGGATTACCGCAGCTGGTGGGTGAACTATCACACGCCGGTGGATGAAACGCATGTCGACCTGTGCAGCGCGGTTATCGTGAGCGGGCTTGACGGGGAGCCGGTGCCGAAGGAATTTGCAGATCAGTATGCGATAGGTGCCCATGCTGCGTTTGGCCAAGATGTTGAGATCTGGAAAGACAAGGTTTACCGGCCAGATCCGGTGCTCTGCGATGGAGACGGACCTATCAACAAGCTGCGCCGCTGGTACGAACAGTTTTATCTCCCCCGTTAGCGTCGTGAGTTGCTCCACCAAAGCCCTGCACATTGCCGGCGCCGGGTGATCTCCAGGGAAAACACAGTGAACAATAAAAAGGGCGGATGCATGAAGCGAACGGGTGAACCACTCTACAAATCGCGGCCTGTTGAGCCGAATGCGGCGCGTTTCAAGGCGCTGCGTATTAATGATTTTGTGCTGCAGTGCGAAGCGTTCTCCAACAGTTATTTGTTGCAAACGCCGGCTGGTAATATTCAGATTAATGCCGGCATGGGCTTTGAAGCACCGGTCATTCAACAAAGCTACGCCGCCTTTACCCATGAGCCTGTGACGCACCTGATTTTTACTCAAGGACATGTTGACCACGTAGGCGGCACGGCATGGTTGCGCGAACAATACCCCGGGTTGCAGGTGATTGCGCAGGCGGGTAACCCAGAGCATCAGGCCTATGATGGCCGCCTGCATACCTTTCGCGGCAGCCGCTCAGCCTTCGCCTTCGCCGGTAAATTTCAAGATACTTTTGCCTACTATGCGCAGCAGGATTATAGCGTTTTTCCCGCGCAGGACGTGCCACAGGCAGACCTGTTGTTTGAGGGTCTTCATGCTTTTGTCCACGGTGGCCTTCAGGTTGAGTTGATCGCGGTGCCCGGCGCGGAAACCAACGATTCACTGATTGTGTGGCTGCCGCAACATAAAATTTGCCTGACCGGTAACCTGTTTGGCTGCCCGTTTGGCCACTTCCCTAACCTGGTTACCATCCGCGGCGATCGCTACCGCGATGCGCTGGTGTGCGCCGCAGCCGCTGAAACTGTACGCGCACTGGAGCCGGAACTGATTTTGTACGGGCACCACGGTCCGGTTGCAGGTGCTGCGCTCATTCAGCAAGAACTGAGCGTGCTGCGCGATGCCATTCTGTTTGTGCATGACGCAGTTGTTGAGGGTATGAACGCCGGCAAAACCGTGCACACCTTGATGGCTGAGGTGGTGTTGCCCCCCGAGCTTGAGGTGGGTGAGGGCTATGGCAAGGTGGCATGGAGTGTGCGCGCTATTTGGGAGAACTACGCCGGCTGGTTTCATCACAGCTCGACCACAGAACTGTATGCTGTGCCGGCCTCGGCGGTCAATGCTGACCTGGTTGAACTGGCGGGCGGAGTCGAGCCGCTGGTGGCTCGGGCAGAGCAAAAGTTACTGGCTCAACACACGGAGCAAGCGTTGCATCTGCTGGATATTGTGCTCGCTTGCGTACCGGATCACGAGCCGGCTCGTGCACTGTCTCGGCGTGCTCACACGGCGCTGTTGGAGAAGAGTGAAAATTTCTGGCTTAGCGCCTGGTTACGCCATCAGATACAACAACTGACGCTGCCGCCATCGACGGCAGCGCAGGCAGATTACCGGGAGTCCAATACATGAAGGGCGACGAATTTCTCGCGCACTACGGCCCTGCTGCGCTGGTCACGGGCGCCTCATCCGGGATTGGCGATGCTTTTGCACGGGAGCTGGCTGAGCGCGGCTTGAACCTGCTGCTGGTTGCGCGCCGCGCGGATCGATTGCAGCAGCTGGCGACTGATCTTCAGGCCGCCCACGGAGTGAATGTGACGGTGTGTGCGGCTGATTTGGCTGATCCAGCAGCGGCAGACCTTATCGCGAAAGCGGCAGATGGTATGGACATAGGCCTGCTGGTTAGCAATGCCGGCTTTGGGTTGAAGGGACCTCATCAGGCTAATGACCCGGCGCACATGACGGCGATGCTGCAGGTTAACTGTGGCGCGCATTTACAGCTTACGCACCGTTTCCTGCCCGGGCTGCTCAGCCGGGGCCGCGGTGCCATTGTGTTAACCAGCTCAATAGAAGGCCTGATGGGCATTCCATTTTCTGCCGCTTACGCCGCCAGCAAAGCGTTTACCAATAGCCTGGGTGAGTCCTTGTGGGGCGAACTGCAGCCTGCCGGCCTCGACGTGCTGGCGGTATGCCCAGGCAGTACCGATACTGAAGCTCATGCGCTGCAGGGCATTGATTCCTCAACACTGGAAGGCATGATGTCGCCCCGCGAGGTTGCTGTGCTGTCTTTGGATAACCTGCGCAGCGGCCCGGTCTATGTGGTGGGCGAGCAAAACCGCGCCATGTTTGACGTGCTGCTGGGTATGCCGCGCCGCGCTGCACTGCTGCAGATGGCCGACAACATAAGGGCGGCACTGCTGCCCATAGAGGCTAGCTGATGAGTGAAGACACGCTTGAGGTATTGCTTGCCGAACGCGCTATCTATCGCAACCTGGTTGCCGTAGCGCGCGCCATGGACGGCCGCGATTGGCCCGGCCTGCGCAAGCTGTTTACCCATGATGTGACTGCCGATTTAGGGACGGGGGATTTGGCCGGTGCGGACGCCATTGTTGCTCTTCTGCGCTCGTTTCTTGATGCCTGCGGCACCACCCAGCATCTGTTGGGTAATGTGCTGATTGAGGTTGAGGGTGATAGCGCGCGCAGCCGTGCGTACGTCAGCGACATGCACCTGGGCAGCGGTGACACCGAGGGCCAAACCTTCTCCACACTGGGTGATTACCATGATCAGTGGCAGCGAGTTGACGGACGCTGGTTGCTGCAACATCGCAGCAAGCTGAACCGAGGCCACATTGGTTCCTACGCGGTACTGGGCCCGGGGCCAGATCACTGGCAAGGATGATGTCGCCGGCGGAATGACCCGGTCATCCAGGTCATCCAGCTCATCCAGCTCATCCCAGCCATGTGGCCTGCCTCTATGGCTCAGTCCGTGGCGGCGAGAGGCAGTGCGAAGGCGAGATATTCATCGCCGGTAGGTGTGCCCAGTTTGCCGCCACTGGCGGTGATCACAATGTACTGGCGCCCACCAAGGGTGTAAGTAGACGGGGTAGCATAGCCGCCCGCGGGCAACTGGTATTCCCACAGCAAGCGTCCATCGTCCTTGTCAAAGATACGCAGCTTCTCGTCTGAAGTAGCTGCAATAATCAACAGGCCGCCGGCTGTCACTACCGGTCCGCCAAAATTGCGTGTTCCTGTTGGGGCAATGCCGCGCTTGGTGAGCGCCGCGTATTCACCCAGTGGAATCTGCCAGCGAATTTTACCCGAGACAAAATCGATAGCGGTCAAGGTGCCCCACGGTGGCTTGATGGCAGGGTAGTATTCAGCGTCAACGAAGTCGCGGTAGCCGCCAAACACATGCACGATTTCCTTTTCGGTCTGTGGGTCATTTTCGGCGCTGCCAAGCTCTCCCGCACTGTAGGCGAACAGGTAATCCACCACGGCGTCTCGTTCGTGCCGTGAGAGGTGCCCAAATGGCATCATGCGGCCTTTGCCGGCGGTGACCACGTCAGTGGCTTGCCGTTTGGAAATGCGCTCCTGCACGCCGGTGAGCGCAGGCGCGTAAGGGTAAAAGCCTTCCAGGTTCACGCCATGGCAGCCCGAGCATTGCTGGCGAAACAGAAACTCGCCGACCCCCATAGTGGAGCCGGGGGTGACTTCTACCGCCTCCATTTGCAGAATATTCGGCGCGTTGGTGGCATTGATATAGTACAGGTTGCTTTCCGGGTCAAAAGCGCCGCCCCCCCAGTTGGCGCCGCCGTAGAAACCGGGCAGCAAAATCGTTTTGCGCAAACCGGTGGGCCGCAGGTAAGCCAGTTCGTGCGCTTCCTCCCACACCTTGAGTGCTGCGGCGTTGGCTTCAGGCGAGAGGTCGGTGAGGTCCTCCGCCGTCATATGCTGGCGCGCAAACGGCTCGGGGAGCGTCACACGCGGTTGTGTGGCTGCGCTGTACACGCCGGGTATGTCTGACTTGGGGACACTCACTTCTGCAATAGGAAATACCGGCTCACCGCTCTCACGGTCAAACAGATAGACCACACCTTCTTTGGCGGCTTGCGCGACCAGGTCACGCGATTTGCCGTCTTCAGTGACCGTGACCAGCGTAGGGGCTGAACTCAGATCGCGGTCCCAGAGGTCGTGGCGTACGGTCTGAAAGTGCCAGCGGCGCTTGCCGGTACGAGCGTCGAGTGCCAACAGCGTATTGCCAAACAGGTTGTCGCCAGCACGCGCCGAGCCGTCGAAATCGGGTGCCGGTGAGCCGGTGGGTACGTACACCAGCGCGCGCTCAGCATCAACGCTCATGCCCGCCCAGGCATTGGCGCCGCCACTGGTGTCGCGGGCGCCTGCAGGCCAGGTGTCGGCGCCGAACTCGCCGGCCGCGGGAATTGTGCGGAAGGTCCAGGCGATTTTTCCGCTGCGCACGTCGTAGGCGCGGATGTCTCCGGGTGCCGACCCCGCCGTTTCGGTGACCGCTGAACCCATGATGATAAGGTTTTCAAAGATCACCCCGGGGGAGGGCGAATTGATACTGACCTGCTCCGGCTTGCGGCCCAGTCCTTCACGCAAGTCCACGCGCCCTTGGTCGCCAAAGCTGCTGATCAGTTTGCCCGTCGCGGCATCGAGAGCCATGAGATAGTGGCCGGTGGTGAATAAAATGCGCCGATCATCTTCCTCTTGCCAGTAGGTGACACCGCGCATGTTCGACATGCCCGCGTGTTCCTGTGCCGGCGTGTGCACCCACAGTTCACGCCCGCTGGCGGCATCAACGGCGAACACGTTGTACAGCGGGTTGCGCCCGTAAAGTACGCCATCCACCACAATCGGGTTGACTTGCAGTTCGGAACTGTGGGGCAGCGGCTGTCCAGCAGCGCTTGCGTAGCGCCAGGCCAGAGTGAGTTCGCCTACGTTGCTGCGGTTGATCTGCTGCAAACTGGAATAGTGGCTATTGCCCGCGTCACCCCCGTAACTGCGCCATTCGGTGTGTTCGTCGGCCAGCACGGGCAGGCTGGCAGCCGCAACAAGGGCGATGAGGGTAGTCAAGGAACGCGTAGGCACCATGGTTAATCCTGCTTTCGACGCACCACTTTCGCGGTGGCAGTGGCGACGGCGGCCAGTTGGCCGGCCGTGTTAATCAATGTTCCTTCGAGAAATGCGATGCTCTTTCCGCACTTGATTACTCGGCCCTTGGCGGTAATGCGCCCGGCAAGCGTTGGCTCCAGAAAACTGACCTTGAGTTCCAGCGTCGGCAATGCGGCCACATCGGCTTGTTGCATGAACAGTGCATGCGACATGGCCGCATCCAGCATGACTGTGACGTTGCCACCTTGCACTACATTAATTGAGTGGCAGAACTGTTCGCTCACATCAAACTGCATTTCCGCGGTACCCTCGCTGGCGTCAAAATCCAACAGTTTGCCGTGCAGGACCTGCAAGCAAGGTGGGATATGTGCGTTAGCGTTTTTGAGGCGTTCCGATTTATTCACATGAATCCTTAAATAATGTGCGTTGCATTGGCTGCGATTAACGTTTGCCCCATTGTAACAGTTCGAATATGGAGTAGGACGGGTCTTGCTGGCCTGCTTGGCCAATATGCGCGCCGTCTATGATCGGATTTTTCAGGTTGACCAGTGAAGGCTGGTGCAGGTGTGCCCAGTCTGCGTCTACCGCGCGGTAGGTGAATTTCCATACGCCGTTGCGTTTTTCGTAACGGTCGAAATAGCGGCCGCCAATCAGCAAGTCAATGGGCCCTTCGTCGGTGCGAATTTTGTGAAATGCCAGAATGTACACTTCACCTTCGGCACGGTTACCGTCCAGCTTGATATTTACGGTGGTAACGTTGTGATGCAGGATTTCCATGTTGGCTTGAATATCCGGCAGCGTGTCGATGAATTCCATGGCCAGCCCTTTGAAAAACGAGCCGTGGTCGTCAATCGCATCTTCATGGTACAGCGAGCGGAATTTTTCGTTGTCGTGCCGGTCTGCTGCGTTGCAGTAGGCGTTGATCAGTTCCATGATCGCCTGCTTGTCGAGCAGCGTTTGCAGCTGTTGTTCCATTTCGGGGGTCATAAGCAACTCCTTGCGAGGTTGGCGCATTAGACGCACAAAAAAATGGCGCCCGCAGGCGCCATTGTAGAGGGGTTTGCTTAGAACTCGTAGGTTGCTTCGATACCGTAAGTGCGTGGGTCGCCATAGTAACTGGCGGTCCAGATGCCGAAGGGGATGGTGTTGATGCGGTAGTCTTTACCCGCCAGGTTTTTACCCCAAAGCGCAAACTTGAGTGCATGGCCGTCTGCAATCTGAACATTGCTCAGCGTGATGCGGCCATTTATCAACCCATAGGGGCGTACTTCTGACGTGGCGTTCTGGCTCGGCTCGATATAAGGCACGTGGCGGTCCACGAACTCGTAATCGAGGCGCGCGGTCAAGTCACCCCAGCTGCCTGCCGCAATGCCGTACTCCGCCGAAAGGCTGGCACTGTTGCGCGGCGCGTACGGGAAGTCTTTCTGGTCTTTTACGTCTACGCCGTTTTCGATGAACTCGTTGTAGGCGGTTTCCAGGTAGCCATAGCTCGCTGCCAACTCCAGTTCAGGCATCGGCAGAGCCACCAGTTCGACTTCGAAGCCCTGTATAGTCGCTTCACCGGCGTTTTGCACGATTGACGCGGCGCTGCTGCCGGCAACGAAAATCGACATTTGCATGTCGGTGGATTCATTGTAGAAGTAGGCGCCGTTCAACTGCAGGCGGTTATCTTTCCAGCGGGACTTGATGCCCAGCTCGTAAGACAAGATCTCCTCAGCATCGTAGGGCGTAGTAAAAGCTGCTTCGAAAGGCGCTTCGCCGTTGAAGCCGCCAGCCTTCCAGCCATTAGCAATTTTGCCGTAAACGTTTACGTTGTCACTGGCATCCCAGGCAGCCACGAAGGTGGGCGAGACGTTGTCAAAAGTATCCTTCGCTTGGCCGGAGAACGGGGCAGGATTGCCTAATGCATCCACGTCGTTCGGGTGGTCGATGTAGGTATCTTTGGTTTCCTCGGTCCAGCGAGCGCCCAAGGTGAGCGTTAGCCGATCCTGAAACATCGCCGCTTCAGGGCGCCACTCCACCTGGCCAAAAACAGCGATTGAATCGTTGTCAAAGCCGTAGCGGTTGTTGGAGACAGGTGCGCCAAAGGCACCGAAGAAGCTGATAGGGTTGAAGACGTCGGCTTCTTCTTCAAAGTAGTAGACGCCGAATACATAGTTCGTGCGATCAGTGCTACCAATCATCTGCACTTCATGCGAGGCCTGCTCGTAATCGATAAAGCGTGCTGAGGTGAACAGGTTGACTGGTGAACCATCTATGTCGATGTCGTCATCCCAGTCCAATGAGCGGTCGTTGCCGATGTAGCGCAAGGTCACGTCGCCCAGAGGGCCCCAAGTGCCGGCATCGTAGTCGACGAACAGCGACTGGGAGATGGATTTCGAGCGCTCGAACTTGGCCTGATCCAGGCTTGCAGAGTTGCTGTTCTCGTTTTCTCCGGTGACGTAGGGTGCGAGCAGTGCGTTAACGCCTGCGGGGTCGTTAGGCTCGAGATAGGTGAGTTGATTTTTTGAGGGAGCCAGATCCAGGTCGCTGTAGTCCCAGGTGTAACGCAGCTCGAGGCGGTCAGTGGCTTGCCACAGGATGTCGTAGCGGCCAACGGTGTTGTCGATATTGTTAAATTCGTTGATTAGAACCGGGTTGGCCAAGGGGTTGCCAAAGGGGTCGTTCACGTTGTCGTAGAGGCCATCACGCTCACGGACGGAGCCGGTTACCTTGGCCATTACCTGTCCAGCGCCGCCCAGGTCGAAGGCGGGGAGGTCAAGGGTACCGTAGATAGTGCTGAGGGAATAATTGCCGATGCCCGCGCGCAGCTTGCCGCCCAGCTCTCCAGTGGGTTTACTGGTAATCAGGTTGACGGCGCCACCGACAGTGTTTTTACCGTATAGGGTGCCCTGTGGGCCGCGCAGCATCTCAACACGTTCCAGCTCGGCAACGTCAAAAATACCGCCAACGTTTTTACCAATAAAAACGCCATCCAGGTAAATGCCCACGGTGGGCTCCCAGGTAATGGCGGGGTTGATTGTGGCAGAGCCGCGAATCGCTATGGTGGCCGCCGAGGTGTTGGCGGGCGAGCGGGTAATTTTGACGTTCGGTACCGAGGTTCCCAAGTCGTCGATGCTGTAAACGCCCTTCTGCTCAAGCTGGTCGGCATTAAATGCCGCGATAGAAATAGGCGCGTCCTGCAGTGTTTGCTCGCGCTTTTGCGCAGTAACGACCACTTCCTCCAGGCCTTGGGCCATCAGGTTGGCGCTGCCAGCGCTGATACATGCGGCAACGAGAACGGTAATGGGTTTGCGTGCGTACATCGAAATACCTCTGGGTTTAATAATCAGTTTTGTACAGTGTTTTGCGCAAGAAAAGGGTACGACTGACCATGAGGGTGCTGCATACCTTGTTTGAGGTATGCAATATGCCAGGTGCTCAATACGGCTAAGCCTGGCCCAATCTAACCAAACACGTAGAACGCCATCTTGTTGCCGTCAGGGTCGCGCACATAGGCGCCATAGAACATATCGGGAATACGTTGGCCTGGCTCGCCATCGCAGCTGGCACCCAGTTCAATCGCCTTATGGTAGAGCTCGTCGACGTTTTGCTTGCTGCCGCCAGTAATGGCAAACATATTGCCGTTGCCAGGATTGGGCGCGTCGCCGTTGTAGGGCACGCACACCGCCAGCATCGGCTGATCCATGCTGCTGCCAAAGAATACGATTCGGTCCATTTCTATGGTGACCTTGGCGCCCAGGTCCGCCAGCAATTCAGAGTAAAATGCTTTGGCTTTGGCAAGGTCGTTGACGCCAATCGTGATGTATCCAATCATGTGTTATTTCCTTGAGTTTGAGCGGCTGAGAGAATCCGGGCCGTAGGATAGCCGAAATCACCGGCCCGGCCCACGTCCGCGTTTTTTCATTTTGCGCTATGATGTATTCCGGTTTTGGTTTGGGAGGGGGTTTCATGCAAAGCCCAGCGGGGATATACGGCGCAGTTCAAGCCTTCATGCTTAACGAATTGTGGCGGGCAGACCTCAAGCAATTGTCCAGCCCGCTGCGCTGGGCCTACAAAGCCATCCGTTTCCTGTTTGTACTGGTGCGTGAAGTGTCTCAGGGGCAGCTTACGCTGCGCGCTATGAGCCTCGTATACACCACGCTGCTGTCTATCGTGCCTCTGTTGGCAGTGAGCTTCTCGGTGCTCAAGGCTTTTGGGGTGCACAACCAGATTGAACCGCTGCTGTATAACCTCGTGGCCCCGTTGGGGGAGCAGGGCGATGAAATTGTGCTTAAGCTGCTGGATTTCGTCGAAAACATGAAAGTGGGAGTGCTTGGTTCACTGGGCCTCGCGCTGCTGCTTTACACCGTAGTGTCGCTGATTCAAAAGGTTGAAGTGTCCTTCAATCACGTGTGGCGCGCCAAGTCTTCGCGCTCAATATCGCGCCGCTTCAGTGACTACCTCAGCGTGATCATGGTGGGGCCGGTACTGGTGTTTTCCGCCATGGGGCTTACCGCTTCCATGATGAATAGTGGCGTTATGCAGTCCGTCATGGACATAGAGCCCTTTGGCAGCTTGCTGGTGCTGACGTCACGTTTGCTGCCCCTGTTGCTGGTGATTTTGGCATTCACGTTTGCCTATGTGTTTGTGCCTAATACGCGCGTCCAATTCACCTCGGCCTTGGTAGGCGGCTTGGTGGGCGGTACGCTGTGGCAGGCTTCTGGCTTGGCTTTCGCCGAATTTGCTGCCGGCTCCACGAAGTACGCCGCTATTTATTCTGGCTTCGCTATTTTGATCATGTTCATGATTTGGCTGTATGTGAGTTGGCTGATCTTGTTGGTTGGAGCGCAGGTGGCGTTCTATCATCAATACCCGGAACGCATTCGGCTCTCCGATCAGCGCGTACCCTTGAGCGGACGTTTTCGCGAGCAGCTTACCCTGTTGGTGATTTTCCAGATTGCGCGCTCTTTTGTGAACAAAGCACCGCCTCTGACCATTGATAAGTTAGCTGACACCTTGCAGGTGCCGCCTGATCGTGTCGCAGAGGCGATTGAGCTGCTGGCGAGCCGCGACTTGCTGGTAGAGACCAGCAGCGAGCCTCCTGAGTACCTGGTGGCTCGCGACCCGGCAACCTTGACCATGGCCCAGTTGCTGCGCAGCATTCGCAGCCCGAACGAAGAACAGGCGTTGATGGAGTGCAGGGTGACATCGGTAGAGGCCATCGACTCCCTGCTTGTAGGTATCGACGACGCAGTCGGTGCCCAATTGGGTGAGCGCACCCTGCGCGACTGCGTCGCTGCAGAGCAGCCCGCCAGCTAACCCGGTTTGCTTATCGTTATTCGGGCAGGATATCTGCCCGGAGGATATACACCTGAGTTGAGCGGGTGTTCGGCCCGGTCTGCGCGCTGTTTCGCGTTCCTGTGTGCCCAGCTCGGGTGGAGTCACTGCTGTAACTGACGAATGGCTTTCGCTGCCAATGCATCATCTGCCTCATCAGCTGGCATCGGGAAGGTGATTCGTTGTGTAAGGCCTGCGTAGCGTTCTTGGTATTGATGTGCGATGGTCTCGTAGGTGCCGCGTGGCACAAACCTGGTCAGCATGTCGTCGGTTACGATGTCCGCCATTTTGTGCCATTCCCCACTGCGGGTCATGTCGAGTAGCTGTTGGCCTTTGTCCTGCCAGCCAAACAATTCCAGGCTTGGCCAGTAGGCCGGTGTAGAGTAAAGAAAACCCAACAGGTTGCGCTGTTTTTCCCATTCCGCGGCGACACTTTCGTCATTTTTGCCGGTTGCACTGAGCGGGCCGAGAATGAATTTAAATTCACTGCTATCGCGGTTTGCCAGCTCAAAGCCGCCTTGTAAACGCGGCAAACAGACTCCTTTGATAAACTCCGGGGTGGTATTGGTTGGGTGTGTAATCATGCCGTCAGCAATTTTTCCCACCATGCGGGTCATGGCTGGGCCCACTGCGCCGCACAGGACTGGAATATCGGGGTGTTCAATAGGCCCTGGGTTGAAAAATGGTTGGAGTTTGGTGAACGCGTAATGCTCCCCCTGGAAGTTTAGGCGCTCCCCTGTTTGGAAACTGTGAAAAATAGCCTTCAGCGACTGCACATATTCGCGTAATTGTGGAACGGGCGAGTCCCAGCGCGAGGAGTAGCGCTGCTCTATATTGCTCTTTACCTGTGTTCCCAGCCCCAGCTCAAAACGCCCACTGGACATTCTTTGCAGGTCCCAGCTAGCGATCGCTACTGTCATCGGGCTGCGCGGGAAAGCAACGAGCACACCAGTGCCCACGATCAGCTTCTTCGTCGCATTCAGCGCCAGAGCGGCAAGCAGCAGGCCATCGTGGATGGCGTCGGGTACGAGAAGGCCATTAAAGCCTATGGCTTCTGCCCTCGCTGCGTGCGCGCCGATTTCACCGGGGCTCATGTTTTCCGGAGTCGTGGCGAAAACCTGGAACATCGCTTGATCTCTATAATTAGTCAGTTAAACTGATAATGAGAGTAACTGAGTACAATGGGCTTTTGCAATGGCCAAGTACGGTAAGCATGAGCTGGGTATGGCGCTGATGTTGGCGCTGGACGATTTCCAGCATCGATTGGACGCGGAGCTTGCAGAAAGGGGGTTTCCGGGCATTCGGCGTCGTCACCGGGCGGTGTTTATGCATTTGGGAGCACATGGCCCCAGTCGCAG
>JANQUV010000103.1:0-1622 GCA_030730585.1 Haliea sp.
GTGCCTTGATGATCAATGATGGCGGATATGCCGTTGTTGGTTCCCCGCAGCAGATAGCGGCCGGTCTCCAGTGCGCGCATGCGCGCCATTTGCAGGTGCTGCAGTGGCCCAATGGAAGCACCGAACCAGCTGTCGTTGCTGATGGTAACCAGCAAGTCGGCGTTGCGCGCGCCTTGTGCAACCAGGTCTGGGTAGACGACTTCGTAGCAGATAAAGGGTGCAATCCTGAAGCCGCTGGCCAGCAGCAGGCCCTGGCCCTCGGGGCCTGCAGAAAAACTCGACATGGGCATGTCAAAAAACTCGATGAGCCCGCGTAGCCACTGCTCTAGCGGAACGTACTCGCCAAACGGTACCAGTCTTTGTTTGTGGTAAACGCCAGTCCCCGCGCCGAGTGCAACAATGCTGTTGAAGTATTCTGCGCCACGCGCTTCGCGCCAGGGTATGCCGGTAATCAGTGTCGTCTCGTCGCGCGCAAACTGGTCTGCAACGGGGTCTAGATAATCTTGTGCTTGTTGGTAGAAACGCGGCAGGGCGGATTCTGGCCACAATACGATGTCATGCCCTTGTTGCTCGGGCAGTGCGCGGTCGTACTGGGAGAGGATCAGTGGATATTGGCTGGGTTGCCATTTTAGTGCTTGCGGGATATTGGGCTGATAGAGGGCGACGCTCAGGGGTTGTTCCGTGGCCGGTACCACCCACTCCATAGTGGTGAGTGTGCGTCCGCCAAGCCACACTATGCCGAGCACGGTGGCGTAGGTAAGTAGCCCTGCAGATTTGTGATTCCGCCAGGCCAGGAACAAGCAGCAGCCGGTGACAGCCACAGCAAAGGAGAGCCCGTACACGCCAACGACTGGAGCCCAACCTGCCAGCCAGGTGTCTAGATGGGCGTAACCCAGATAGAGCCAGGGAAAGCCGGTCAATAGCCAGCTGCGCAGCCATTCAAAAAGCACCCAGAGCGCGCCGAAGCCTGCCAGCATGCCGCCCGGCAGTGGCCGCACCCAGCGCACATAGCACACGGCGAACAGGCTGTGTAGCAGTGCCAGGCCGGCGCAAAACAACGCGGTGAGGAAAGCGGCCAGAGGTACGCTGGCATAGCCGTAAACATGGATGCTGACGTAAACCCAGGACACCCCGCTGCCGAACATGCCAAGCCCAAACAGCCACCCTCGCCACAGCGCTTGGCGCGGGCTGCAGGTGCTTAGCAGGTAACAGTAGAGCGCGCAGCTGGCAATGCCCGCTGGCCACAGGTCGAAGGGCGCCAGTGACAGCGTTACCAAGGCCCCTGCCAGCAGTGCTAACAGCGCCACCCAGGCGGGGTGCAACCCTTGTCGCGGCACGGGTCAGCTTTCCAGTGGCCGCATACGCAGGCTGTGGATTTTGCGTTGGTCTGCGTTAATCACCTTGAACTCAAAGTTCTGTATGCAGGTCACTTCGTTACGCTCGGGCATGTGCCCGAAAGCTTGTATGACCAGGCCACCTATGGTGTCGAATTCTTCGTCACTGAACGTCGTGCGAAAGTGTTCGTTGAAGTCTTCGATGGGCGTCAGCGCCTTGATGAAATAGTCGCCTTCGCCGATGGTGCGAATAAAGTGGTCTTCGTCGACATCGGTTTCATCTTCGAT
>JANQUV010000103.1:1722-12220 GCA_030730585.1 Haliea sp.
CTTCGCCGATGGTGCGAATAAAGTGGTCTTCGTCGACATCGGTTTCATCTTCGATATCACCGACAATTTCTTCCAGCACGTCCTCGATGGTCACCAAGCCTGCGACGCCGCCGTATTCGTCGATCACAATCGCCATGTGGTTACGGTTTTCGCGGAATTCACGCAGCAGTACGTTCAGGCGTTTGCTCTCCGGGACCACGACGGTAGGGCGCAGCAAGGCTTCCATACTGAACGCGCCGTGATCCTTGCTGAGGATTTCCGGCAACAGGTCCTTGGCTAATAAAATGCCCTGAATGTCATCGGGGGTTTCACCCACCACCGGGTAGCGTGAATGTGCGGAGCGGATGATTTGCGGCAGAATTTCCTGCAGCGTGCAGTCAGCCTTGATCACCACCATCTGCGCGCGCGGGATCATGATGTCGCGGGCTTGCATGTCGCTAACCTTCATCGCACCTTCCATGATGCTGCGAGCATCCTGGTCGATGACCTCGTTCTCGGCGGCTATGGCCAGCACGCCCTCGAGATCACGGCGATTATTGGGCTCGGAGGAGAATAATAAGGCGATTTTCTCGAGCCAGGACCGGTCTCCAGGCTCGCTGCTAAATCGGTCTTCGCTCATGGGGTAACGGGCTCCTCGGAGACAGGGTCTGGGTAGGGGCAGGGGAAATCAAGCGTGGCCAGAATGGCCGTTTCCAGGGGCTCCATAATGGCGGCATCAGCGGCGGACACGTGGTCGTAGCCGAGCAGATGCAGCGCCCCGTGAACGGCCATATGCGCCCAATGCGCTGTTGCGCTTTTGCCTTGTTCCGCTGCTTCACGGGCGACAACAGGTGCGCAGATAACAATGTCACCCAGGATTGCAAGCCCAAGGCTTGCCGGGAGATCGGCGGGGAAGGACAAAACATTCGTGGAGCCGCTTTTGCCGCGGTAGGTTTGATTAAGCGTGGCCATTTCTTCTTCGCCAACCAAGCGCAAGCACAGTTCAGGTGTGCTATTGCTGGTGCGTCCCTGCAGGGCCGCCTCCAGCCAGCTTCGTAAGTCGTCTTCCTCGGGTGCCGGCTCGGTGCAGGCGGTTTGGATGTCAATATGGCTGTTCATGGCCGGGTCTTGTCGAGCGGCGCCGCTCTTTCCTCAAACGCGTCATAGGCTTCGACAATACGTTGCACCATCGGGTGGCGCACAACGTCCTTGTTGCCAAACCAGGTGAAGCCAATGCCTTCCACATCTGCGAGGATATTGCTGGCATGCGTCAGTCCCGAGGGCACGCCTTTAGGCAGGTCGATTTGAGTGGCATCGCCGGTGATAACCGCCGTGGACCCGAAACCGATGCGAGTCAGGAACATTTTCATCTGTTCACGGGTGGTGTTCTGCGCTTCATCCAAGATAATAAACGAGTTGTTCAGCGTGCGGCCGCGCATGAAAGCCAGCGGTGCCACTTCAATGATATTGCGTTCAATGAATTTATTGACCGTTTCAAAGCCGAGCATTTCGTACAGCGCATCGTAGAGAGGCCGCAGGTAAGGGTCTATTTTCTGGCTTAGATCGCCCGGTAAAAAGCCCAGCTTTTCGCCGGCCTCAACCGCGGGGCGCACCAGCAAAATGCGGCGCACGCGCTCCTCAAGCAGGGCTTCCACGGCGCAGGCGACAGCGAGGAAGGTTTTGCCGGTGCCTGCCGGGCCAATACCAAAGTTGATATCGTGCTGTTTAATGATCCGCACATAGCCTTGCTGGTTTTTGCCGCGAGGCTTAACCGAGGTGCGTTTGGTGCGAATGACCTGAATTGCTTCAATGGGCGCGTCGCCGGGTTCGTCTTTCAACGCTTCCAACCCCGCCTCTTGCAGCTGCAGGTGCAGTGACTCGGGGCTTAGGCCAACGCCCACGCAGACTTCCGCATACAGGCTTTGCAGCAGCCGTCGGCAGGCAGTCACGGCCTCCTCGGGGCCATTGAGCACAAATTGGTTGCCGCGCGCGGCAATCGTCACGCCCAAACGGGACTCTATCTGACGCAAATGGCCGTCAAACTGGCCGCAGAGCATGGCCAGATGGCGAGTGTCATTTGGTTCCAGGGTAAGGCTGGACTGTGTCGACTCGGAAGTCGGAGATTCGCTGTTCAAATCGCTCGCAGGCCGCTAGGGCATTGGGTGTTGAGGGTTAAGGATATACCGCTTGGCGGGCTAGTCAACCATGTGCAAGGCAGGTGCCTGTGACATTTGCCCGCGCAGCGAGTTGGGCAGAGCATCGACAATCGCAAGCTCGGTAAATTGTCCGATCAGGCTTAGGTCGCTGCAGTGGAAGTTCACCACGCGGTTGTTTTCGGTGCGCCCCTGCAATTCGCCAGGGTCTTTCTTTGATACTCCGGTGACCAGGACTCGCTGCACTGTGCCGATCATGCGCCTGCTAATGGCCTGAGCTTCCTGCAGAATGCGCGCCTGGAGAATTTGCAGGCGCTTTTTCTTGGTTTCTTCGTCGGTGCTGTCAGGCAGTTCCGCAGCGGGTGTGCCGGGGCGTGCGCTATACACGAAGCTGAAAGACGTATCGAACCCGATATCTTCGACCAGCTTCATGGTGGCGGCAAAGTCGGTTTCAGTTTCACCGGGGAAGCCGATAATGAAATCGGAGGAAATGCTGATGTCAGGCCGGATACGGCGCAGGCGACGAATTTTTGACTTGTACTCCAGCGCGGTGTGGCCGCGCTTCATCGCCATGAGAATGCGATCCGAGCCGCTTTGTACCGGTAGGTGCAGGTGATTGACCAACTGCGGAATGTCCGCATAGGCGTCAATCAGAGCATCGCTGAACTCAACGGGATGCGATGTGGTGTAGCGAATGCGCTCAATACCCGGAACGCGTGCCACCAGATGCAGCAGTTCAGCAAAATCCACTGTCTCGCCAAGGTGGTTGGGACCGCGGAAGGCGTTCACGTTTTGCCCAAGCAGGTTGACTTCGCGCACCCCGCCACTGGCGAGGTGTGCCACCTCGGCGATAACGTCATCCACCGGCCGAGAGACTTCTTCGCCGCGGGTATAAGGCACGACGCAGAAGGTGCAGTATTTGCTGCAACCTTCCATCACCGACACAAATGCCGTCGGGCCGTCTACGCTAGGCTCCGGTAGGCGGTCAAATTTCTCGATCTCGGGGAAACTGACGTCGACAATCAGCGTTCCACCCGGCCCGCGCTGCTCCATCATTTCCGGGAGCCGATGCAGTGTCTGAGGGCCAAAGACAAGATCAACGTAAGGTGCTCGCTTGCCGATTTCCGCCCCTTCCTGGCTGGCCACACAGCCGCCCACGCCAATGATCAGGTTGGGGTTCTTCTGCTTCAGATGCTTCCAGCGGCCCAGCTGGTGAAAGACTTTTTCCTGCGCTTTTTCGCGAATTGAACAGGTGTTCAGTAGCAGTACATCAGCTTCCTCGGGGTTGTCCGTTGGCGTTAGACCGTGGCTGTCCTGCAGTAGATCGCGCATGCGCGCCGAGTCATACTCGTTCATCTGGCAGCCATGGGTCTTGATGTATAGCTTTTTACTCACTGGGCCTCGTCGGCGCGCCCCTCAGGGCACCTTACCGGTTGTTGCAGATAGGGCAGACGAGTATACAGAGTTGATCTGCGGAAGCCCAGCAGACGGCCGCCACGGGTAGTGGCAATTTGTGGTGGGAGTGGTAACATTGCCGCCCCCCGGATTCCGCGCACATCCAACGGAGCCGCCTGGCGCAACGCCCCACGAGGACTGCATGGCTAACCAACCTGTTTACAAGGTGATTTTTCATAACGCAAACCAGGTGTTTGAGGTGTTTGCGCGCCAGATCTACCAAAGCGACATGTGGGGCTTCATTGAAATCGAGGAATTTGTGTTCGGCGAGCGCTCGCAGATATTGGTAGATCCCAGCGAAGAGAAGCTTAAGCATGAATTCAATGGGGTCAAGCGCAGCTATATTCCTCTGCAGGCGATTATCCGCATCGACGAAGTGGATAAGGAAGGAACCGGCAAAATTTCCGAAGTGGCGCCAGGCTCGCGCAGTAACGTCGCTACCTTCCCGGTACCGGGCATGCAGCCCCACCAAAACAGCGACGATTAATCTCTCCGAAGGGCCGCGCGGGCTGCGGAGAGCTGCCTGCAGTTAGCGGCCCGCAGCGGGTCGCCCGAAGCGGGTCGCCCGAAGCCGGTCGCCCGCAGCCGGTCGCCCGCCGCCCCAGCGGGCCGCGGGATGTCAGACGATGGCGCTCTTAACCGTCCAGGCGCTGTTTAATAGACGCAATCTTCACGCACAGCACGAACACATCGACGCTGGCCTGTACATCCTCCAAAGCCGGAAAGCTCGGCGATAGGCGTATGTTGC
The DNA here is from genome assembly GCA_030730585.1 of Haliea sp. Classification (GTDB taxonomy): domain Bacteria; phylum Pseudomonadota; class Gammaproteobacteria; order Pseudomonadales; family Halieaceae; genus Haliea. Next base: position 6,058 of record JANQUV010000103.1, read on the forward strand.
TGTCCTCAGGGTCGTTGCCGTGGGGGAAGGTGGCGCCCGCCGGGGTCAGCTTTACGCCCACTTTCCCGGCCAAGTCGACAATGGTGGAGGCGAGGCCGGGGCGCGAGTCAAAGGACACAAAATAACCCCCTTGGGGCGCCGTCCAGCTGCCCATTCCTGTGCCGCCGAGTGCCTGTTCCAATGTGCTGAGCACAGCGTCAAAACGCGGCTGTAGCAGCGCCGCATGCCGGCTCATGTGTGCTTGCAGGTTTTTTGCATCCTGCAGGAAACGGACGTGGCGCAGCTGATTCACCTTGTCGGGCCCAATCGTCTGGAAGGCAAGGTGCGCCTTGAAGGTTGCGAGGTTGCGTTCGCTGCTGCCCGCAAAGGCAACGCCTGCTCCCGCAAAAGTGATTTTCGAGGTGGAGCCAAACTGAAAAATGCCGTCCATAGTGCCAAAGTCACGAGCATAACTGCTGATGTTAGCCAGCGCGGGTGCGCCGCTGTGCAACGCGTGCACAGCGTAAGCGTTGTCCCACATCACAATGAAGTGGGGTGAGGCCTGCTGCGGCAGCTGTGCCATGCGCTTGACGGTATCGTCGCTATAAACACAGCCGGTGGGGTTCGAAAACCGGGGTACACACCAGATGCCCTTGATGCTGGGGTCTGCCGCAACCAAGGCTTCCACCTGGTCCATGTCTGGCCCCGATTCAAGCAACCGTACCGGAATCATCTCAATACCCAAGTACTCACAGACGGAGAAATGCCGGTCGTAGCCGGGTACGGGGCAGAGGAATTTGACCTCGGCATTGTTGCCCCAAGCGGACTCGGCGCCGCGCAAGCCTTCGCGCAGGGCGAAATCCATGACCTGATACATCAGTGTAAGGCTGCTGTTGCCGCCAACCAGTGTTTCCTCGGGTGCCGTCCCCAAGACCTCTGCAAACAGCGCTCTGGCTTCTGGCAGGCCATCAAGGCCGCCATAATTGCGTGCATCGGTGCCATCAGCGGCACGGTATTGGCCTTCCAGTACGCCATCCAGTGTGTCGGATAGCGCGACCTGAGCCGCGCTTGGCTTGCCGCGCGTGAGGTCAAGATTCAGTTGTTTTGCCGCCAACGCATCGTACTGCTCATGCAAGTCGGCAAGCTGGGCGCGCAGTTCGGCTGTCGTGGCCTGTTCAATATGCACTGTGGACTCCTGTGTCGGTCTAGCGGCTCATGGGGCCGTGGTAGTCTTCTAGTATACTCTCAGCGCTAGCTGCAGAAAAATGGCGCACTGTGAATCTCTTGAAATGTGGCCGGTCGTGCCCATATCTGTTGCATCGCGACGACATTTGAAGCAGGTAGGTAGGAAGGCATGGACGAGGCTCAGAGACTGGCGCAGAACACGCCTGACGAACAAGGGCTTGGATCGCAGGCTCCGGCGGTCGCCAGTGATATTCTTCCCGATACGCTGTACTTGATTCCCGTGCCTCAGCGTCCGTTTTTCCCGGGGCAGGTGCAGCCGGTCGCCATAAACCCGAAGGAGTGGGCGCCCACGTTGAGCGCGGTTGCGGCAGAAGGGCATGGGCTGCTGGGGCTTAGCTACGTAGGCCAGCCGGGCCCTGACAAGGTTGGCCCACGGCAGTTTCCTGACATTGGCTGCGTGGTGCGCCTGCATCGTCCGCCCGGTAGTGAGGCGTCAGGCCAGTTTCTGGTGCAGGGCGTTAAACGCTTTCGGATTTTGCGCTGGTTGACCGACACGGCTCCCTACCGGGTGCAGGTCGAATATCCCCGTAGCTCGGGCGATCATGACAGCGATGAGGTTAAGGCCTACGCCATGGCGCTGATCAAGCAGATCAAGGAGCTGCTGCCCCTAAACCCGCTGTATAGCGAAGAATTGAAACATTACATGGCTAACTTCAGCCCCAATCAGCCTAGCCAGCTGGCTGACTTTTCTGCGGCATTAACCACTGCGAATGGCGACCAGCTGCAGGAGATTCTCGACACGCTGCCCCTGCTGGCGCGCATGGAGAAAGTGTTGGTGTTGCTGCGTAAAGAGCGCGAAGTGGCTGAGATGCAGGTGCACATTACCAGCCAGGTAAATGAGAAAGTGACCGAGCAACAGCGCCAGTTTTTCCTGCGCGAACAGCTGAAGGTGATTCAGAAAGAGCTGGGGCTTTCCAAAGACGACCGCAGCACCGACCTCGAGTTGTTCGAGGGCCGCATGGCGGCGCTGAACCCGCCCGATCCCGTGCGCACGCGCATCGCCGACGAGCTGCATAAACTGTCAGTACTCGAAAGCGGCTCGCCCGAATACGGCGTCACACGCAACTATCTCGACTGGGCAACACAGGTGCCCTGGGGTATCAACTCGGCGGATAAGCTGGAGCTCAGCCATGCTCGCGAAGTGCTTAATGCTCAGCATGACGGCCTGGATGATGTGAAGCAGCGCATTTTGGAATTTCTGGCGGTAGGCGCCTTCAAGGGCACGATCAGTGGCTCCATTTTGTTGCTGGTGGGCCCACCCGGAGTAGGCAAGACCAGCATAGGGCGCTCTGTGGCCGACGCCTTGGGCCGCGAGTTTTACCGCTTCAGCCTGGGTGGTATGCGTGACGAAGCCGAGATCAAAGGGCATCGTCGCACCTATGTGGGTGCCATGCCGGGTAAATTCGTCCAGGCGTTGAAAGAGGTGAAAGTGGCCAACCCGGTCATCATGCTAGACGAGATCGATAAAATCGGAGCGTCCTTTCAAGGTGACCCTGCCTCGGCTCTGCTGGAGGTGCTCGACCCTGAACAAAACTCGGAGTTTCTCGACCACTACCTGGATATGCGTGTTGACCTGTCACAGGTGCTGTTTATTTGCACCGCAAACCAGCTCGACAGCATTCCCGCGCCGCTGCTGGACCGTATGGAGGTGCTGCGGCTGGCGGGATACATCGCCGAGGAAAAGCTGGCGATAGCGCGCAACCATTTATGGCCGCGATTACTTGAGCGTCATGGATTGACCCACGACCAGCTTAAGATTAACGACGCCGCGCTGAAAACGGTGATCGAGAGCTATTGCCGCGAAGCCGGCGTGCGCAACTTGGAGAAACAGTTGGCGCGGATTATTCGTAAATCCATCATCGACTTGTTGGAAGGGGTTGATCAACGCCTGCGCATCGGCAAGAAAGACATTGAAAACCTGTTGGGACAACCTATCTTTCACAACGAAAAGTTGCTGCGCGGCCCAGGTGTTGCCACCGGCCTTGCCTGGACATCCATGGGCGGCGCTACCCTGGCCATTGAATCGTCCAAGGTGCATACCTTGAATCGCGGGTTCAAGCTCACCGGGCGGCTGGGAGAAACCATGCGTGAGTCAGCGGAAATCGCTTATAGCTATGTTGTTTCGCACCTCAAGGATTTTGGCTGTGACTACGATTTCTTCGACACCAGCCTGGTGCACCTGCATGTGCCGGAGGGAGCGACGCCGAAAGATGGCCCGAGTGCCGGTATAACCATGGCCACGGCGTTAATTTCGCTGGCCCGCGATGAGCGTATCAAGCGTCCCTTGGCCATGACTGGCGAGTTAACGTTGACCGGCCAAGTGCTGCCTGTAGGCGGTATTCGCGAAAAGGTGATTGCGGCGCGGCGCATGAAAATACCAGAGCTCATTTTGCCTGCAGCGAATCGGCGGGATTTCGATGAGCTGCCTGAGTACTTGCGTGAGGGTCTGGAGGTGCGCTTTGCGCGGAGTTATCGCGAGGTGTTTGAGTATGTGTTTCATGAGTATCGTCGGGAGAAGGCGTTGCACTGATGGGTGGTGTGGTTGATTGATCGGTTTATAGCTGGGAGCTGGGAGCTGGGAGCGCGGGGGAGCTCGTTTTTGCTTTGGGCATTGCGCCGGTCTGCATGGCCAGGGCGGACGGGGGACCCGCCGCAAGTACGTCCATGTAGGCTCGACGACGGCCATCCATGGCCGCCGACGGTCCCTCGTCCGCCCTGGCCATGCAGACCGGCGCTTATCACCTTGTAGGAAGAAGCGAACCCTCCATCTGACTCTAACTCTGACGATGCATTTCTCTGCTTTGCAGGAGCCACACAACGTATCAGGCATGATGTGCAGAGGGCGCGACAGCCGTTCGGGTGTGCAGGACTGTAGGAAACATGGATGTTTCCTTCAAGCCCCCATGGAGGGGTTCACGGCGTGTCCTGCACACCCGAACGGCTGTCGCGCCCGGACCCTAGATCCTGAGCTTGGATCCGAGCCCCTGAGCCAGAACCCTGAATCCTGAGCTTTTACTCCGATGCGAAGCCGCCGATGTTTCCCGCGGCTATTAAGGCGCTCGCGCTGTTACCACGGCCCGTTTTGGTGCCGGATAACCCTCGATAGTCCGCATTGAATCCTCCGGATCCAAAAAATCCACCAAGGACTGAAAGCGCATCCACTCAGTTTGGCGTTGCTCCTGCACCGAGGTGACGGACACATCGACTAGTTCTACATCGCGGAAGTTCAGTTTACGCAGCCACGAGATGAGCGTGTCGGGGGTGGGAAGAAACCAGACGTTTCCCATGCGCGCGTAGCGCCCCTCCGGCACCAGCGTTGCGCCGATTGGGCCATCAATGACCAGCGTTTCCAGCACCAGCTGCCCCCCCGGGCGCAGGCAGCCGCGCAGTTCCGCCAAGTGGTCGAAGGGCGAGCGTCGGTGATACAGCACCCCCATGGAAAACACGCTGTCGAAAGCTTGCAAGTTTGCTGGCACATGCTGAATACCCAGCGGTAGAACCCACACGCCGGGGTGTTGCAGGTATTTTTGCAGGGCCCAGTATTGCACGACGAACAGCGGTGTAGGGTCGATGCCAATGACTTCGCGTGCTCCTGCGCCAGCCATACGCCAGCAGTGGTAGCCGCTGCCGCAGCCAACATCGAGTACGCGGCGGCCGCTAAGGTCGTCGATGGTGCTTTCGAGGCGATCCCATTTCCAGTCCGAGCGCCACTCGGTGTCGATGTGCACGCCGAATAATTCGAACGGGCCCTTCCGCCAGGGGTGCAGGCGCTGCAGGGTGTCCTGCAGCTGTGCCAGCGCTTGCGCGTTCAGAGCGGGTTCGCACGCTGCACCTACGCGTGAGCTGCTCAGCTGGCGGGCGCTCGGGACGATGTCGGGCAAGGCGTTGAGCGCATCTAGCCAGCGGGGCAGGTCGCCGTAGCGTTCAACGGCAAGCCCTGCCGCAAGCTGTGCCGGCAGGCGGTCGACCCACGGGGCAAGCTCGCTATTCTGCCAGCGTTCAATCAGTGGGCCGTAGTCGATCATTTGAGCGCGATCAGGGAGGCAAAATTGAAGCACTGGAACCATACGTCGCAGCTACTGAAGCCGGCGTTTTGGCAGCGCTTGCGATGCTGGTTCAGGGTTTCACGGCGCAAGTAGCCGTCCAGAGCGTCGCGCTTCTGGGCGATTTCCAGGTCGCTGTAGCCGTTGGCTCGTTTGAAGTCGTGGTGCAAGTCGATGTTGAGTGCATCCAGGCGGGGGTCTTCGAAGGTTACTTTTTCCGACAGCACCATAATGCCGCCAGGGCGCAGGCCCGCATAAATGTTTGCGATGACGGCGTCACGCTCTGTGCGGTCAATAAACTGCAGGGTGAAGTTGAGCACCACAACGGAGGCGTTGGCCACGCGAACGTCCTGCAAGTTGCTGCAAACGAGCTCTACAGGGGTTTCGTGAGTATCGGTATCCATCACGCTGCGGCAGCGCGCCAGCATGGCGGCGGAATTGTCGACACCGATAATTTTGCAGTCGCCATGCTGGATGTTCTGGCGCATGGCCAGTGTAGAGGCGCCTAGCGAGCAGCCGAGGTCGTACAGATGGCTGCCTGGCGTGGCGAAGCGGCCGGCTAACAAACCGGTCATGGCAATAATCGTGCTGTAGCCGGGCACAGACCGGCGGATCATGTCGGGAAAAACTTCAGCGACCCTGTCGTCGAAGCGAAACGCCATGGGTTCCGGCACAGGTTGCGCGTAAATATTGTCGCGATTTTCGGCCACAGTAGCTGCCTGCCTGGGGGTTTCTGATGTTGGCGCAGTTTAACATGGATGTACTTGTGGCCCGAACAGCGCACAGTATTGCGCGCGAAAACGGTTGGAGCCACGGCATGAAAGGTACGTATGAGTACGCGGGCGACCTGCAACTCCACCCACTTTTTTATTGTCCGCCGCGGTGAGATCTGGACG
>JANQUV010000103.1:12320-19379 GCA_030730585.1 Haliea sp.
GGCGACCTGCAACTCCACCCACTTTTTTATTGTCCGCCGCGGTGAGATCTGGACGTCTACAGGAGATTACTGCCTGGACGGCATCACCCGTGGCAAGGTGTTGGACATGGGCCGCGAGCTGGGGCTCACCGTGCGAGAGACCAACTTTACGCTCACTGATGTGTACAACGCTGAAGAGGCTTTTGTAACCGGTACCTTTGCGGGCCTGGTGCCGGTCACGGAAGTGGACGGGCGACTTATTGGCGAGCCGGGCGCTGGGCGGCCGATGATCAAGCGTTTGCAGGCGCAGTATCGGGACACGGTAGCGCGTTATATCGCCGGCCCTGGCCAACAACATCCGCGCTCTCAGGCTGTTTGAGGGGGTGGGCGGTGTGATGGAGAGGGTACGTCTTGCCATGTGGTCGGGCCCACGCAATATCAGTACGGCACTGATGCGAGCATTCGAAAATCGCGCAGATTGTGCGGTAGTGGACGAGCCATTTTATGGCTACTACCTGCGGGCGACGGGATTGGAGCATCCGGTGGACTGATCAGCTGCTGAACTGTTTTTTGATTCGTGAGCCGCGCCGCATTATTGCGTCTTACGCACGCGTGCGCCCGCAGTTTGCCATTGAGGAGCTGGGTTTCCCCCAACAGTGGGAGCTGTTCCAACGCGTGACCGACCGGCTCGGCGAGGCACCTCCGGTGGTGGATTCCGCGACCACGCTGCGTAATCCTGAAGCGGTGTTGCGCGCGTTTTGCACGCGTGTTGGCATACCCTTCAGCAGCGAAATGCTGCACTGGCCTGCAGGCCGGCGCGAAAGTGACGGTGTGTGGGCGCCGCATTGGTATGCCGCGGTAGAGGCCTCAACTGGCTTCCAGGCGGTTAGCGAGGCGCCATTGTCTGAGATTAAAGTGCCTGCGGGTTGTGAGCGGATGTGCGAACAGGCGGAGGAAATCTACGCTCGACTGTTCGCACATGCGCTGGCGCGCGAGGTTTAAGCTTACCGGGAGGGTATGGTGGTGGCGTGTTTATCCCAATCGGCCAACAAGGCTTTGATGACCTCCATGCCCACCAGATAAGCGTTCTCCAGCGCAGCGTCGAGGCCGGCGTAGCTGTCGTGCTGCTCTTCCAGCAAATACTCAGCCGCCGACTTGCCGGGGGGCGGAAGGGTGAAGTTGGAGGCTGTACGCAATACCATCACGCGATCTTTGTCCACCTTACCTGCTGCATCCAGGTACGTCAGTGACTGGAAGGTGCCGGTATCCTCCATGGCCGAGCTGACGAATTCACCTTCACCATTGGTCCAGTATTTGACCCACTCGTTAGCCCAGTCGTTGAGCAATTCGCCGTGCCAGAACGTCATGGCTGCAAGCTGGTCTCCCTTGATCACCTTGGGGGGTCGCTGGCCGACAGGGTGGTTCACGTATGGCAGCCGGGCTTCCTTGAGCGTGGGATGATCGGGGAGCGCCATTTCACGGGTCAACCCATAAGCCCAATTGACCAGCCCGGTGTTGAGTCGAAACACTTCTCCCAGGCTATAATTTTTGCGCGCGGCGTCGCCGGGGCCCTGGCTGAATAGAGGAAAATAGCCATGTTTCCAGGAGGCTGGTATTTCCCTTGGGTCAATCTCGTGTGCGAGGTCGCCATCGACCAGCCATTCCGCCCAGGCCACTGAGCCCAGTGAAGCATCGGCGGGGTCAAAGCCAGAGATGCCTGCGACCAGCCAATAGGCTTGGCTCAGGTCAAAGCGCGGGTCAAGGCCCAACGCCATGACACTGGCAGCGGCATTGGCGGTGCCCATGCCGGTCACAATGCCCAAAATTCCTGAATCGAGGTTCATGTGGATGTCGTGGTGCATGTGCGGTGCTGGAAAACGTGTGTCCAGGGGCACGCGTTCGTACCAGCGCTGGAACTCGCCTGCTTCATCGCCGGTGTCCGCATCGGTTTCAAACATGGTGACGACGACCACTTTCACAGGGATGGGGCCGGAGGTGCTGTCCCCGGCCGCAGCCGCTGGCAGTGCGCTGAAAGCCAGCAACAGTGTGCAGAAAAAACCTATTTTCATAGTCTATCGATGTCCTCTGTTGGCGTTGTGGCAACGATGAGCAGCGAATTGCAGTCGCAGGGGGCTGGCTGTCGCCGAGTTCGTGGCAAAGAGTACCGCATTGGCTGGTGGGAGGCCTTATCGTCGCCCGGCAGCCAATGCGGTGAACTCTCAGAATACGCTGGAGAGTGACAGGCCCCAAATACGGGGCTCGTTGGTGAAGCCGGTCAAGTTGTTGAAGTCGATGGCACCTTGTACGTTCTCTTCGTCGGTGATGTTGCGACCGAACAGAGCGACTTCATAACTGCCATCACGCAGCCTCCAGCCCAGACGAACACCGCCCTCGAATTGGCCGTCGGTGACAAATTCCGCAGCGTCGTACAGGAACAGCTGTGTGTCGCCTTGGTATGACCAATCGGTAAAGGCAAACACTTCTGATTCCTGCCCAACCGGCAAGCTCCAGGACGCCGTAAAGTTGAAGGTGGTTTCGGGAGCTTGCGGGAACGGATTGCCGTCGACAAATACAAGCCCATCAGCATCGGTTGGATTGCGCACAGTGCAGGCACCGCTGCCACAGGAGCCAACGCGCAGCGCGCTGTCATTGATCTCGGTGTCGGCATAGCCGGCACCGAATGTCAGTGCGAGGTTGTCGGTCACCGCCCACTCAAGGTCAAGCTCAGCTCCCTGTCCGGTGCCCTGATTGGCGTTGACCAGCTGAATGGCGTTATTCACGCCGCCCACGGCTGTAAATTGGATGTCGTCGACTTCGTAGTAAAACAAAGCAGCATTCAGGCGCATGCGCCCTTCGAGATATTCCGCTTTGTACCCCAGCTCAAATGAGGTGATGGTTTCTGAATCGGCGATGGAAGGCGCACCACCGAACGCAACGTCACGGCCCTGAATGGTTGGGGCGCGAAAACCGGTGCCTACTTTCGCCCAGTACAGAGAGGTTTCGTCCGCGGCGAAAGAAAGCGAGAGGTCGCCACTGACGTTGTCGTCGGACACGCTTTCTTCATATCCTGGCGCAAAGAAATCTTTCTCGTCGTCAGTCCAGCGCAGGCCTGCGGTGAGCGTCCAGGCTTCTGTCAGCGCGTAGTCTGCTTGGCCGAACAACGCGATCGAGTTGTTTTCGTGCGTCACCGTGGTGGCAGGCACAAAGAATGGCTGGGTTTCAACATCCAAATCGGAGTCGAAGTAGAATAGCCCAACCTGCCAATTCAGGCGTTCACCGCTGTTGCTGGAGAGCCGCAGCTCCTGAGTGAACTGCTGCACATCGGCTGCGTCTTGAGTTTGGGAAGGGAAGGGAATGAATCCCGGGCCCATAAACGGCAGGAAAGAGGCGCCGAAGCCACCGTCAATGTCTCCCAAGCTGCGCCCATCCGAGTCCTCACCGGCGGTGATGGACGTTAAGGTAAAGTCATCAAAGGCGTATTCCAGTTTCAGGTTGAGGCCTGTGTTGCGGTATTCCTGCGGATTGTTGTCACCTTCGTCCAGGAAAACGGTGTCGCGGATGTAGTTTTCGTTCAGGCGATTGCTGCCCCTGGTGAAAACGTTTGCCCTGAACACAGCGCCAGTGCCGTCCAGGTCGCGGTAATGTGCACCCAGTAATGCTGTCAGGCGGTCGTTGGGTTCAAACAACAGGAAGCCCTTGATAGCCTGCTCGGTGAAGCCACCCAAGGCGTTGTTCTCGCCGGTAAAGCCGTTATCTATCCAGTCCCCCCGGTTTTGCTGCAGTACCGCAATACGGCCGGCGATGGTGTCGGTCAGGCCGCCGCCCACAGCGCCTTCAAAATTCAGGGTGTCGAGTTCCCCGATCTCCACTTTGGCGCGCCCTTCGAATTCCTGTGTTGGCTTGCGGGAATCAAACTTGACGATGCCCGCCGTAGTATTTCGTCCGAACAGCGAGCCCTGCGGGCCGCGCAGTACTTCAACCTGCTCGATATCGAACAGCGGGAAGCTTTTCAGCACAACGTTTTCCTTGACCACCTCATCCATAATAATGGATACGGGTTGTGAGGCGGCAAGGTCGAAGTCAATGTTGCCCAGCCCGCGGATATAGAAGCGGGGAGCGGCACGGCCATTGGATGATTCGGCGTAAAGCCCCGGTACACGGGCAGACAAGCCGCGGATATCCGCGCCACCTTCGAAAATGGCGGAAAAGCGTTCACCCGACAAAGTGGTAACGGAAAGGGGAACATCAAGCAAGCTCTGTTCACGCTTTTGCGCAGTCACAATGACTTCTTCCAGCTGCGCCATAGCCGGAGTGGTTGCGATAGTAGCGGCAGCAATGGCTGCAGTAATGGCCAACCGTGGTGCGGTTATGCGCTTCATGGGTGTCTCTCCTGAATAATCTGGATGGGTATTAGGGTGCATGCTTGCGAAGCGCAATGGGGTCTGGTGCCCGCAGGTGGCCTTGACGGCGCATTTGGGGGAATTTACGCTCTTGAGCCGGCGGCTGCAGCCCCCGGCGGGAAAAATACCAGAATTTGACCATATTGAAGGAGCGGGCGCACGGCAGGTTCGTGCTGTAATCTGTTGGTCAATGCGTAAAGCCGGCGGGCTGTGGGTAAAAGGATGAGTGTGTTGAAAATGCATTTTCGCAGGATGTTGCTGCTGGGGTTGCTGGGCCCCTTTGCTGCTTGTGGCGCGTCAGCCGACCAAGCTGATGTGATTGTCTACGGTGATTATGTGTTGACCATGGATGAGGCGCAGCCTGAATTGCGCGGCGGTGCAGTAGTGGTGCGTGATGGAGTGATTGTTGATGTCGGCCCGCGGGATCGCATTGATGCGGAATGGCAGGCAAAGTCGACGATTGCCGGAGCGGGCAGGGTGCTAATGCCCGGCTTGATCAATGGGCATACGCATTCAGCGATGACCTTGTTTCGCGGCATGGTCGATGATCTCGACCTCATGACCTGGCTGAACCAGTATGTGTTTCCCATGGAGGCACGTTTCGTGACGCCCGAGTTTGTGCGTGTGGGTGCGGAGTTGGCCTGCTGGGAAATGATACGCGGCGGCACCACCACTTTCGTTGACATGTATTTCTACCCGGACGAAATCGCGGCCGTGGTTGATCGCTGCGGTTTGCGCGCTGTTGTCGCCGCCCCGCACATTGATTATCCCAGCCCCGGGTTTAGCGGTTGGGACGATTCTTTTGCCGCTGCGGACGACTTTGTGCAACGTTGGCAGGGCAAGCATCCGCGAATCACGCCCGCATTTGCGCCGCACGCGCCGTATACGGTATCCGCAGAACACCTGCAGGCTACTGTGGCAAGAGCCACCGAGCTTAATGCCCTGGTGAGTATGCACCTTGCGGAGGCGCCGGCGGAAAGCGACTACGTGCAGGAAAAGTACGCGACCAGCCCGGTGCGTCATGCAGCCGGGTTGGGTTTGTATGGGTTACCGCTGATTGCGGCACATATGGTGCAGTTGGACGACGAAGAAATTGCGCTGACAGCGTCGTCCGGGGTGGGGGCGATTCACAACCCAACGTCGAATATGAAGCTAGGGGCAGGCATTTCACCGGTCACGGCGATGCTGGCTGCGGGGGTCAACGTGGGCCTCGGTACCGACGGCGCAGCCTCGAATAACGACCTCGACCTGTGGGAAGAGTTGCGGATGGCGGCCCTGCTGCACAAGGTGGCGACCAGTGATCCTACAGCACTGCCAGCCGGCCAGGCGCTGGCCATGGCAACCCGCCTGGGTGCCGCGGCGATTCACAAGGAGGGTGAGATTGGCCAGCTCAAGGTAGGCATGCAGGCAGATATGATTCAACTGGATATCGGCCAGACACATCACATGCCGCTGTACGATATGCAATCTCACCTGGTGTATGTGCTGGATAGTCATGACGTGCAGACCAGCATGGTCGCCGGCAAGGTATTGATGCAAGGCAGACAAGTGCTGACCATCGACGAAGGCGCCCTGCGCTCAAAAGTGACCGACGCGAGCAGCCGGATTCGAGCGGCACTGCTCACACAACAGGAGAAAGAATCGTGAATTACGCCGTGTTGGGTTTGAGCTGTGCCCTTGCGCTTGTTGCCGGTATGGCACAGGCAGATCGCGCGGTGCCGGACAAAGTGTCGCTTATCGCCAGCTTGGGCCTGGAGCCGCATGTTGAAGGGGGCTATTTTGCCCGCACGTTTCAACCGGATCTCCGGCCCAAGGTGTCTACGCCGGCCGGCCCGCGCTATACCATGACGTCGATTCACTATCTTCTGACTGACGATTCACCCGTTGGGCACTTTCACCGCAACGCATCGGATATCGTTCATTTCTATCACCTGGGCGCGCCGATTCACTATTTCATGCTGCATCCGGATGGTCGCCTGGAAACGGCGGTGTTAGGGCCTAACCTGGCAGCAGGTGAGCGTTTGCAGTTGACGGTTTTAGGCGGCGTTTGGAAGGCATCGCAGCTGCCCTCCGGGGAGTACGGGCTGCTCAGCGAGGCGGTAGCCCCCGGCTTCGATTACGCGGATATGGCATTGGGTAAGCGCGCGGCTCTGCTAGCTGAATTCCCGCAACATGCCGATATCGTGCGTGCTTTTACCCGCGATTAGCGGCCACTAGCGGACAGGTGTTGTTCTAGCGGCGCCATAATACTGGCGAGCTCGGGCTTGTGGCGGCGAAGCTCTTCAATGCTCAAGCCATGCAGTTCGTGGGGAAACACCAGCCACTCCGCTGTTTCATGGATATAGTATTCCGGTACGCGCGTGGTTTTGTTGTTGCCCGGTTTGTAATACGGCGTTGCGATACGGATTTCCGGCGTGTTCTTTTTGCAGGCTTGCTGCAAGTTCTGAACGACCTGATCGATAGACAGGCCTGTGTCATGCACATCATCCACAATCAACAGTGAATCCTCAGACTCCAGCTGTTTGATGATGTAGGTGAGCCCGTGCACCTTCACGTGGCGGCTGCGCTGGCCAATACCGGTGTAGGACGAGGTGCGGATGGCAATATGGTCGGCCTCTACGCCGAGCACATCCAGCAATTCCTGCACCGCAATCCCGACCGGCGCTCCGCCGCGCCACAC
>JANQUV010000104.1 GCA_030730585.1 Haliea sp.
CCCCAACCCCAACCTCTCATGGTATAGCCCAAAAAAAAGGGCCCCGCAGGGCCCTCAGTAATCAGCTCAAAGCATCAAACGATACGCTTCATCGCCGTCATATAGCCGCGCAGCGTTTTGCCCACAATTTCCACAGGATGCGCGCGAATCTTCTCATTCACGACAATTAACTCCTGATTATCGACCGTGTTATCGCCGCCGATAGTCTTGCCGATCACGTCCGTATCGACATTAGCCATAAAGTCAGCCAGCAGCGGGCGGCAGGCGTGGTCGAACAGGTAGCAGCCATACTCCGCGGTATCCGAAATCACCACGTTCATCTCGTAGAGCTTCTTGCGTGCAATGGTGTTGGCAATCAACGGTGTTTCGTGCAGTGATTCATAGTAAGCGGATTCGTCGATAATGCCGGCCGCCACCATGGTTTCAAAGGCGAGTTCGACGCCTGCCTTGACCATGGCGACCATTAGGATGCCGTGGTCGTAGAACTCCTGCTCACTGATCTCAGTCGAAGTGTTGGGCGTGGTTTCGAAGGCGGTTTCAGCGGTGGCGGCGCGCCATTGCAGAAGGTTGGTGTCGTCATTGGCCCAGTCTTCCATCATCGTGCGCGAGAAGTGGCCGGTCATGATGTCGTCCTGATGCTTTTCGTACAGCGGGCGCATGATGTCCTTGAGCTCTTCTGCCAGGTAGAAAGCGCGCAGCTTGGCGGGGTTGGACAGGCGGTCCATCATATTGGTGATGCCGCCGTGCTTGAGGCCCTCAGTGACAGTCTCCCAGCCGTATTGAATCAGCTTGGAGGCGTAACCCGCGTCAATGCCTTTTTCGACCATTTTGTCGAAACACAGGATCGAGCCAGTCTGCAACATGCCGCAGAGAATGGTTTGCTCGCCCATCAGGTCGGATTTCACTTCAGCGATGAAGGATGATTCCAAAACGCCTGCACGGTGGCCGCCAGTGCCAGCCGCGTAGGCTTTAGCCAGTTCCAGGCCTTCACCGCGGGGGTCGTTTTCAGTGTGTACGGCGATCAGCGTGGGCACACCGAAGCCGCGCTTGTACTCTTCGCGCACTTCGGTGCCCGGGCACTTCGGCGCGACCATGATCACGGTGAGGTCTTCGCGAACTTTCATGCCTTCTTCGACGATATTAAAGCCGTGCGAGTACGCGAGGCAGGCATCCTTTTTCATTAGCGGCATAATTTCAGCAACGACAGCGCTATGCTGCTTGTCGGGGGTCAGGTTCAACACCAGGTCAGCATGCGGAATCAGTTCTTGGTAGGTGCCTACCGTGAATCCGTTGTCTGTGGCGTTTTTCCACGATTGGCGTTTCTCCGCAATAGCGCTGTCGCGCAGAGTGTAGGATACATCGAGGCCGCTATCGCGCAGGTTGAGCCCCTGATTGAGGCCCTGCGCGCCGCAGCCAATGATCACCAGTTTCTTGCCGCGTAGCTTGTCAATGCCATCGGCGAATTCAGCGCCGTGCATAAATCGACATTTGCCAAGTTGCTGCAGTTGCAGGCGCAGTGGCAGGGTATTGAAGTAATTCTGTCCCATGAGCGAGAGTCCTTGAAGAGTGAAATGACAAGAGACAGGATACGGGAGTTTCTATGTTGCGTAAAAGGCTAAATAGTTGAAACTGTTTTGCGTATAGTGCAATATTGCGATCATGGACACTCGGTCGTTACAGGTTTTTCTTTTCGTTGCGGACAGCCTCAACTTTAGCCGCAGTGCTGAGCGGTTGCATATGAGTGTGAGTGCAATCAGCCGCACGGTACAGCGCCTGGAGGATGAGGTGGGCCAGCGGCTGTTGGACCGCAACCAGCGTACGATGCAGTTGACTCCGGCAGGGCGCACGTTGCGCGATTATGCCCAGCGCAGCGTTTCGGACTGGCAGAATCTGCGCCGCCAGATGCGCGGTGACCAGCAGCTCGCTGGAGAAGTCAATCTCTACTGCTCGGTGACCGCCAGTTACAGTATTTTGGCGCCGATCCTGGAGGCTTTTCGGCAGCGTCAGCCGGCGGTTGAATTGATGATGCACACCGGCGACCAGGCTGATGGCGTCGACCGCGTGCTATCTGGCCAAGATGATGTTGCGGTCAGCGGCAGGCCCGGTTATCTGCCGGCGCGGCTGGCCTTTTTGTCGCTGCTGCAATCGCCTATGGTGGTCTGCATGCCTGCTGCCGATTGCGCAGTGCGGCGTATGTTGCTGGCAACCGATGCCTCGTCTGCAGATTTCGACTGGTCAGATATTCCCTTTATTGTGCCAGAGCGGGGTGTCACCAAGGATCTCCTTGATGGGTGGCTGGAACGGCGTAATAGTCGTCCGCGCATCTATGCCCAAGTTGCCGGGCATGAGGCTATCGTGGCTATGGTCGGGCTGGGCCTGGGAGTGGGTATTGCGCCCGAGTTGGTGATCCAGGCCAGTGGTATGGCATCGCGCGTGAGTGCGGTTCCGGTATGGGAGCCACTACCGCCGTTAGACATTGGTTTGTGCAGCTTGAGCAGCCGGCTCGCGGATCCCCGGGTTAAGTCTTTGTGGGATGTGGCGCGGCAGACCTACGACTCCGCCCTTTGATATACTAAGGCCCTGTAATAATGCGGAGAGCAATATGAGTGACAGCGTGCAGGATACGGCCATCAAAGCCGATAAAGAGGATGCGGGTCTGCAGGGCGTAGCGCCTTCGTTGGACCTGATCGTCGACGAGCACGAAGAGGAAGTCTCTGAAAATGGACGGACGGTGCGTCGCAAGGGCATTTACTTACTGCCTAACCTGATGACAACGGGTGCTCTGTTCGCGGGTTTTTATGCGGTGGTCGCCGCCATGCGTGGCGACTTCGAAAGCGCCGCCATGGCTATTTTCTTTGCCATGGTTCTGGATGGATTGGATGGGCGCATCGCTCGCATGACGAATACCTCCAGCAAGTTTGGCGCTGAGTACGACAGTCTCTCTGACATGGTCTCTTTTGGCATCGCGCCTGCGCTGGTAATGTTCAGTTGGGCGTTGGGCGAACTGGGGAAATTTGGTTGGAGCGCAGCGTTCATTTATGTGGCCTGTGCGGCGCTGCGCTTGGCGCGGTTTAACACCCAGATCGATACGGCAGACAAGAACTACTTCACCGGGCTGGCCAGCCCGGCGGCAGCGGCGGTTGTGGCGAGCACGGTGTGGGTCTGCCACGATCTGGGCTGGACGGGCGAGCATCTCCCGATTGAAGTGGCGGTTATAGTGGCGTTGCTCACCGCAGTACTCGGCCTGCTGATGATGGCTAATTTCCCTTATTATAGTTTCAAGGGCGTCGACTTTCGGGGGCGAGTCCCGTTTGTGGCGATAATTGTTCTTGTGTTGGTTTTTAGTCTGGTGACGTTGGACCCGCCAAGCATGTTCTTACTGGCGTTTCTTATTTATGCGGCCTCTGGGCCCGTCATGCAGCTGCAGCGCTGGCGGAAAACTCGTAAAGAGGAGCGCTGAGCGGCGCAAACGGCAGGTTCAGGCGTGTTCATTGCGCGTTTTAAGGCGCTTAGGCAGGTCTGTTTATCGGCCTTTGGGAAATACTTTCAAATATTTTCAGAAAAGCCCTTGCAGGGCATTCGCTGATACGTATAATGCGCATCCTCAGTCAGGGGCAACCACTGACGAGAAACCGAAAGTCCAAGC
>JANQUV010000105.1:0-1634 GCA_030730585.1 Haliea sp.
GGCATCGACAGACGGGAGCCCCCTTTTTGTTGTTTGCCTGGCCCGACGAGGCGGCAGAGGAAAACCGCTTTGAAATTGGCATACCCTATGCTTCGGCTCTGGTGCTGACCCACGATATTAATGGCGAGACGCCCGGGCTTACTGACGTTCCCGCTGCTGACAGGCCACCGGTTGGCATGGTGTTCTGGTCGTTCCGAATCATGCTGCTGATTGGCGCGCTGATGGCGGCGGTAGGCGTGTATTCGGCTTGGCGGCGGTGGCGCGGCACGTTGTATGAAGGCCGTTGGTTCCAGCGTGTGGCGTTATTGATGGGGCCTTCAGGTTTTGTGGCGGTGCTGGCGGGCTGGGTGGTTACCGAGGTGGGTAGGCAACCCTTCACCGTGTACGGCTTGTTGCGCACCAGCGAGTCCCTGGCTCCGGTAGATGCTCCTGCCGTCGCTGCATCACTGATCGCCTTTATCGTCGTCTACTTTGCGCTGTTTGGTGCCGGCACTTATTACATTCTAAAGATGATGCGAGCGGTGCCCGACGGCGAAGGCCCCGAGCGCGGAACACCGCAGCGAGCCGCAGGCACAACGCCGATTGCCTCGATGGCCAGCGATGCCCGCAAAGGAGGGTTGTAGTATGTTGGATTTACCGGTGATCTGGGCTGGACTATTGTCGCTTGGCGTTTTCATTTATGTTGCGCTGGATGGGTTTGATTTAGGCATTGGCTTGCTGTTCCCGTTTCTCGCCCGTGACGAGGACCGGGATGTTGCCATGAACACGGTTGCACCCGTCTGGGACGGCAACGAAACCTGGCTTATTTTAGGGGGTGGTGGGCTGTTTGCTGCGTTTCCGCTAGCATATGCCATCGTCATGCCCGCCCTGTATGCCCCCTTTATTATCATGCTCTTGGCGCTGGTTTTTCGCGGTGTTGCGTTCGAGTATCGCTGGCGTAACAAAGCCCATGAACGCCTCTGGGATGCAAGTTTTGTGTTTGGCTCGTTTATGGCCACGTTTATGCAGGGCATTGTCCTCGGCACTTTTGTACAGGGCATTGAGGTAGAAGGGCGCGCCTATGCAGGGGGTTGGTGGGATTGGCTAACGCCGTTCACGCTGATGACGGGTGCCGCCTTGTGTGCCGGGTATGCACTGCTCGGCTCTGGCTGGCTGGCTCTGAAGACTGAGGGCGCGCTGCGCCAGCAGGCCTATCGTTTTGCAAAGCTATCCGCGCTGGGCACGTTTTTCTTCGTCGGTGTGGTTAGCCTGTGGACACCGTTTTTGTCACCGGAAATTTATGCGCGCTGGTTTACTCTGCCGCATTTCTACTTTGTTGCGCCGGTGCCCTTGCTCACGATTGTGGTGGCAGGGCTGATTGCCTGGGGTATCAAAAAGCAGGTTGACGGAATTATCTACCCTGCGACAATCGTGCTTCTGGGGCTGTGCTTTATTGGCCTTGGAGTGGGTTTGACGCCCTATATTGTGCCGCGCGCTATCACCATACAGCAGGCCGCTGCACCCGACTCAAGCCTGCTGTTCATGTTGGTGGGAGCGCTTGTGATGTTGCCGCTGATTCTGGCTTACACGGGTTATTCCTATTGGATTTTCAGGGGCAAAGTGCGTCACGGGCAAGGAGGGTATCACTGATGGGC
>JANQUV010000105.1:1734-3609 GCA_030730585.1 Haliea sp.
TTGCAGGATATTGACGGGCGTAGGGTGGGTTATTACCCCATTGTTACCAACGGTATGTGCTTGCAGTGTCATGGTACGCCGGGCCAAGAGCTGCAAGCGGATACAGCCGCCGCGCTAAAGGCCCTATATCCCGAAGACCAGGCGACAGGCTACGGAGTGAACCAACTGCGGGGGGTTTTTGTCGTATCCATGGAAAAGCAGTAGGTACTTAATGCAAATACGCTCGCGGCAGGCGAGACTCACGCGGCAGGTAGCGATCACGCAGCTGTGTCTGGCGGCTTTGCATGGGCTGTAACTGGCCGCCGAGTATCACGTAGTCTGCAGATTCGATCAGCTCCAGCGGGTCACCACTCCAAATAACCAGGTCCGCGGGGGCGCCGGGTTCCAAGCGGCCACCGGGCAGGCCAAAAATTTCCGCCGGATTGCGGGTTAGCGCGGCCAGCGCCGCTGCGTGCTCAAGCCCGTTGGCGGCCGCCACTCCGGCCAGCTGGCGCTGCTTGCGCGCATGGTGCGTGCCGGCACCGGAGAAGCTAATGGTCACGCCAGCGGCTTCCAGCAATGCTGCGTTTTCCAGCCGGGCACCGAGCATGTCAAAGGTGTCCGGCAGGTTTTGCAGTGGATCCAGCAATACCGGCACTTTGGCCTCGGCCAGCTGGGTGGCAACCATCCACGCCTCCGTGCCGCCTTCGATGATGGCGCGAAAGCCATTTTGCTTGGCAAATGCCAGCACCTGCAGGATATCGCTGGCGCGGTGCACACTGAATACCACCTTGCCCTGTCGCTGGAACTGTTTAAGCGTGGCACGGCCCTCGCGAGTGAGCAAGGTATGGTCGCCATTGCGCGGTGTTGAACGGCTTTCGGCAACGGCCTGCTCCAGCACCATCCACTGCGCGGCGCGTGAACCTCCGGCCAGTGAAGACGCGCTGCCTCCGATAGAGATAAAGAGCACTGGGTCGCCAACGAAGCTTTCGTAGCCACCGTCCAGGCGCACAGTTTGCCCTTGGCCGCCCATGATGGAGTCGCCGGCGACGGCGCCTAGCAGGCTGAAACCGAAGCCCTCAATACGGGTGATTGCTATAGGCCCGGAATGCGGATTGTAGGCTCTCAGCACGCTGAACTCCGGGCGCATGTGCGGTGAGCCGATCTGTGTGACAGCACTGTCCATGGAGCCCATGACCATGTCTATTTCGTTCAAGCCCAACGCTGTGATGCCCGCAAACAGTGCGGGCGTGACGGGGCGGCCGGCCGCGTCCAGTTCTGTGGTGTTGGGCGGAGCCTGTACGTTTTGGCCCAGCTCGACGATGAGCCCGTCGCGGATCAAAATGTCTGCACTCATCAGGGTTCCCGCTGCGCCCATGGTATGCGTCTGCGCATTTCTGATCAGCAGGGTGTTGGCACTGGCTACCGCGCAGCTGCTCATCAGGACTGCGGCCAAAATCCATTTCATGGCGTTCATCGTGTAACTCCCTGCAATTGCCCGAGCTCAAAGTCAGATACGGGTTGCAGTGCCGGATTCGCGCGGTCGTAGAGCAGTGCACCATCGATAAATACGAGGTCTGCTTTGCTGTAAACGCTGAAAGGGTCGCTGCTCCAAACTACCACGTCGGCCATTTTGCCCGGCGCCAGGCTGCCGGTTTGGCTTTCAATTCCGAGCGATTTTGCTGCATTGGAGGTGATCCAGCGAATCGCGTGTTCCGGCGCGATATTCATGCCGGCCCGGCGTGCTTTCCCCAGTGCCTTGGCGGCTTCTTGGTTTAGCCGCTGGATGCCCTCTGGCGAATCCGAGTGGACGATGGCACAACTGCCCTGTGGGCGATCGACCAAAGCGATGTTTTCCTGAATGGCATCATAGGCTTCCATTTTAAAGCCCCACCA
>JANQUV010000106.1 GCA_030730585.1 Haliea sp.
GAGCCGCCGAAGCCTGAGCCAAAGCCTGAACCGCCTAAACCACAGCCTAAGCCAGAGCCGCCAAAGCCCGCTCCGAAACCGGAGCCTAAGCCACCGCCTAAGCCAGAACCCAAGCAGCAGCCGAAAGGGCCAACGGCGCAGGAACTGGCAGAACAGGCTCGCCAGGAAACGGCGCGCCGCGAGGCTGCAGCTAAAGCCGCCGCTCAAGC
This sequence comes from Haliea sp., assembly GCA_030730585.1. GTDB lineage: Bacteria > Pseudomonadota > Gammaproteobacteria > Pseudomonadales > Halieaceae > Haliea. The sequence continues at coordinate 210 of JANQUV010000106.1, forward strand.
AGCACAAGCGGCACGAGCCGCAGCGGCCTCGGCAGAATTGTCGGCCAGCTATGCGTCGTTGATTCGGCAGACAGTGGAGCAGCGCTGGAGTCGCCCGCCCACTGCACGCAACGGCATGGAAGTTTTGTTGTCCATACAGTTAATACCCACCGGCGAGGTGGTGAGTGTCAGTGTATTGCGCAGCAGTGGCGACACCGCATTTGACCGCTCGGCAGTGGCTGCAGTTGAGCGCGCGGGGAATTTCCCTGAACTGAAGAACCTGCCGCCGCGAGAATTTGAGCAGAACTTTCGGCGTTTTCGCCTGTTATTCAGACCAGAGGATCTACGTTACTGATGAAACACCTGACAGCAGTGCTGGTTGCGACCTTGATCGCGCTGGCGACCACAAGTGCCCGGGCTGAGCTGGTTATCGAGATCACCCAAGGTATGGACAACCCCACTGCCATTGCCGTAGTGCCCTTTGCCTGGCAGAGCGGTGGTACCGCACCGGAAGACGTCGCACAGGTTATCGACAATGACCTGGCGCGCAGTGGCCAGTTCGACCCGATTGGGCGAGGCGACATGCTTGCCCGGCCATCAACTCAGCAGGAAGTGTTTTACCGGGATTGGCGTGCGATTAACACTGAATACGTGTTGATCGGCCGTGCTTCAGTGACGGGCCAGGTGCAAATGCGCATTGAGTATGAGCTGTTTGATGTTAATCGTCAGGCGCGGGTGCTGAGCGGCTACGAAGAGGGCCATGTAAATGACGCTCGCATGCTCGCGCACCGTATTGCCGATGAAGTGTATGAAACATTGACGGGTATTCCAGGCGCGTTTGCCACGCGGTTATTGTACGTGTCCGTCACCCGCAATCCCGTTGGTAAAGATTTTTACCGCCTGACACTGGCGGACTCAGACGGTGCGCGGCCGATTGTGCTGCTGGAATCACGCGAGCCGATTATGGCGCCCTCCTGGTCACCTGATGGCAAGCACATTGCCTATGTGTCATTTGAAACCAGCCGCCCGGCGATCTACCGTCAGGAACTGGCCAGCGGAGCCCGTGTGCAGCTGACCAACTTCCGTGGCCTGAATGGTGCACCGGCCTGGTCACCGGACGGTAATTCCATGGCCATGGTGCTGTCGAAAGACGGCAATCCGGACATTTACGTGATGGACCTGCGCACGCGCGAGCTGACCCAGCTGACGCGCCATTATGCGATTGATACCGAGCCCACCTGGATGCCCGACGGCCGCTCAATATTGTTTACCTCAGACCGCGGCGGCCGCCCGCAAATCTATCGCTATGATTTGCGTAGCGGCGCTACCGAGCGTGTCACCTATGAAGGCAGCTACAACGCACGCGCGCGAATCGCGCAGGATGGCCGCAATCTGGTGATGGTGCACCAGGCGGGCGGGCAGTTTCATATTGCCCTGCAGGATTTGGTCACTAACCGGCTGCAGATACTGACAGGCACTGACTTGGACGAAAGTCCCAGTATCGCGCCCAATGGCTCTATGGTATTGTATGGCACCAAGTCTGGAGATCGCGGTATTTTAGCGGCCGTGTCTGTGGATGGAGGAGTGAAATTCCGTTTACCGGCGCGCGAAGGCGATGTCCGTGAACCGGCATGGTCACCGTATATGAGCCGCTAATGCGGCTTTCGTAGGCAATGTCATCAATTATTCGAAGGAAAGTGAAGCAATGAAACAGTTAACTGTTGCCGGTAAGGTAATGACCCTGCTCTTCGCAGCAGTGTTTTTGGCGGCGTGTTCCAGCAAGAGCACCAAGGACGATACCTCTGCCGCAGACGCCGCTGCTGCAGCCGAAGCCGCAGCTCGTTCTGCTGCTGAGCGTGCGGCTATGGAAGACGGTGCGATGTCCGAACGTCGTCTGCAGGACGCCGTGGCTGCCGTAGGCAATATATTCTACTTTGATTACGACAGCTCAACGCTGCGTCCCCAGGCACAAGAAGCGCTTGACGCGCATATCGCCCTGTTGCGCACCAACGACCGCAGCGTCCGCCTCGAAGGCCACACCGACGAGCGGGGCACCCGTGAGTACAACATGGCACTGGGTGAGCGTCGTGCGAACACCGTGCGCGACTATATGGTTGTCAGTGGTATTGCCAGCTTCCGTATTGAAACGGTGAGCTACGGCGAAGAGCAGCCTATTGCCTACGGTGCCGGAGAGGCCAACTACTCTCAGAACCGTCGTGTCGAGCTGAAGTAAGGCGCAGTTATCGTGCTCGGTAAAGTGTTCAGCAAAGTGCTGATGGCAAGCGGGCTGGCCCTAGTGGTCGGCCCGTTCTGCATTCTGGCGCCGGCACAGGCACAGGACTATATCGACGTCGAAGCTGAGCGCAAAGCGGCTGCGAGCCGTGCTGGCAGTTCTGCGCCAGCGTTTGGCAGCACAGCACAGGCTGGCCAGTCGGCCCAAGCCTATCCGGTCACCAGTTTTGGTATTGGTGCGGCCACCGCCGCACAGTCTACGTCGATAGCGGCGCCAGCGCCTGCTCCTGTAGCCCCTGGTAGCGGCAACGCCGGGCAGTTGATGTTACAGGTGCAGCAGTTACAGCAAGAGGTCATGCGCCTCAATGGAATCGTCGAAGAGCAGGCCCATGAGGTGCGCACCCTCAGAAGCCAGAGCCTTGAACGCTATCTTGATCTCGACCGTCGCTTGAGTGTGTTGGCGGGTGGGTCGGCAGAGGGTGGTTTGGATAACACCGCAGGGGCATTGCCTGTTGAACCTCTGGCGGATGCCTCAGGGCCCACGTCAGCTGCCTCAATACCTGTGGCGCCGGTTGCCGGTGGCGCGGCAGAGCAGCCGGGTGAAGCAGCGGCCTATCAGTCCGCCTACGCACTCGTGCGTGGGCAAAAGTTCAGCGAGGCGACAAACGCATTTCAGCAGTTTTTGCGCGACTATCCGGCGGGGCGCTTCGCACCCAATGCACACTATTGGCTGGGTGAGTTGCACTTGGTGACTACCCCGCCCGACATAGAGGCCGCTCGGCAGTCCTTTATGCTATTGCTCGACCTTTACCCGGCGGATTCCAAGGTGCCGGACGCCCTGTTCAAGCTGGGTCGGATTCACTACACCAAAGGTAACCGGGATCGCGCGCGCGAGTTTTTTGATCGAGTGATCAGCGAATACGGTTCATCAAACAGTGCTGCAGTAAAGTTAGCGCAGGACTTCATCAAAGAGAATTACTGACCCCGGTCAGCGTCATGACGATTACCTCAATTCCCAGCGCGGGCAATCCGCTTGTCGACGCGAAAGCTGCTGACACTACTGCTGCCGACATTCAAGTTTTCGATGCCCAAGCTTCAGGTGCTCAAGCTGACAGTACTCAATCTGACGGTGCTCGGGCCGA
>JANQUV010000107.1 GCA_030730585.1 Haliea sp.
TGATTGGTCTGCGCCGCCGCATGTGCAATGGGCGCGCTGCCAAGGCCGGCCTCATTGGAAAATATACCGCGCGCAACACCAAAGCGAATCGCCGCCCACACGGTTGCGCCAGCGAAGCCACCGGCAGCGGCGGCCCCGGAAAAGGCGGCTTCAACGATGGTAGCAATCGCCGCCGGCACGGCGGTAATGTGGGTGACAATCACCACAGCACCCATCACGGTATACCCCAGCGCCATCATAGGCACCAGCCAACTCGCCACATGCGCAATTCGTCGCACCCCACCGAGGATCACCGCCGCAACCAGCACCATCAGAACCAACCCGGTGACCAAGGGTGGCACCGCCAAAAAGTCTTCCAGAACCTGAGCCACTGAATTCGACTGCACCGTGTTGGCGATACCGAACCCGGCCAGCGTACCAAAAATGGCAAAGGCCCAGGCCAGCCAATGCCAGCGCTTATGCAGGCCATTACGGATGTAGTACATGGGGCCGCCGCTGTAATTGCCCGCGGCGTCCTGCTCACGAAAGCGCACCGCGCACACAGCTTCCGCATATTTGGTCGCCATGCCGACCAGCGCCGTAATCCACATCCAGAACAAGGCCCCCGGCCCCCCCAGCACCAGGGCAGTTGCCACACCCGCAATGTTGCCGGTGCCAATGGTTGCAGAAAGCGAGGTCATCAGCGCATTGAAAGGGGAAATATCACCTTGGCCCTGGCCTTGCCGACCGACGAAGAGCAAGCGGAAGGCGCGCGGGATACTCCGCAAGGTGAGAAAGCGCAGGCCAATGCTGAGGTACAGGCCGGTACCGAGCAGCAGGACCAACATCACGGGGCCCCAGGCCCAACTGTTAATGGTGTTAAAGAATTCGCTGAGTGCTTGCATCAACTACGCTCTGAATTAGCGGCCTGTAGCGGCGTGCGGAAATCGAATTGCTCAGCATAGGGAAACACGCCAAACACGCCACCGGAGTGCAAAAATACAACATCACTGCTCTCCTCAAAACGCCCCGCTGCCAATTCCTGCAACAAGCCGTGAAACGCTTTGCCGGTATACACCGGGTCCAACAGCACTCCTTCAAGCGCCGCCAGGTCGGTTATGGTTTGTAGCACCTGCCTGCTCGCTATCCCGTAGCCGTCGCCGACATACCCGTCGATGACCCGCGGCGTCACCTCAACCTCAGGCTGGCCGGGAAACCTGGCGCGCCAGTCCGCCACATCCCGGGCCACCTTGAGCAAAAAATACTGTTCATTGTCACACACATTAACGCCCCACACGGTGAGAGGCAGATCGTACAACGCCGTTCCCAGCGTCAAACCTGCCTGTGTGCCACCAGACCCGGTAGCCGTCACCAGATGAGCTGCTTCAATACCGGCCGCACTCAAATCTTCGCGTAACTCGTCACAAGCCGCGATATACCCCCACACGCCGAGGCCATCACTGCCGCCGGTAGGAATTACCAGTGCCTTGCGTCCGCGCTGCGCATAGTGCGCTTGCCAACTACTCAACAATGAAGTCAGTTCGGGGGTGTAACGGCTCGGTGGATAGCAGTCGATTGTGGCGCCCGCCAGCTGATTGAGCAGGTAGTTGCCCTGCCCGGCTGCAGGCCGCTCACCGCGCAATATCAGATGCACTTTAAGGCCCGCTTGAGCGCCGGCGAACGCCGTTGCTCTGCAATGGTTGCTCTGCACTCCGCCGCAGGTGATGAGGGTGTCGTAACCTTCCGCGAGCGCATGGGCAATAATGAACTCAAGTTTGCGCACCTTGTTGCCGCTCAGCAGGCTACCCGTGAGGTCGTCTCGCTTGACCCACAGGCGCCGCCCGTTACCCCAACGCTGGGTCGCGCGAGGCAAAAACTGCAAGGGCGTTGGCCGCTGGGCCAGTGCAAGCCGGGGCGGCAGCACAAGCGCGCTGGGCATCAACCGATAGACTTGAGTGTTCCCTTGGGCAACACCGCATGCACGTGGATGCGCTGAAACTTCATTTCTACATTGTTGGCGACATTGAGCACCATGTAGTTGTCATCAAGGCCCGTAATACGCCCCAGGATGCCGGAACTGGTCACCACCTCGTCGCCTTTACCCAGCGCAGTGACCATTTGCGAATGCTCCTTCTGACGCTTGCGCTGCGGACGAATAGCGATGAAATAAAACAACGCAAACAGGCCTACCAAAAACACAATTTGAAAGATCTCGCCGCCACCCTGGGCGCTGCCCTGGGCCTGGGCGTGAGCACTGGCGATAAACAAACTCATGACAACTCCTTGCAGCCTGCGACGTCTGCCGCGGCCAGTAACGGGGGAAAGAACCGGCGCCAAATGTACAGCGAATCCCTCAGGGCTGCAATTCGAGATCATAGATCATAGTTTGCGGAGCGTGGTCCGAGAAGCGCTCTTCTGTGTAGATTTCAGCACCGCGTACCAGTGGCTCCAGCCCCGGCGTTATCACATGGTAATCAAGGCGCCAGCCTACGTTCTTCGCCCAGGCCTGGCCGCGATTAGACCACCAAGTGTATTGCTCTGGCTCCTGGTTGACCACGCGGAAGGCGTCACAGTACCCCAGCTCATCGTAAACACGATCCAGCCAGGCACGCTCTTGGGGCAAAAAACCTGAATTCTTCTGATTCGCTTTCCAGTTTTTCAGGTCGATGGGGTGATGGCAGGTGTTCCAATCCGCGCAGATAATAAATTCGCGTCGCTTGCGCCGCAGCGTACTGAGGTGTTCATAGAAGCGTCCCATAAAATCCAGCTTCTTTTCCAGAGCGGCCTCGCTACTAGACCCCGATGGCATGTAAAGCGAAATCACGCTAACACCATCGAAATCGGCCTGCAGATAACGGCCTTCGGTATCGGCTGATTCCCAACCCAGGCGTGTCACCACCGTGCGCGGTTTCACACGCGAGTACAATGCAGTGCCGCTATAGCCTTTGCGCTGTGCATCGTTGTAAAAACAGTGGTAGCCCGGGGGCGAGAATATCGGGTCAGACAACTGGTCTTCCTGGGCTTTGGTCTCCTGAATGCACACCACGTCGGCGTTTTGTTGCGCCAGCCACGCAAAGAAACCCTTGCGAGCGGCAGCACGAATGCCATTGGTATTGCAGGTAATAATAGTCGCCACGTTATCTTCCCCTCGATATACCCGGGCACTGCGACGGCGCTCGGCGCCGGGCGAAGTGCCGCAGTGTAATGGAATGGACTATCGCCTTTCAATTCCGTAGCTTGCACACACTGAGGCTGCCCCTGTTCTTGGCCCTTGTGTATTATGGGAGCCATAAATCGTGGAGGAAAACGCACCACACTCTTCCAAGCTATCGACGACTGCAAAATAAGGATTGCCATGAATGATGTTGCCGCACTAAGCGCCAGCCTGCGCGCCGCCACAGAACAGCTGACTGCCCCCGGAGCACCGTTCGAATTGGCCCAAAAAAATGTGAATGGCGTTGCCATGCGCTGCTATGCCAACGCACCAGCCAATTTGCGTGAGGCGCTTGATGCGGGCCGGGCGCACGGCGACAAAGTCGCCGTCACCTATCAAGACGAGCGCTACACCTTTACCGAATTTTTTGCGGCAGCCGATCGCTTCTCCAACTATCTTATGCACGAAGCCGGCATTCGCAAGGGCGACCGCGTCGCCATCGCCATGCGCAACTATCCGGAGTGGATGTTCGCCTTTGTCGGCACCTTGGCCGTTGGCGCCGTGGTTGTGCCAGTCAATAGCTGGGGACGCGCGGAAGAATTGGCTTATGCCCTGACCGATGCCGGTGCACGGGTGGTGGTTTGCGATCCTGAGCGCCACACTCTGCTCAGGGAACACCTGGCAACACTCGATTGCACGGCGATTGTGGTGCGCAGTGCAGGCGCCAATATCGCGCCCGCCATTGCCTGGGAAACGACCCAGGCGGCGGACGCACAACGCCCGGACGTGTCACTCGACGCGCAAGACCTGGGCATGATCATGTACACCTCCGGCACCACCGGCAAACCGAAAGGTGCAGCTTCGACACACGCAGCCATCTGCCAAGCCCTGATGAACTTCGAGCTGATGTCTTACGTGTCGGCCATGACCAACCCCGAGGTCATTGGCAAAATGATGGGGTCGGGCTTTGAGCCCTGTACGCTGCTGGCGGTGCCCCTGTTCCATGTCTCTGGCTGCTACGCCATATTCCTGCTGAACCTGCGTGGCGGGCGTAAAACCAGCATTCTCTACAAATGGGACCCTGAGGACGCATTACGGGTTATTGAGCGTGAGCGTATTACCGTTTTTACCGGCGTTCCGGCCATGACGATCGCTATGCTGGAATCCCCTGCTTTCGACAGCACGGATACCCGCAGCCTGTTTTCGCTCGGCGCGGGCGGCGCGGCATGCCCGCCTCATTTGAAAGACCTGATTTACAGCAAAGTGCCTGACGCCTACCCCGGCACCGGCTACGGCATGACCGAAACCAACGCGACTGGCAGCAGCTGCACCGGCGAAGCCTATCGCTTGCGCCCCACCGCCGCCGGCACCTTGTCCCCCATTGTAGACATGCAAAGCGTGGATCCAGAGGGCGCTGTGTTGCCTGTAGGGCAGCCCGGAGAACTCATGCTGCGCAGCCCCACCAACGCCCGGGAATATTGGAACCTGCCAAATGCCACGGCTGAGACTTTTGTTGAAGGGTGGGTGCGCACTGGAGATATTGGTTTTGTCGACGATGATGGCTTTGTACACGTGGTCGACCGCATCAAAGATATGGTGATCCGCAATGGGGAAAACATTTACCCCGTTGAGGTAGAGGGCATACTGACCGCACACCCCAAGGTGCGCGAAGCCTCCGTCTATGGCCTGCCACACCCCGACCTGGGTGAAGAAGTGGCGGCCACAGTACATGGATCGGCCGGCCTGCAAGCTGAAGAGCTGGTGGCGTACCTGAAGGAACACATGGCGGGCTATAAAGTGCCTACCCAGTGGCAAATTGGCCAAGAGCCACTGGTCCGCAATGCGACGGGCAAGCTACTGAAGCCGGAAATCCGCAAAGCGCACCTGGCGCATTGGCAGCACCGCTAGCCTGACGTAAGCCAAGGCATCACGCAGGCATAGAAAGCACACCGACAGCGGCGCCGTCTCAGAACCGGGTTAAAGCTGAACTAGTACTGCATTAGAGCTGGGTTAGAACTGGAACTCGCCTGCCGCTCGCCCTGCCCCTCAGCGGGGTGCGCTCATACAATCAAGTACCGCTATCGGCTCCGGTAACCATCGCCCGCGCGTTGCGCGAAAACGCCTCGGCGTCTTCAGTGTTTTTTGCATTCATCAGCTCGGCGATATCCACGGGCACGCGAGTGCCCGCACGGGCCAACGGCCGCCCACCGATTACACCCATCCAGCGCGACAGGTTATCCAGCCCCTCAATAGAGATACCAGACCAGCGATGTGTGCGCACCCACGCCCAGTTCGCCATGTCAGCGATACTATAGTCCCCGGCAAGAAACTCGTGGTCGGCCAAACGCGTATCCAGCACTTCGAAGAGCCGGCGACCCTCGGTGTGGTAACGGTCGATAGCAGGCTGTATTTTTTCCGGGAAATAGCGATAAAACACATTGGCCTGGCCCATCATCGGCCCGACACCACTCATCTGGAACATCAACCACTGAATAACCTGCGAGCGCCCCTTAGCGTCAGTCGGCAAAAATCTACCGCACTTTTCCGCCAGATATATGAGTATAGCGCCCGATTCAAAGACGGCGAAGTCGTCTTCATCCCGGTCAACGATCGCAGGGATACGCCCGTTCGGGCAGATCGCCAGAAATGCCGGTGTCTTCTGCTCACTCTGCCTTATGTCCACCGTATGCACCGTATAGGGCAGCTGCATCTCTTCCAGTGCTATCGAAGCCTTGTAGCCATTAGGTGTAGGGGCGGTATACAGATCAATCATGCATCACACCTTAGAGCTGCATAAAGTCAGGCGTATTGAAAACCCAACTCTTCTCTTCTGCGCGACGACGAATACGCCAGCCCTGTGCGGTACGCACGTATTCATCAACATACCAAAGCCCGAGCAGAAAGACGTGAACACCACCGTCTGGCAAGGCCATTTCCATAGGGTTAAAACACATAACCCGGCCCGTGGCCGTGTCGCCCTGCACTACGAACTGCAGGTTGGCATTTAAGTGCTGGCTATTAGGGAAAATACCATCAGACACCGCTTCCTTCAGATAGGCGATGGTCTCCTCAAGGTTGCCAACAGAGCCGCCAAAAGCTGAGTAGTCAACGTGCGCATCTTCAGTAAAAACATCCCTTAGCGCGTCAAAGCCCTTGGTATCGATGAGGTGCGAATAATGAAAAACGAGATCCTGCAGCTCCAAACGGTCTGACAGTTCCTGGTGTGAAAGCATGGGGTTCTCCCTTTTGTTATAAATAATGGTTCTGGGTGGTGATGCCACTGCGCAGCAGCGGCGGGTTAAAACTCCAGCGGTAACCGAATGTGTTCACGGTACATGCGCTCGCGATGGTCCAGCAAACGCGGCGTCAGCCAGCGCGCACTATCCTGAGCGCCGGAAGAATACATGCCGCGCAAATAGTCAGGCATGGGGTTCACGTCTGCGGGCAACGGGTGCACCATACCGAGGAAGTTGGCCCAGTAGAAATCAGCCGCAGTCACGCCATCTCCAACAAACCAATGCTTTCCTGTGGCCTCCTGAGCGGCGAGACGTTGATCCAGCAATGCAGCGATACCCTGCATACGCTCGCCTGCCTGTGCCGCAGCCTGTTCACTCCAGCCATATTTGCCTGCCATGCGCTGAATTGATATCGGCGGTTCGGCAAGCGCCATAGCGGGTGCAAGCAGCTGCAAACGTCGCTGCCAGCCAAAACCATCAACGCCTGCAATCAGCGCCGACAACCCGAGCACTTCAACCCGCTGCGCCGGGTCGGCGGGCAGCAACGCAGGGCTCGGCGCAAGCCGCTCCGCAAGGTGCAGAAGGTCCAGCCAATGGCACACCGGGGGCAAGTCATCGAACACGGCAACTGGCGCTGAACTTTGGCCCGTCCAGGACATGAGTGCAGTATTTTCGCCCCCGGCCTCCTGGCGCACGGGCAAATATTTCAGCCCCTTGTAGTCAAACAGGGACTTTGCTGTTTCGCCCCAAGGCCCGGGCACACCCGCCGTGAGCACTAGTCGTAAACCGGGGGCGTGAACCGCTTGTTCAACCTCTGCATATTCCACTGTTTTCTCCTGTTACTGGTCCAGCTTGAATACGCGCAGCGCATTCTCACGCAAGAACTTGGGCCACACTTCATCGCGGAACGGCACGTCCGGCATTTCGCTAAAGATACGGTCTAGCGACAGACCCATGGGGAAATAACCTGCATACATCACCTGGTCCGCACCACGGGTGTTGGCAAAGTGCACGATGTCCTTCGGATAGTGCTTGGGCGCAAACGCACTGGTCATGTAATGCAGGTTCGGGTACTTGAGCATCATTTTCCAGGCAACGTCGGTCCAAGGCTCGCAGCCATGGCGGGTGACAATATTCAGCTCAGGGAAAAACCACAGCACTTCATCAAGCAGTTCCACTTTCTGCGGACCAAAGGGCAAACGGGGCCCGGGAATCCCCATACAGGGGCAGAAAGGAATATCAAGTTCTACCAGCTTGCCGTAGATCGGGTACCACTTTTTGTCGTTGACCGGGACCGGCGGGCAAATCATCGCCGGAGACGCTGTGACGGCCTTGATGTCGAATTCTTCTTTCAGCGCAACGATGGTGCGCACTTCATCCATACCGTTGTTCGGATTGGCTTCGTAGCAGGCAAAGAAGCGATCCGGAAAGCGCCGCAACGCCTCCTTGTGCTGCTCTGCATAGGGCCCAATGCCAATCATTGCGCGCTCGATATTGTGCTTGTCCATCTGCGCCACGGTGTAGGCAACGTAGTCATCCTGCCCGTCTATCTTTGGAATATCCTTGAACATGTACTGCGCGGGCATTTTGAACATCTCATGGCTTTGCTTATCCATGAGCATCGGCTTAATCCACTCGTAAAAGTTGCTGTTATCGTCGCCGGGCACAGCCAGCATTAAATCGATAACGCCGATATCGGAGGGCATGGGCATAATGGAAAACTCCTTGAAAGACGAGCCTGCCATTGTGCTTTGCCCGCTCTGTAGCACCAACAGCCGGGCCATTGGCGCGCGCAGAATTCAGCGGCGGGCACAATAGCGTGAACCGTCACCGGCGCAAGCAGGAAGCTGCCTGCGCCGGGAAGCGGCGAATTGCCCGTAAACTCAGGCCAGGTCGAAAGTGATTGGCATATGTTTAATGCCGTGAATGAAGCTGGAGCGCAGCCATTGAATGTCGCCATCATAGCGAGGATTACGCATGCGCTTGACGATTTCTTCGAAAATGACCGTCAGCTCCAAGCGCGCCAGGTGAGAGCCCAGGCAAAAATGCTGCCCCACCCCGAAGGCTCGGTGGCCATTGCGCACGTCTTCACGCTGATTGCGAAAAATGTCGAAGCGCTCTGCATCCTCAAAAACGGTTTCGTCGGCACTGGCCGCGCCATAAAACAGCTGCACCAAGTCCCCTTTGCGCAGCTGCATTCCTCCTAACACGGTGTCTTCCATCGCAGTGCGACGAAACGCAATAACCGCGGGATTAAAGCGCAGGAACTCCTCAATGGCATCCGGCACCAGGCTGGGGTCATCAACCAACGCCTGAAACTGCTCAGGATTATCCATCAACATCCGCATGCCCTGGCTGGTAACGGTGCGCGTTGTCTCATTACCCGCAACAATCAGCAACATAAAGAAGTTGCAGAACTCTTCGTCAGTCAGTGGCTCGTCTTCCACGGTACCGTCCAGCAAGGTACCCACAATGCCTTCCGACCCATTCTCGCGGTGCATCGTTGCCAGCTCCATACCCAGCATAAACATCTCGATCATGGCATTCATGCCGTCTTCTTCCGACATGGTCAGGTCGGGGTCGTCCATGCCCATCATGATGTTGGTCAACTCGAACAAACGCTGACGCTTCTCCAACGGCACGCCCATCAGCTCGCATATCGCAATAAGCGGCAGCTCCATGGCAACGTCCTCAACAAAATCGCAGCGCCCACCGGGCAGCGCACGGTCGAGTATCTCTTTAGCGATCTCACGGAATCGGGGGCCATAGCTGTCCACTTTACGCGGGGTGAACGCGGAGCGCACAAGGCGTCGGTATTTCAGGTGTTTGGGAGGATCCATGTTGATCATCAACGAACGCATCATCTCAATTTCGTCCGGCGAGGGATCTTTCAGCATGCAGCTGCGCTCGGCTGACGAAAACAGATGAGGATTCTTCGACACCTCGTCCACTTCCGCTTGCCGCGTGACCGCCCAATAACCGGGGCTACCGTGGCTGGGTTCGTGCCAGTAGACCGGTTCCTCGCGGCGCAGATAGGTAAACGCCTCGCGCGGCAGGCCACCGCGATAGCTGTCTGGGTCGTTTAAATCAAAATGGGGGCAACGATTCATCGCAATCTCCTGATGCGGCCCTGCCGCTTCCAACTAATGACGGTTAGTCTGGCCCCGAATGCGCTAAGTCGTCAAGGCTTTGCTGCAGGAAACGATGACATTGCCAAGCGGGGCGCCGCGCGGCTTGCAACCATGCTCGCGCCCGCAAGGAGCTCCAGCCGAAGCCTCATCAGCCCAGCCGCAGAGGAAGCCTGCGCTGGCGCTCGCCGGTGGCCGCAAACAACGCGTTGGCGAGCGCAGGCGGCGCCGGAGGCGTACCCGGCTCACCGACGCCGGTAGGCGGCGCCGTGCTCTCCAGCAGCACCACCGTCATTGGAGGAGTATCCGTTTGGCGCAGCAAGGGGTAGTCGTGGTAATTGCTCTGCACCACAGCCCCATCCTTTAAGGTAATCTCTCCGTGCAAAGCCGCGCTCAGAGCAAAAACAATGCCACCGATCATCTGATCCTTAACGATGTCCGGGTTAATCACCTGGCCGCAGTCCACGGCGCAGTACACATGTTCAAGCTTCGGCTTGCCGTCGACCAAGGACAGCTCTACCACCTGTGCTACACAGGAGTGGAAGGAATCGTGCACCGCGATACCCTGGAAACGGCCAGCAGCTGCATGGCCCCAGTTAGCGGCTTCGGCCGCAGCGTCCATTACTCGACGCTCACGCGAGTCTGCCGGCAAGTGTTTGCGGCGAAATTCGACAGGGTCGATGCCTGCAGCATGTGCCAGCTCATCGACAAAGCTCTCCACCACAAAAGCGTTGTGGCTGTGGCCCACAGAGCGCCAATAGCCCAAAGGTATGGGCACCGGCACGTTGTGGCAACTCACGCTGACCCCGTCAAAAGCGTAAGGCAGCTCCTTGGAGCCTTCCACAGACGCGAAATCTTTTTTGCCAACAAAGTCACCGACCAGTTGCCGCGCCCCGCCAGGAACCCACTGCGGGAACATCGCCCCCATCAATACCGGCAATACCTGCTGGTTGATGCTGGGGCCCGCAATACGGTGTTGCCAGTGACTCACGGTGCCATCGGCATGGACTCGAGCTTCGATATGGCCGGCCATGGCGGGACGGTACCAGTCGTGGCGCATGTCATCTTCACGGCTCCACACCAGCTTAACCGGGCGTTTCAGCTGACGAGCAATGGCCACCACCTCGGCCACGTTGTCGGCCGCCGCGCGCCGCCCAAAACCACCGCCCAAGAACTGATTGTGAATGACGACCGCGTCGCGCGGTACACCGAGGACACGGGAAGCGACGTCCTGCGCGACATCGGGCGCCTGTGAGCCGACCCAAATTTCGCAGCCGTCCGCCGTTAAACGACAGGTTGCATTCAGTGGCTCCATCGCCGCATGGGCCAAAAACGGGACGCTATAGCGCCCGGAAACCAAGGTGCCCTGCTCTGCGTCTGCCACTGCGGGATCATCGCGCACGCTGGCAAAATCGTCGCCATCCAACGCTGCAAGTAAGGCATCATTTATCGCCGTACTGTCGCGCAGCCCTCCCCCGGGAGGGGTAAAGCTCACCTTCACTTTGCCAGCAGCCTGACGCGCAGGCCAGTAACCTTCAGCGACCACGGCCACACCGTATTCCGTAGCAAACACCGCCTGCACACCCGGTGTTTGCAGCGCCTCTTCAGCATCAAAAGACTCGACCGTTCCATCAAACCAAGGGCAGCGCAACAGCACCGCAGTCAACACCCCTTCGGGCGCTGCGTCCATGCCAAAACGCGCACTGCCATCGGTTTTAACAGCCGCATCCACACGCTGTTCATAACGCCCAATCCATTGCCATTGGTCCGCTGTCTTGAGAGCCACATCGGTAACGACGGGGAGGTTCAGCGCAGCGGGCACCAGCTCCGCGTAAGGGAGGTTTACCGAGCCGTCAACACTACAAACCTGCCCGTCACGCGCCTCAAGTACGTCTCTGGACAGGCCAGTCTGCTGCATGGCAGCGGCAATCAGCGTTTCTCTGGCGCTGGCGCCCACTTGCCGCAAAATCTCGTGATATACGCGAATGGACGCACTGCCGCCGGTGATCTGCAGGCGCATTTCGGGGTCGGTAAAGGCGCTGTGCACAGGCGCCATCTCGTAGCCGACCTTCGACGGGTGAACTTCCAGCTCTTCAGCGACCAGCGTGACCATGCCGGTCACCACACCCTGGCCCATTTCGGCTTTCGGGATTTGCAGGATGACCTGCCCATCGGGCTCAATGCGCAAGAACGCGTCGGGCTGAAAATCCGTTGCATTGCCCAATTGCAAAGGTTTAGCTGAACAGCCGGTAAGTTGGAACCCAAGAGTGAGTGCCCCCCCCGCCACGGAGACATTGCGAATAAACTGGCGACGAGTGAGCGTCATGACACATCCTCAGCGACAGGTTCCCAATGGGCCACAGCAGCCACACTGAGAATGGCGCGCTGCACCTTATGGTACGTACCACATCTGCACAGGTTGCCAGACATGGCCTGACGAATACTGTCCTCATCCGGCTGCGGATTGGATGCCAGCAGCGCGGCGGCTGACATGATCTGCCCCGACTGACAGTAACCACACTGCGGCACGTTATGTTCCACCCAGGCGCGCTGCACGGGGTGGTTTCCGCCCAATCCTTCAATGGTGGTCACGCTGCGCCCCGCCACCAGTGAAACAGGCGTTGAACAGCTGCGTATCGCGGCGCCGTCCAAATGAACTGTGCATGCGCCACACAAGCCCATGCCGCAGCCAAAGCGAGTACCCAAGAGGCTCAGGTGATCACGCAGTACCCACAACAGCGGTGTTTCGGGGTCAACTTCAAGCTCTACAGCGCGCTCGTTCAGGCTAAAGGCGAGCATACCTACAGGCCCAGCTCTTTGATCAAGGTGAGCACGTCATCGTGATGGCTTTTGGTCGCCACCTTGTCCATAACATGCTTCAGGCGGCCGTCTTTACCGATAATAAAGCTTGAGCGCAGGATGCCCATGAACTCTCGACCCATGAATTTCTTCAGGCCCCAGGCGCCGTATTTATCGGCGATTGCGTGGTCTTCGTCCGAGAGCAAGGTGAAATTGAGGCTCTGTTTGTCAATGAACTTCCCCAGCCTCGCCACTGGATCTGGGCTCACGCCCAACACGACTGTGTCCGCTTTCTCCAGCGCCTTCTTGCTGTCGCGAATACCGCAGGCTTGCACGGTGCAGCCGGGCGTCATCGCCTTCGGGTAGAAATACAAGACGACGTTTTTCTTGTCGCGGAACTGCTTGAGAGTAACGGCATTGCCATCCTGATCGAGCAGGGAAAACGCCGGTGCCAAGTTGCCCACTTTAGGGAATGCCATGTATTGCTCTCCTTTTTGCTGCAAATATCCCGGCGCTACAGCACACCACTAGCGCTGCGGTCGACGGCGTTCGATCGCCGATACACGCACCGGGAAGTGCCCGGTATGCGTGTCGGCAAAAAATTCTTTCAGTGTTTCTTGTACCACCGGGAAGGCGATGTCATCCCAGGGTATATCCTGTTGTTGGTAGAGTCCGCTGTCGGTACTTTCCGGCCCCACACCATAAACGCCATCGAGAACATTGCAGCGGTAGAACATATACACCTGGTTAATGTGCGGCACATCAAACACACGGTAGAGCTCCATGTCAGTCACCCTCGCACGCGCTTCCTCCCAGGTTTCGCGTGCAGCGCCCTGTACAGTGGTTTCGCCATTCTCCATAAAGCCGGCGGGTAAGGTCCAGTACCCAAGGCGCGGCTCAATAGCGCGTTTGCAGAGCAGGATTCGGCCTTCATACACCGGTACGCAGCCCACAATCACGCGTGGGTTCACATAGTGGATGACTTCACAAGCGGTGCAAACGAAGCGCTCTCGATCATCCCCTTCGGGGATTCGCAAGGCGACCGATGCGCCGCAACTTGTACAATAATTCATCCTGCCACCGCTTGTGTCTGCACTTGATCAGGCGAGCGCGCGATAGGCGCCGCTGTAAAAGACAAGTGGCTCGCCATCAGCCACCGAGTGCATGGCGTCTACGCGTCCAACAATAATCAAGTGGTCGCCGCCGGGATGGGTAGCCTCGAGGCTGCACTCAAACTGCACGAGCGCGCCGGTAATCAATGGCGCGCCGCCCGCTTCACCGAGCGTAAAATGTTCAGGCTCCAACTGGTGATCGCCCTTGCGTGCGTAACGCGAAGACAATTCCTGCTGATTACCCGCCAGCACATTAATCGCGTAGTGCTTTGCTCCTGAGTAAAGCGCGAACACGTCCGAGTTGTTCTGCAGATTCCACAGCACCAGGGGCGGATCCAGCGACACCGAGCTAAACGAGTTCGCGGTCAGCGCCAGCGCTTCGCCCTTCTCATTGACCGCGGTGATCAGGCACACGCCGGTAGCAAAGCGTCCGAGGGCGTTGCGCAGCTCACGTCCATCCAATTCCATGTAGCACTCCTGTCATCATTGTTGTGTTGATACTGTTTTTGCGGGCCGCAGGTTCACCTGTGACGCACTCCATTGGCATCCCCCGTTCAGGGTAACCGCCAACGTGCAGCACGAGAAATGTCGCTGGCTCGGGATTCTACCCAAGTGGACCCTGCAGGCCCGTACTCTTTTTTCCAAAACGGGGCCCGGGTTTTCAGGGCATCCATAATAAATTCGCAGGCGGCGAAAGCGTCACCGCGGTGCGCCGCACACACGCCTACCCAGACGA
Source organism: Haliea sp. (assembly GCA_030730585.1). GTDB lineage: Bacteria > Pseudomonadota > Gammaproteobacteria > Pseudomonadales > Halieaceae > Haliea. The sequence continues at coordinate 14,145 of JANQUV010000107.1, forward strand.
TCGCCTCACCCGCGGCAATTCGCCCCACGCGATGCACGACCTGCGCGGCACACAGGCTCCAGCGCGCGGCCGCTTCTTCTGCGATTGCCTGCAGGCTACGCTGCGTCATGCCCGGATAGTACTCAAGCTGCAATGCCGCAACCTCAGCTGCCGCATTGAAATCGCGCACGTTACCGATAAAAGTGACCACAGCCCCTGCTACGGGCAGGCTCTTGCAGAGTGCCTCTGGCGCAAGAGGCGCCTCCTGCACACCTATCTGCACGCGGCAGGCGCCGGCAGACACGCACTACCCTCCGGTAACAGGGGGGAAAAAAGCCACTTCATCCCCAGAAGAAATTGGCGTTGCTGCATCAGCGACCACTTGGTTCACTGCCGCCACCAGGTTGTCGTCAGCGAGGGCTTGTTGCCAAGGTTCACCACGCTGTGCGAGTACGGCGCGCAGCGCGGCCACGCAATTGACTTCGGGAGCCCATTTAAGGTCGAGCGCTTCGCAGCCTAACTGCTCTCGCAGTCTGGCAAAAAAAAGCACTCTCAGCACGCGCTGCCATCCCCAGAGCGCTCCCAACTGCCGGACTTACCGCCGTGTTTTTCTTGCAAGCCCAAGTTCTGGATCAGCATTCCCCGATCCACCGCTTTGCACATGTCATAAATTGTGAGTGCCGCGACTGAGGCCGCCGTTAAGGCTTCCATCTCCACGCCCGTTTTGCCCGCTACACGACAGCGCGCTGAAATGTGCACGCTACTTGCCTGCTCGTCGAGCGTAAATTCGAGGTCGATACTGCTGAGCATCAATGGGTGGCACAGAGGAATCAGCTCAGCGCACTTCTTGGCGCCCTGAATTCCCGCAATGCGGGCCACAGTGAGCACGTCACCCTTGGCATGGGCACCCTGACGCAGCAGAAGCAAAGTCTCTGGCTGCATGATAACGGTGGCTACCGCCAAGGCCTCACGCTGCGTCTCGGGCTTATCTCCCACATCGACCATACGAGCCGTGCCCGACGCATCCAGGTGCGTAAGCTGGGCCATAATATTGAATCCTTTACTGAGAAAGCCGGCTTGCGGAGTGTATCCAATGAACGTGCAGAATAACACCGCCAAACGCTCGTTCACACTGCACTGCATCGCATGCCACCTGGCCGGTTAAACACAAGGCAACCGTGAGCACTTGCGACAGCCCGGATGGCCGTTTTCGCGCCTTACCCCGAGCCTCGTTTGCGTTAGAGTAGCGCGACAACATACGCACAGCGAAAACGAGGAAGGCGCAATGGGTAAATTGACTCTGGGATTGCAATTGGGCTACTGGGGCGCCCAACCGCAACCGAACATGGTTGAATTGGCACAGGAGGCCGAGCGGCTCGACTTCGATTCCGTGTGGGTGGCCGAATCCTGGGGTAACGATTGCTTTACCCCATTGGCCTGGATTGGCAGCAAAACATCTCGTATTCGTTTGGGCACAGCCGTTGCCCAGCTTTCTGCCCGCACGCCCACTGCCTGCGCCATGGCAGCAATGGCCCTGGACCACTTATCTGGTGGTCGCATGATTCTCGGCCTGGGGGTTTCCGGCCCGCAAGTAGTGGAAGGTTGGTACGGCCAGCCGTACAGCAAACCCGTCACCCGCACCCGCGATTACGTCGACATTATCCGCCAGGTGCTGGCGCGCGAGGCACCCGTCTGCAGCGACAGCGAGTTCTACCCCCTGCCCTACCACGGGCCCGGATCTTGGGGCATGGGCAAGCCACTAAAACCGATTCTCCATCCTCTGCGCAAAGACTTACCCATTTTTATTGGCGCAGAAGGGCCAAAGAATGTTGAGCAAACGGCTGAGATTGCCGATGGTTGGCTACCGCTGTATTACTCGCCTTATCGGCAAGAAGTCTACGCCGACCAACTCCTTGCCGCTCGCCCGGGCTTTGAAATCCCCGCGCTGGTGCTGTGTAACATCAACGATAATTTGCAGGAGGCCCTCTACCCCGTAAAGGCCATGCTTGGCTTTTATATTGGCGGCATGGGCTCCAAGGCGCGCAACTTCCACAAAGACCTGATGGGCCGCATGGGTTTCGCCGATGAAGCAGAGCAGATACAAGACCTGTTTTTCGCCGGTAAGCGCGATGAGGCTATCGCCCTGGTCCCCGATGCCTTTGCCGACGAAATATCCTTAAGCGGCCCGGCGGATCGCATCAAGGAAAAACTGCAAGATTGGCAAAATTCGCCTGTGACCAGCCTGCTGATCAACGGCGATGCCACGCTGCTGCGCCAGATGGCCGAGCTGGTGAATTGACCTGAGGACAACAGGCGCTATATTGGGCGAACTACAAAAAAATAACACCATCGAGATGCCCTACTGTGCACACAGACCAGCCAGACTATTCGCCCAGTTACAAGCGCTTCGTGCTGGTCATGCTTACCATTGTGTACGCATTCAACTTTATAGACCGGCAGATTCTGGTGATTCTGCAGGAGCCGATTAAAGCGGACATGGGCCTGTCGGACACCCAGCTCGGGCTGCTCAGTGGCTTCAGCTTTGCGCTGATCTATGTCACCGCAGGCATACCCATTGCCTACTGGGCAGACCGCGGCAACCGCCGCAATATTGTGTCGATATCGCTCGCGGTGTGGAGCGGCATGACCGCGGTGTCCGGCTTCGCTCAGAACTATGCACAGCTGCTGGCTGCGCGTATCGGTGTTGGCCTGGGTGAGGCCGGCGGCAGCCCACCTTCACACTCAATGATCAGCGACTACTTTCCGCCAGAGCAGCGCGGGCGCGCCCTGTCGTTTTATTCCACCGGCATCTACGTGGGCATTCTTTTCGGCTTCATGTTCGGCGGCATGATCGCCGAGGCTTTTGGCTGGCGTGCCGCTTTCCTGATTGTGGGTATCCCCGGTGTTTTGTTAGCGGTGATGTTGCGCCTCACCGTACAGGAGCCGCTGCGCGGGCGCTGGGAAACTGCAGCTGACAACGCGGCTACCAAGCCCACCCTGAAGGAAACCCTGGCGTTGCTGCGCGGCCTGCCCTCGTTCTGGCTTATCGCTTTCGGCTGTTCACTGATGGCATTTGTGAGCTACGGCGTCGGCAATTTCTTTCCGTCGTTCCTGATCCGCAGCCACGGCTTCAGTGTGGCCCAAGTGGGCATGGTTCTGGCTCTGGTGGCGGGGGTTGGCGGTGCCGTGGGCACCTATCTCGGCGGATACTTCGGCGACCGTTTCGGCGCACGCGATCCACGCTGGTATCTGTGGGTACCCATGATCGGCAGCCTGGTCGCTTTTGCCCCCTATCTGTATGTGCTGTTGACCGACAATGTCCTGCACCTGCTGGTCATTCTGGCCGTCACCAACATTCTCACGGCCATGTACCTGGGCCCCTGTATTGCCCTGTCACACGCGCTGGTGCCGCCCAACATGCGGGCGTTCACCTCGGCCATTCTGTTTTTCGTGCTGAACATGATCGGGCTGGGGCTCGGGCCCTTTCTTACCGGCTTGACCAGCGACCTTCTGGCACCACGGTTTGGCACCGACAGCTTGCGCTATGCCATGGTGATCGCGTCATGCTTTGGGCTGGTCGCCATCGGCCTGTTTTACTTCGGCGCACGGCAGCTGCCCGCTGACCTGGAAAAACGCCGCCGCAGTGCCGAAACCTTCAGTGTCGTGTGACCGCCGCAAGGTAACCTAACGGAGCGACCATGATGATGACAAGAGCGCCCTTTCACATGGCACTACTGGCCGCAGCACTGCTCATGAGCAGTGCTCACGATGGCTACACCAAACCCTACTCACCTTGGGCCGACCGCGACTACCCCCAACAGGTGTACTGGGGTGATACGCACCTGCACACTGCGGCGTCTTTGGATGCCAACCTGTTCGGCGTACACAACCTCACGGCGGCAGAGGCCTACCAGTTTGCTCGCGGCGAGACGATTACCACCAGCACCGGCCTGCGCGCACGCATGAGTCAGCCACTGGACTTTCTGGTGGTTGCTGACCACGCCGAATACCTGGGTGTGATGCCGCCAGTCCGTGCCGGCGACCCCGCCTTGATGCAAAATGACACGGCACGCCGTTGGCGCGAAGTGCTGGCTAGCGGCGACCCGGTAGGTTTTGGACGCATGATGCTGGAGATCGGCGCCTCCTACGCCACGGGCACGCCGCTGGT
>JANQUV010000108.1:0-3039 GCA_030730585.1 Haliea sp.
TCGCGGCGTTTCTTCGTTTCTTCCCCTTGTGATTCACGCGCCCCATGCGGGCACCCATGTGCCTTCGATTGTGCGCGAAGCCCTGCCTGATCCTGCCCGTTTTCAGGCGGAAATGAATCGCTTAACAGACTGGCACACTGCGGACCTTTTCTACCTGCCCGGCGCCGCGTTGTGCGCAACGCCGGTGAGCCGGCTGGTGTTGGATTTGGAACGCTACACCGATGACAGCCTGGAGCCGCGTGCAGCGGTGGGGCAGGGCGTGATCTATACGCATGACAGTAATGGGCAGCGCCTGCGCCCGAACCCTTCCCCTGAGCAGCGCAGGCTGTGGCTGGACGACTGGTATCGTCCGTGGCATTTGAAGCTCGAGCTGGATGTTCTTGGCTGCCTGCAGCGTCATCGGGCTTGCTTGTTGGTGGACGCGCATAGTTTTCCTGCGCGGCCGCTGGCCAACGAAGATGATGCGGGCCGTGCACGCCCGGACATTTGCCTGGGTACCGGCGCCAATACACCCGCGTGGTTGGTCGACTATGCGCTGGGTTGGTGTGCTCGTCACGGCTTGTCGGTGGCGGTGGACTTTCCCTATGCCGGCTGCCTGGTGCCTCAGGTGTATGCGGCAGATTCCAGAGTTGCGGCGATAATGGTGGAGGTGAACCGCAGCTTGTATTTGCAGCAGCCGGATACCTCCCTGGAGCCCGGGATGGGCGCGGACTATTTCCGCGTGAAAGCGATGTTGAATGAACTGCTGCTGGGCATGGCAGGGCGCCTGCTGGATACCGGGGTGCCGCTCAACCAGCCGGCCACCCCAGTAGCATTGGCCGCTGAGGCTATTTGATAAACAGCAGCTCGCGGTACTTCGGCAGCGGCCAGCAGCTGTCGGCGACCTGTGTTTCCAGCAGGTCGGCCTGTACCCTTACCGCGTCCATCAAAGGCCGGATGACATACGCACAGTGGTGCATGTGCTCATGGGTGGAATCAAACCCGTGTTCCTGCAGCGCCGTGGCAAGTTTCGCCACAGCCCCTTGCATCGCATCGGTATCCTCAGCCACTTTGCGTGCAACGCTGTGGTCCAGAGTAATGCCGAGTTGCTGCACGCCTGCGCTGGTGCCTGCGAGCAGTGACAGGTATTGGATCGCAGCGGGGTAAATCATTGTGGTCGCCATCTCGATGGTCAGCCTGGCCTCCATCTCTATTGACAGAATGTATTGCTCTGAGTACACCTCAAAACGGCTTTGCAGCTCTGTTGGGCTCAGTACGCCTGTGCTGGAAAACAGGGCTTTGGCCTCATCGCTACACAGCTGGGGTAGTGCGTCCGCCGAGGTGGGCAGGTTTTTCAGTCCACGCTCTTCTACCGCCATTTTGTGCCACTCAGGCGAATAACCGTTGCCGCCAAAGACCACGTTGCCATGAGCTTCCATCAGCTTTTTCAGCACTGTAATCACAGCTGCAGTCTGGTTTTCACTGGCTGCAATGGCGGGTTCCAATTCGTCTGCTATCCAGTTCAGCGAGTCGGCGAGCATGGTGTTCATGGTTACCAATGGGCCAGACACTGACGCCGAAGAGCCGACGGCTCTGAACTCGAAGCGGTTGCCGGTAAAGGCAAAGGGTGAGGTTCTGTTGCGGTCACCTGGGTCGCGTTCGAACGTGAGGATCTGCGACAGGCCAAGATCCATAATCCCACCCTTCGTGGCTGCCTCAATGCGCCCCTCTCTGATATCCATGAATACTTTTTCCAGCTGATCGCCCAGATACACCGACAGGATTGCGGGAGGGGCTTCATTGGCACCCAAGCGATGGTCGTTGGCGGCCTCGAAATACGGAGCAATTTCAAACTGGCCCGGTGCCACTTCGTTGTGATGGGTTTTGGCGGGGATGCCCAGGCGGTACAGCTTGTCTTCAAAATCTTGCATGAACACCTGCACCCGCTCCGGAATTGCGCCGAAGTAGTGGTCGTCGAACTCCTGCCCTTTGGCTGGCGCTGCACCAAACAGCGTGCGGCCTGCCAGCAACAGGTCTGGCCGGGCGTTGGCCAGGGCTGCTTCAACCAGAAAATATTCCTGCTCTGCCCCACAGCTGGAATTCAGCGTGGCGATATCGGTTTCACCCATCAGTGTGAGCACTCGCCGCGCGGCGGTGTCCATGGCGGCGTTGGAGCGCAGTAGCGGGATTTTCTTGTCCAGGGCCTCACCGGTCCACGACATGAACACGCTGGGGATCATCAGCGTCGCGCCGTTTGCGGTGTGCATGATGAAGGCGGGGCTGGTGGGGTCCCAGGCGGTGTAACCGCGGGCGGCGGCGGTCATCCGCAGGCTGCCATTGGGGAATGATGAACCGTCCGGCTCGCCCTTGATCAGCAAGCTGCCGGTGAACTCGGTCATAGCTCCGCCGTCGGGGTTGGTGATAATGAAGCCGTCGTGTTTTTCAGCGGTGGCGTTGGTCATTGGGTAAAAAATGTGCGAGAAAAACTTCACACCACGGGACAACGCCCACTCCTTCATCGCTGCCGCCACGATATCGGCTGTGGCAGGGTCCAGGGGGCTGCCGGTTTGTACGGTTTTTTTCATGGCCTTGAAGGCGTTTTTTGACAGGGAGTCTTCCATGGTGGCTAGGCTAAATACGTCGCAGGCCCAGATTTTGTTAAGTGGCTGCGGCATCTCCACGGGCATGGGGCTGCGCTGAGTGATGCTGGCGATTGCCGCAACTCGGTTTTGGTTCGATGTCATGGGTGTTGCTCCTGTGTGCGGGTATGCCGCGTAAGCGGACGCTGCTTACAGTGCCGCAAGTTGGTGGGAAGCCGTGGCTATCAGGAATTTGCGAGCAAGATATGATCCAACTTCGCAATTTGGTTTAGAGGTAGTGGAAAGGTCTGTTTTTAGCGGTTGTGGGAGGCAAGTCTGCTTTGGGCCAGCCCCCAATGCCCCTCCTGCGCCTCTCTTTAGTGCGGGATTAGTGCCCCACGGCCTCGTATTGGTGCGCATTGCACAGGAGCAGGTTCAATCACTCGCATGCAGTGTTCGGCCAGTGCAGACATGAACGCCG
>JANQUV010000108.1:3139-12343 GCA_030730585.1 Haliea sp.
CTCAAAGAAGAAAGCTTTGAACTGCGTCGCTATGAGCCGCATATTCTCGCCGAAACTGTCGTCGATGGGGATTTTGAGGGCGCTGGCAATAAAGCTTTCAGCAGGTTGTTTAAATATATATCCGGTAGCAACACGTCTTCCGAAAAGGTGGCCATGACTTCGCCGGTCGGCCAGCAACCGCAAAGCGAAAAAATCGACATGACCTCACCGGTGGGGCAGCAGCAAGTAAATGACCAGTGGGTTGTGAGTTTTACGATGCCCGCATCTTTTACGCTGGAGACTCTGCCGCAACCAGCAGATCCCGCCGTGACCTTGCGTGAGGTTCCCGCGCGATACATGGCTGCCGTGCGCTATTCGGGCTTCTGGAGCGAAAAGAGCTATCGGCTCAACAAGGAAAAGCTGGAAGCCTGGATTGCCAGCCAGTCCTTGACCGTGGTGGGTGAGCCAGCTTGGGCCCGCTACGATCCGCCATTCAAGCCCTGGTTTCTGCGGCGCAACGAGATTCTAGTGCCCGTTGCAGATCCATCACGCTAGCGGCGCGTGGCAGATTGCCGAGCATGATGGCTTAAGTGCCGCAGTAATAGCTTTCTGCCCGGTCTGTCGGGCCGCGCTGGTCGTGAATAGCACGTTGGGGGAAGGGGCAGAGTAGGGCGGTGGCTTTGGCGGCTGCCGGGTTGAGTTGATCCCGGGCGATGATCTGTGCCGGCGGTACCTTGCCTTCAACCCAGGCATCCAAGGCGAGTAGTGGATCAAAAAGGTCCGGTGCTATGCCTCGCGCCTCCCAGCAGTGCCCGTGGCCGGGCACCATAAACAAACGCGCGTGCTGGCCGAGCGCCGCTGCGCCGCCGTTCGCCGCTGTGGCTTGCTCAAAGTAGCTGACGGTTCGCTGCGGCAGAATCAGCGGGTCCGCCCAGCCGTGCCACAGCAGTAGTTTCGTGCTCGCGTCGCGCAGCCCGGAAAGATCTGTGTTAGTGGCATTGGAGCGCACCGCTATCGACGAGGTTGCCATCGCACCCGCTTCCGCTGCTACGTTGATGCTCGCCGGATTGACGTGGCTGCCGGCCGGCATTTCGCGGTAGATATCCAAAAAGCCCTGGGAGGCGAGCCCGCCCCAAGCCGGTTGTCCGTCGCGGCCGGTAATCCAGAATGGCCAAAGATGTTCGGAGCCCGGGGGCAGGCCGGGGAACAGTTGCGTCGCGCCGTCGTGTGCGCCGCGGTAGAGCGCCGCAACGCGCTGCAACTGGTCCTCGCTCAGGCAACCCGTGTCGGTTTTCGCCGTGCAGCGCAGGGCGCTGAGGTCGGGCTCGCAGCGTTGCGGGGTGGCAACGAGATTGTCCTGCACGCCGTCCAGTGTGTCACAGGCCTTGCGTACATGGGCTGCCAGGCGACCGATTTGCGCGGGCGTAAACCGGGGGGTGCCCTCTGGCGTCCAGGCTTGCTGGATCATCCAGGCGCCCTGCACACCGGCATTGCCGGACAGGTCGAGAATCGGGCCGCCCGCCGCGATACCGTCAAAAAGTGCCGGGTAGCGCTGTGCGGCAATCAGCCCTAACCGGCCACCGTTGGAGCAGCCGGAGAAGTAGCGTCGCTGCGGGGCACGCTCATAGTAGGCGTTGATAATCTGGTTACCCACGGAGACCAGCGTGGGCAGTACATCCTCGGCCCACAGCGCAACGGCATCTTCATCGCCGCGGCGCGCCCAGTCAGTGTCAGCGGTTGAAGGCGACTGGTGGCCGCTGTCGTGAGCCATGGCCGCGTAACCGTTCTTGAGCGCTTCATTGATGCTGTTGGAATAGCCGGGTTTGTCTGGCAGCAACTGGCCGCAAAAGCCGCCGCATCCGGCGAGCAGGAATTTGCCATTCCAGGCGGCCTGCAGCGGCAGGCGCATTTCAAAGCCCACTCTACCTGCAGCCTGGCCGCGAACCCGGCAGAATGCCGGCAGGTTGGCTGGCGGTGTTGCAGAAGGCTCTTCCAGCAGCGTAACACCTGGGGTGCTCGCCAGTGCCTGTTGCAGTGCGGAGCAGGTTTCGCTTTCATCGACAGCGGCGAACGCCGCGTGCGTAGTGAAGAGGGCGCAGAGTATGCAGCCAAGCCGATGCAGGTATGCCGACATTGCTATCTCCCGATATACTGTTCAAAGCTGCAAGTAGCTACAAGGTAGCTGACGAGCAGCCGCAAACACGGCATTTTGCGCCTTCGCGCCAAGTGGCTCAACAGATTCCTGACGGTGAGCATCGTTGCGCTGCGGGGGTGTTTCGCCCCAGGTGAAAAAGATAGTGCCGGGGTAACGCCTCAGCGGCGGCGCTGCGGCCTGTTCTTGCCGCGCTCGACGTGGCGGCCCAGTATTCGTACAGCCTCCCGCGCCACTAGCGGGTCGTTTCGCATTGCCCACAGTGCGTCCCGCGCCCGCTGGTGGCTGGTTTTCAAGTCGACGATGGTTGCAGGGTAGCTGGATTCACCCTCCAGGCCCAGCCACATCGCTTCCATCGGCGTGACTTGCCAGGGCTGGTGGATTAGCGGCGTTTCTAATGCCTCTAGTTCGGGTAGCCACTGGCGCAGGAAGTCACCCTGCGCGTCGTGCTCCAGGGATTGCTTTACCGGGTTGTAGATGCGCACGGTGTTCATCCCGGTGACGCCCGCCTGCATCTGAAACTGTGGGTAATGAATGCCGGGTTCAAAATCCAGAAACTGGCGTGCCAGGTGCGCTGTGCCTTGCTGCCAGTTTTGCCACAGATGGTGGGTGAGGAAGCTGACGAGCATCGCTCGCCAGCGGAAGTTCAGGTAGCCCGTTGCAATCAGGCAACGCATAGCCGCATCAACGGCGGGGAAGCCTGTTTTACCCGCAGCCCAGGCATCAACGTAGGCTTGATTGAGTGGGCGCTCAAGCTGTGCATAGCCTCGGTTCAAATCGCGAAACTGCATGTCGCATTCCATTTCAAACTTCTGGATGAAATGGCAATGCCAGTAGAGCCGCGACTCGAATGCGGCCAGCGCCTTCTGGTAACCGGTTTGCGCCTGCGCGCCACGCAGGCTTTGCCAGAGCTGGCGGATACTCAGGTTGCCCCAGGCCAGGTAAGGCGACAGCCTGGAGCAATGTACGCGGCTGGCGGTGGGGCTCGACAGGCTGCTTCGGTAGCGCGAGTGACGCTCTGCCAGGAAGCTGCCCAGCCAGCGGTGTGCTTCGGTTTCGCCCCCTCGCTGGAATTCGGCTGCCGCTTCAAACCAGCCAGGGTCGACACGGCCTCGTGCCTGCAAGGGTTCCCCAAGCCCGCCGGCAGGCAGCGCGCCGTAACGCGCCTGGCCCAGTGCAGGTGTGGCGATGGGTTCCTGCATGCTGCGCTGCCAGGCGGCGGCCCAGCCCTGCCGATTGTGCCTGCCTCGCTGCACGCCATTGCTCGGTGTTTCATGCCAAGGCACACCCTGCGCCTGACAAAATACACTCACCGCCTTGTCCCGCGCATAGGTAATGGCGAGGCCGGTTTCCTCATGGCTGTGCAGTGAGCCCAGGCCGATGTCGGCCTGAAGAGCCAGTAACAAGGGGACCATTTCACTGAGGAATACATGCACCCGCGTGCCCAATGGGCGCAGTCGGCGGTTCATGTCACGCAGGGACTCGGTGACGAAGCGCCAGTGGCGGATATCGTAGTGGGGGTCTGCCAGCAGAGAAGGTTCAAAGCAATAGAATAGAAAGACGGGCCGGCCGCTATCAATCGCGTTACGGAGTGGCACGTGGTCTGCCAAGCGCAGGTCACGTTTGAACCAGACCAGAGCCGGTGCGCGGGTTGCGAGCGTGGTGTGCTGTTGGGCCACTGCGGGTTAGGAGGGCTGTTTGCGAGTGCGACGTGGTTTGGCTCGCACTTTGGGCGGTGGCTGCGCGTTCGCGTGGGCCTGCTGCAGCAGGCTATTTAGCGCCGCCAGCTCAAAACGGCGCTTGGCAGTGATCGCATAAAACCGCTCTACAACGTTGTCCAATACACAATAGCGCTGCAGCTTGCCGGATTGCAGTTCGTCTTGGACGACCACTTCCGGCGCCACCGTCAGCCCGCCCGAATCGCGCGCGAGCAGGCGCAGCATCGCCATATCTTCCACTTCCGCATAGGGGTCCACTTCGATGCCGTGTTGTTCACATAACACATCGAATTGGCTGCGAATTTCGCTGTTGGGCCCCGGAAGCAGCAACGGCAGCCGGGCAAGATCCTGCGGAAAGCGAAATGCTTTTGCTGGCTTACCCGGTGGGCCAACAATGCACACACTTTGTTCCGCGATTTGCTGGCAGCGCCATGGTGTTGAAGCGTCCGCTGCCACAGCGCGGTTGGAAAGAATCAAATCAAGTTTGTGCACCCGCAGCTGCTCCAGCAGCTCTTCAAGGCTAGCCGAGCGGATCACCAGCTTCACTTTGGCTTCACCGAGCACCGGGCGTAAGAAGTTCTCCTGAAAATTGCGCGACAACGTGGCCACCGAGCCGATGCGCAGGCGTTGGGAGCGCTGCAGCTCCCCGCTTTCTGTCAACGCCAGCAGTTCGCTGCCAAGGTTGAAAATACCTTCTGCATATTCGAGCACCAGGTGGCCTACTTCGGTCAGGCGCAGGGAGCGGCCGTCGCGCGTGAATAGCTCGTGCCCCAGCTGCTCCTGTAGCTGGCGAATCTGCGAGGACAGGGCAGATTGCGACACATGCAGCTGTTTGGCGGCGCGTGTCAGGTGGCCTTCTTTGGCCACTACCCAAAAATAGTAAAGATGATGGAAGTTCAACTGACGCATGTGAACGTTCTCTATAAAAGAACAATTGTAGCGAAACTCGCGGTGTTGCATAAAGCCTCGCTGCAGTCGGTGCCGTATCGGGTCGATGCACGGTGATTTGAGTTTAAAGAGTTTTTTTGTGGCTAAATTCTAAAGTGGCAGGGGCGGGTGCTTAGCGGGATAATCGATGGCTGACGAGCTCTCGCTGCCGGGAAAGCCCACTGTTTGTGTGGTTACGGCCTGGAGGGAGCATAAAAAAAGTAACTGGAACGGGAGTTGACAGGCTTGGTCGGCATAAGGTCACAAGCAAGGTCGCCGGGTGCGCTAGCAGGGCCGCCTTGGCAAGGGCGCCCCGTGGCGCTGTTAACCCGCCATGCGAAGGATGAGTGGATTGCGCCTCCGCTGTTATCGCTGGGGGTCACCCTGTCTGTTACGGACGCCTTTGACACCGACCAGTTGGGTACTTTTTCCGGTGAAGTGGAGCGCAAGCTTACGCCGCTGGAGTGTGCGCGGCGTAAAGCACAACTGGCCTGTGAGCTGACCGGGCTGGATTTTGGCCTGGGCAGTGAGGGCAGTTTTGGCGGTGGTCCCATGCCCGGGCTGCTGAATTGGGATGAAGAACTGCTGGTATTTTGGGACCGCAGCGCAGGGCAGGAAATTGTGGCCTACGCCGCCGGTCCGGTGCGGGTGTCATCCTGCCAATGGCGTTCCCCTGAGCGCCTGGAGGCGCATATCGCTGCAAACGATGCCAAGCAGGCGTGGATAATCAGGCATCCCGCAGGTGTCATGAAAGGCTTGTGCGGGGCCGCTGAACTGCTCGATCAGTTGCATCACACAGTGCTGCCGGGGATGAGCGATGACCAAGCAGCAAGCATTACCATTGAGCCCGACCTCAGGGCCATGCACTGCCCCGAGCGGCAGATATACATTTACCAGGCAGCGCAGCAACTCGCAGCGCGCCTGCAGTCGCTTTGCCCACGCTGCGCGGCGGTCAATTTTTGGCCAAGTACCCAGGTGCCCGGCTTGCCGTGCGAAGACTGTGGCGCGCCCACGCCGTTGCCGTTGGCTGCAATTGTCCAGTGTCAGTGCTGTGAATATGAAATTCGTCAGCCTGTAGAGCACACAGTTGCTGATCCACAGCACTGTTCGTGGTGTAATCCCTAACTGGATCAAACAATCACCCAGTATTACTTTCAATTTTGGAGGCCCGTATCACCGTGAAAGACACACGTACCCACTCATCCCAGGTCGTGGATGGTATTGAGAAAGCGCCTGCGCGTGCCATGCTGCGTGCCGTTGGTTTTACTGACGAGGATTTCCGCAAGCCGCAAATCGGCATTGCCTCGACCTGGAGCATGGTAACGCCCTGCAACATGCACATTAATGCCCTGGCGGACGAAGCCTGTGCCGGTGCAGATGCGGCCGGCGGCAAGGGTGTCATATTCAATACCATTACCATTTCCGACGGCATCGCCAACGGCACTGAAGGCATGAAGTATTCCCTGGTATCGCGGGAGATTATTGCCGACTCGATTGAGGCCGTGGTCGGCTGTGAGGGCTTCGACGGCGTGGTGGCCGTGGGCGGCTGTGACAAGAACATGCCGGGTTGCCTGATGGGTATTGCTCGGCTCAACCGGCCTGCGGTGTTTGTGTACGGCGGTACCATCCAGCCTGGCGCCAATCACACTGATATCATTTCAGTGTTTGAAGCGGTTGGTCAGCATGCTCGCGGCGACCTGAGTTTGATTGAGGTCAAACAGATTGAAGAGACCGCAATTCCCGGTCCTGGTTCTTGCGGTGGCATGTACACCGCCAACACCATGGCGTCCGCTATTGAAGCGCTGGGCATGAGCCTGCCCAATAGCTCTGCGCAGGAAGCCGTGTCGCGCTCCAAGGCGGAGGACTGCCGGCAGGCGGGTGCGGCTGTCATGATGCTGCTGGAACACGATATCAAACCGTCAGATATCATGACGAGCAAGGCCTTTGACAATGCCATCGCCACGATCATTGCACTGGGCGGGTCTACCAATGCGGTGTTGCATCTGTTGGCCATGGCGCACGCCATTGGGGTGGAGCTGACCCTGGATGATTTTGTGCGCGTAGGCGAAAAGGTGCCTGTGCTGGCGGATCTGCGGCCCAGCGGCAAGTATATGATGTCGGAGCTGATTGCGATTGGCGGTATTCAGCCTCTGATGAGAATGCTGCTGGATCGTGGCTTGCTGCACGGCGACTGCCTTACGGTCACCGGCCGCACGCTGGCGGAGAACCTGGCCGATGTGGCGCCCTATCCGGAGTCACAAGACATCGTTCGCGCTTTCGATAACCCGATCAAGCGCAATAGCCACCTGATGATTTTGCGCGGTAACCTGGCGCCGGAAGGCTCGGTCGCGAAGATTACCGGGAAGGAAGGCTTGCGCTTTGCGGGTACGGCGCGCGTGTTCCACTCCGAAGAAGAGGCTCTGCAGGCGATTCTTGACGGCCGTATCGTTAAAGGCGATGTGATGGTGATTCGCTACGAGGGCCCCAAAGGCGGCCCGGGTATGCGGGAAATGCTGAGCCCCACGTCAGCCCTGATGGGCAAGGGCTTGGGCGCCGATGTTGCACTGATTACCGATGGCCGTTTCTCTGGCGGCAGTCACGGTTTTGTAGTGGGGCATATCACCCCGGAAGCCAGCGAGGGTGGCCCGCTGGCTATTGTCGAAGATGGCGATGAAATTGTGATTGATGCGGAAACCTCACAGATCAACGTCAACCTTAGTGACGCCGAGATCGCCGTGCGCCTGGCTCGCTGGCAGGCTCCTGAGCCACGCTACACGCGAGGCCCCTTGGCGAAATTTGCCAAACTGGCAGCGTCAGCGTCGGAAGGCGCAGTGACCGACAAGTACTTGTAAGGAAGCATCTATGACTGACGAAGCGTCGCCGCGGAATTTTCGCCTGATCAGCGGGGTGTTTCACCCCGATGAGGCACACCAGCTGTTGATGACGCTGATCGAAGATAAGATCAGCTTCCATCAGCGCAACGACTGGAGCCGCCGCGAACGTTTTGGCGAGACGGACGCGGCGGGTGTGAAGCGGATCAGTGAACTGCGTCAAACCAAGGCGGACTTGGTGGCAATGATTGAAGAAGCCACCGCCGCCGGTATGCAGTTGAGCATCAGTGGCAATATCGAAATCAGCCTGACCCCAAAGTAGCTTGGAAGCTGAGTGAGCCCGAGGAACTAATGTGAGCAAACTCTCGCCAGCAAGCAACGCGCCGTCATCCGCCTTTTCCGTTGGAACGCGCCGCTACGTGTTGACCATTCTGGTTATCGCCTACACCTTCAATTTTATTGACCGCCAGATTCTCGGCATCCTCGTGGAGCCTATCAGGCTTGAACTGGGAGTGGGTGACACGGCGATGGGGCTGCTCACCGGGCTCGGGTTTGCCGTGTTTTATACCTTGATGGGCATTCCGATAGCGCGCTATGCCGACCGAGCCAACCGGCGCAACCTGATTGCTGTCGCGGTGGGAATATGGAGCGTGTTCACTGCGGCGCAGGGGCTGGCACAAAACTACTGGCAGCTGCTGGCTTACCGTATTGGCGTGGGGGTAGGGGAAGCGGGCTGCTCGCCGCCGGCGCACTCCATGCTCGCCGATTATTACCCGGCGAATGAGCGAGCGACAGCACTGGGTATCTATTCGCTGGGTATTCCCATCGGTATTTTGTTCGGGTTTTTCGTGGGCGGCTGGATGAACGAGTGGTTTGGCTGGCGCGTGGCATTTTTTGTGGTGGGCATTCCCGGCATAGTGCTGGCGCTGGTGATTCGCTTCACGGTAAAGGAACCGCAGCGTGGCATGTCGGAGGCCCGCGTGGCCAATCCTGCGGTGGCCAGCCAGCCCAGT
This sequence comes from Haliea sp., assembly GCA_030730585.1. Lineage (GTDB taxonomy): Bacteria > Pseudomonadota > Gammaproteobacteria > Pseudomonadales > Halieaceae > Haliea. The sequence goes on from JANQUV010000108.1 coordinate 11,760, forward strand.
ATTGGGGCGGTGTTTCGTTACCTGTTGGCGCGTCGTTCCTTCGTGCACATGGCCTTGGGTGGCGGTATTACGGCATTTGTGGGTTATGGCCTGATCTCTTGGTCCGCCGCTTTTCTGGCGCGCTCGCATGGCATGTCGTCGGGCGAAATTGGCACCTGGCTGGGGCTGATTTTTGGCATACCCGGTGGTATTGGCATTGTGCTGGGTGGTCGCTTGGCCGATTACTTTGGTGCGCGCGACGCGCGCTGGTATCTGTGGATTGTGGCGATTGCACTGCTGCTTTCCGTGCCCGCCGCGGTGTTCGTGTTTTTACTCGACGACATCCGCTGGGTGTTGCTGCTGCTGGTGGTGCCGGTGATGCTGGGCAACTTTTACCAAGCCACCACCTTTGCGCAAACTCAAACCCTGGTGGGCCTGCGCATGCGCAGCGTGGCGGCGGCCATTCTGCTGTTTGCAATCAATATTATTGGTTTGGCGCTGGGGCCCTCGGTGGTCGGCCTGATCAGTGACCTGTTGGCGGCCGACTACGGCGAGCATTCGCTGCGCTGGGCGCTGATGATCTGCTCACTGGCTAACGTTTGGGC
>JANQUV010000108.1:12443-17906 GCA_030730585.1 Haliea sp.
AGCGTCGCCAGAAAGCGCAGCAGTGCTGCGTTGAACGCGGCAGGTTGCTCCTGCTGCACGAAGTGGCCTGCCTGCGGTATCAGTTCAATACCGCGCAGGTCGCTGGAGCGCGCCTGCAGCACCGCAAGGGCGTCGTCGCCAATCATCTGCAATACCGGGTCCTCGGCTCCTGCAATAAACAGGGAAGGTGGCGTGACGTTGGCGTCGGCCCACACCTTGCCAATCTCCCAGTTGCGGTCGGCAACGCGATAAGAATTGATGCCGCCGATAAACTCTTCACCAGGCGCACAGCGTGTAAAGGCCTCCACATAGGTATCTATGTCTGCCTGGCTCATCCAGTGCCAGGGTAAGGATTTCGCGGGGTCGGCGAGCACATCCAGGTAGCTGTTGCCCTCGGTGGAGAAGCGGGTCCAGTCCAGTAGATGCCCTTCGGCGCACAAAGCCCAGAACAAACGTGTGAGAAACAGGCGCGGCTGGGTGGCGAGCTCACGCTCTGGCCGCTCTGGCTGTTGGTAGTAATGCATGTGGTAGAAGTGCTGCGCGGCGACTTCGGCGAAACACCCGCTGGGGGCTTTGTCCGGCCGGGCAAAAGCCCTGGGGTACACTGCGTCTGCCGGCGGGTTTGAGCCGGCACCGCCGCGGCCTGCAAGGTCGAAGTCGTAGGGGCAGGCGACTCCAACCACGGCGCTTACGCGCTCGGGGTGGCGTACAGCCACGTTGTACACCTGTGCAGCGCCGAAGTCGTGGCCCACCAAAACAGCGCGTTCCAGCCCGAAGTGAGCCATTAGCGCCAGGACATCGCCTACGCCGCGGTCACTGTCGTAGAGCGCGGGATCGTGAGGGCGGCTGGAACTGCCGTAGCCGCGCTGGTCGAAGGCGACGGCATTAAAGCCTGCGGCGGCAACCGCCGGAAGCTGGTGGCGCCAACTGTAGCCTAGCCCCGGAAAGCCGTGACAAAAGATCACCCAGGGTTGCTCAGGGGCTGCCGCACAGAGTGCGTAGTGCAGCGTGATGTCGCCATTGGCTGCCTTGCCGGTTTGCAGCGGTGTCATGGCGAACTACCGGGAATGAATAAAGCGGTCTGCGAAGCGCTGCATGGCTTCAAGCTTGGCATCCATGCGCAACCTGTTTTACTTGATCGTTACCCTCGTGGAACCAGGCCAGCCAATACTCCATGTGTCCTCCTGACGCTGTGCAATAAACGCGAGGCCCACAGTTAAGCTTACTCGCGCTTGAGCAGCAGCCATGCCTCGGCGTAGTCGCCGATATGGCGATTGGCTGCATGATACCCCGCCCAATCGCGGTAGTAGCCGCTCAGCCAGTCGATTTGGTACAGATTGTCATGAAATGCGCCGCCGGTGTCGGCCATCACGTTGAGGCGGTAGGTGGGGCGCCCGCTTTCTTCGGTGCGCAGCAGCACCAAACGCCCCAGGCCGAGTTGAAAGATGTCGCCGGCTACGGTGACCAGCGGCTTTATGGGGATTTTGTAGTCGGCGTCTTTGCCGTAGCCAAGCACGCCGGGCACCTCTTTGAAGTACCAGTAGCGTTCCTGCTCTTGAGGCTTACGGGTGCGGTCATACGCGATACCGTTGTTGCGGTGCACGTTGAAATAGCGCTTTTGGCCTGCTGCCCCCTCCACCACAGCGGTGCCCTGCAGCAGCGCGCCTTCCAGGTTGGTGCGGCTCAGCCAGATGAGCGGCGGGGCACGCTGTGCCATGTTGCCGGCGCTGGCCGGCGCTTGCTCTTCGGCCACCACTGCCTGTTTGCCAAACTGGTAGCGGGTGATGCGCGTGCCCAAGGCATCGGCCTCCTCCAGCGACAGCTGCGCTTCGTCGTAAGGTAGCCCGTAGAGTGCATGCGGCGTAGCTGCGGTTTGTTGCTGGCTGCCGGTGGCAATCTGAACGTGATACTTGGTCATCAGCAGCCGGTCCGCCGGCAGGTTCTGCAACAGGGGTTTGCCACTGGCCAGTGTTGCAGCACGCTCACGGTCGGGCTGCCAGCGCAGCAACTCGAAGTGGCTTTGCAGGAACTCGGGGTCCGTCAGTCGTGAGGGGCGGCCTAGCTGTTCGTCTTCGGCCTGCACCGCGCAGACAAACTCAAGGGTTGCTCGAATACGCGCCACCGGTGTTTGCAGCCGGCGCGTCGTGCCGCCGTGTATGGCAGCGGGGTCGTAGGCTGCGCCCTGGGCGAGGTAATGTGCTGTGGCAGCGGCTACGTCACACAGCGCGTCACTGTGGTCAGGCCATTGCCCATTCGCCAGTGCCTTTGCGGGTAAAAACGCGGGTGCCGCGAGAGCCGGCGTGCTGCACAACAGCAGGGCGCCGAGAAAGCTTCGGAATCGACAGGGCACGTGATGGCAAACCTAAAGCGTAGCGCGGATGGCGATGCCTGCCATGCCTGCAAGCGCCAGTGAGGAGAGCAAAAACAGCAAAAAGCGGGCAGGCACATAGTTGGTGGTGGACTGCACGATACTGTGGCCGATACGCAGCAGGAGATAAGCCCAGGCGAGCTGAACTGCTAGGCTGCTGTCGATGCCGGTAATGGCCAAAATACAACACAGCGCGTAAAACACAGTGGGCTGTTCATGCAAATGCGCGTAGTTGTGAGCTTTCCAGTTCACGCTATCGGGTAGCACACCCTCAAGGTCGGCACCGCGACGCCCACCGGGCATGGGTTTGGACATATCCAGGCCCGACTTGCCCATGGCGGGGATGCGCGTTGCACCCATCCAGGTAAGCATGACGAGAGACCAACTAGCAAGCAGGGCGGCAGGAGCAAGGATTTCAAGAGCGGGCATAAGGTTCAGTCTCAGTAACAGGTGTAGTGAAGTGTAAACCAAACTGCAGAATGGAGCACGCTGCTGCGCGCTAGGAGCACTGACGGCCGCCTTGCTGATATGCAGTTGTTACCGGCCGATGCGTATGCAATGCACGGGAATCGCGGGCAGCTTGTGTTACTGCTGCCTGAAGATGGGGTGGTTATGGTGCGCGTGGACTGGACCGCCGGCGAATATCCACTGTCGCACAAGCTGAGGGGGCTGCTGTCCAAGGTATGAAAGGGAGGGTAACACTTGGTTTGCTGTGCGCTTGGTAATTTTCACACATTCCCGACCTGGTTACTCGGTTATTATATTAGTTAATAAAATCAATAATTTATAAAAGACATCTTCGGTAGAGTAGTGAAATATCTGAAGTGATTCACACTACATGACAAACAATTCATGATCCAGTTAGCTTTTAAATCGGTAAAATCGTTACCATGTGTGCATTGTGGTAACAAACCGGCAGACGAGGGGTTGCAGATGGTCTGCGCCAGTCGCCGGTTACGGAGGAGAGTGAAATGAAAATTTTGGCTGCAACAGTCAGGCTCAGCACCTTGGTGCTAATTGCTGCCCTGAGCAGCACCGCCTTTGCGCAGACGGCGGAACAAGAAAGCCGTCTCATGCTGGCTATGAGCGACGCCACTTTGGCAGCCGATTGGCAGCCGAAGACGCAAGCCGGAGAGCAGGCGCAGGCAGACGCGGTAAAGCGCGACTTGGCTATCTCGGCCGAGGCGATTTCGCGCAAGCTGGACGAAGAGCTCGAAGACCGGTTGTCGCGTAAGCTCGAAATGGCCATCTGATCTACGACTGCGCACACGCAACCCGAGGCCAACTGCCTCGGGTGTTCGAGAATACCGATTCCAGTTATTGTGGCGCCGGAGCGGCTTTGACGTCCGCCATGCGCTCCCGGTAGTCCCAAGTGAAAACGCGCTCGGGTAGGACTCGGATCAGCATTTCCTCCGCCTTGCGTGATAATAGCCAGTTACCCACGCTGGATTCCTGTTGCCCCAGGTAACGTTCCAGCAGCACTTCCAATACATCACTGTCGCCCAGCGGCTCCAGAATCACTTGGCCCTGGCCACGCGTGCCATGGTAGGGCGGTGCGTTGGGTGACACCTCAAAGCCGACGCGCGGGTCGCGTTGCAGGAGCTTGACCAGCGCTGAATCCCGGTGTGAAACACACAGCAGGGCATCATCACGAAACGCATACCACACGGCAACAACGCGGGGGTAACCGTCATTGCCGGTACAGGCCAGGCGCAGCGGAAAGGCCGCATCGCGCAGGTACTTTTGGGTGTCTTCCAAGGTCCATGGACCTTTTACTGTGAGTGGCATCGGTGTCTGCATTCAAAGGTAAGGCGTCAGTATAGGTGCCCCGAGCCCTTGCGTGAATGCTTGTGTCGGCTATTCGTGTTATCAGCGTAAGCGATGCGTAAAAAATTGATCGGGAACAAGGTTCCTCCAATCGAGGTAGGTGATGCCGGGACCGTTTGAAGGCAATTTCTCTTCGAACATTTCCATCGGCGCGAGTTGGACTCGGGCTCGCTGGAGTTGCGCCAGGATTCTCGCTACAACCAGGACAACGCGTTCCTGACCTCCAATTACAGTACCAGCACCGATGTATTTGTGGTGAACGAGACACTGCAGTTTAAAATGGCGGCGGGCAACGCGGGTGTGGAAGCAGCCACGAACATCGTGATTCGTGAAGCGCAAACCAAAATGTTGCTGTGGGTGTATGGCGTGGTGATTGCGCTGTGCCTGAGCAATTTCCGTTCATTGCGCATCACCGTCTGCATTATCGTGCCGCTGATGCTGACCTCGGTGCTGGGGCAGGCGCTGATGGCCGCTTTAGGCATTGGGGTAAAAGTGGCCACCTTGCCGGTAATCGCACTGGGCGTAGGCATTGGCGTGGACTACGGCATTTACATCTACTCGTCGCTACAAAACTACCTGCATAGCAGTGAAACCCTGGAGACCGCGTACTTCTGCGCGCTGTTCTTCCTGCCCGTCCTGGCCTGGTTGCTTTCTCCCAAGGAAAAGGTGGCTAACGCGTAACGCGATAGGCCAGCAGCACATTGCCCGGCAGCTGGCCGAACATGCTGTAGCCCGACAACACATACAGCCAGCCATCGTTGATCACCTGCCCGCTGACATCGATAGCCCCGCCATGGCCCTTGATGCCGTTCTCGCTTTGTATCGGCAGGGCGGTAGCGGCCTGCCAGAGCAGCTCACCGTTGGTGATATCGTAAGCCCGAACACGCCCGTCCAAGCCGCCGCTGAAGGCCAACTCCGGGGTGACCGTGGTGGCAGCGGAAAGGCCATAGTAAAAGGAACAGCGGTATTGTTCTTCCAAGGGTGGCCCGCCTCCCGCTCGCACCTGTGCCAGTCCCACCAGCGGTGTATTTTCTTCAGGGAAGTCGCAGCCTCGGCTGACGAGCTGTTGCCAGAGCAGCTCGCCGCTGCTCGCATCGAGTGCGTACAGGCCTGGAGCAGGCGTATATCCGGGCCTGTTGCGTTCAGGATCGGCGACCGGGACCAGCAGCCGCTGGCCGGACAATCCCATGCCCCAATGAATGCCGCCATTGGTGGTGCCCTGGCTCACCCGCTGTTGCCACAACAGCGCGCCGTCTGCGTCCGGGTCC
>JANQUV010000109.1 GCA_030730585.1 Haliea sp.
TGCGGTTTGCCAACCGTGGCGGCAGCAATTTGTACCAGTTCTGGGGAGACGACATTACCCGCATGTTGAATGCCCAGTTGGTTAAAAGCGGCAGCCCGGTTTTGTTGAACCTCGCATCAAATGAGTATTTCAAAGCGGTTGCGCCCCGCGCCCTGGAGGGCGAAGTGATTACGCCGCAGTTCAAGGATTGGAAGAACGGCAAGTACAAAATCATCAGCTTTTATGCCAAGAAAGCCCGCGGTCAAATGGCGCGCTTTGTCATTGAGGAGGGCCTGAACGACCCTGAGGGCCTGGTGGATTTCAAGGTAGACGGTTACCAGTACAACCGCAAGGAATCGGGGCCCCAAGAGCCTGTTTTCACGCGTAAAGCAGCGCCGGGCTGACGCTGTCGCAGCGGGGCGGTAGCGCACCATCAGGATAATGATAACAGGAACACCGCATGAGTAACTCTACGACGACCCATCAGGTGATCATCATTGGCGCCGGTATGTCCGGCCTGTGTATGGGCGTGCGCCTGCAGCATCAGGGTATTACCGATTTTGTTATCCTCGAAAAATCTGCGGGGGTCGGCGGCACCTGGTATGACAACACCTACCCTGGCGCCTCGTGCGATGTCCCTTCGGTGCTGTATAGCTATTCCTTTGAACCCAATCCCGACTGGTCGAGGAAGTACTCGCCGCAGGAGGAGATCCGTGCCTACTTCGAGCACTGTGCAGACCAGTATGGCCTGCGCTCGCGCTTGCGATTATCGACCGCCGTGCGTGGCGCCGAGTTTGACGAGGCTGCCGGTGAGTGGGTGGTGACCCTGGAAAGCGGAGAGTCTTTACGTTGCAAAGCACTGGTCAGCGGGCTCGGTCAGCTGAATATACCGCGCACGCCTGAGTTTGCCGGCGCTGATACGTTTTCGGGTGAGCAGTTTCATTCAGCGCGCTGGGATCATAGCCTGGACCTGAAGGGCAAGCGCGTGGCGGTAATTGGCAATGCGGCCAGTGCACTGCAGTTTATTCCGCAAATTGCGGGGGAAGTGGCACAGCTGCATGTGTACCAGCGCAGTGCCAACTATGTGGTAAAGCGCGAAGACCGCCACTATAGCGAGGCTGAGAAGCGGCGCTTTGCGCGCTGGCCGTGGCTACAAAAACTACACCGTGCGGCCGTGTATTTACGCGGAGAAATGCTGTTTTACCCGGTATTGCGCAACAGTCGTTTGCTGCGGCCCCTGTGGGAGAAGTGGGCGCGCGAGCACCTTGAGGAGCACATTGATGACCCCGCGCTGCGCCGCCAGCTAACCCCGGATTATCCTGTCGGTTGCAAGCGTATCCTGGTATCTGATGACTATTTTCAGGCGTTTGCCCGCGACAATGTGGAATTGGTGTGCTCAGATATCACCGGTATCGATGAGTCGGGCGTGCTCTCTGCAGACGGTGTCGATCGACCTGTGGATGTGATCATTTATGGTACCGGCTTCAATACCTCAGCCATGCTCTCCGGGGTAAACTTTGTCGGCAGCGGCGGGCGTAGCCTGGCGCAAGCATGGGAGCTTGGAGCTGAGGCCTACCACGGCGTGTGCGTATCGGGGTTCCCCAACCTGTTTATGCTGTATGGCCCTAACACCAACCTGGGCAGCAACTCGATCATCTTCATGGTTGAGCGCCAGGTGGCGTATATCGCAGCCTGTATTGAAAAGCTGTTGGCCCACGAGCTGTGCTCAATGGCGGTAAATGCTGCAGTGATGCGCGCTTATAACGACCGTATGCAGGGTGAATTGGCGCGTACCGTGTGGGTCGCCAACTGCGACAGCTGGTATAAAAATGCCGCCGGTAAAGTGGTCAATAATTGGCCCAATTCCACTCTGTACTACTGGTGGCACATGCGTGCGCCGGATTTTGCCGATTTCGACTTGCGCTAGGCGGCGCTGAGTTTGGGCTGCCCCGCCGTGCTGCTGGTAGAGCCTATTCTGCTGGACGTCGAGCGGTATCAGCTATCTTGTCGAAAAGGCAGCAGGCTGGCGGCGTCGCGTCGGTAGGCTTCAATGTGGGGCTTTTCACGCCGGGTAAAATCAGCAACGGCCTCCGCCAGGCGAGGGTCTGCAATCCAGTGGTTGGAGTAGGTGTTCACCGGGCGAAAGCCGCGTTGGATTTTATGCTCGCCCTGCGCGCCCGGGTCAAAACGCTGTAGCCCTTCGGCAATGCAATACTCGATTCCCCGGTAGTAACAGGCCTCGAAGTGCAGGCAGTCGAAATCCTCGCTGCAACCCCAGTAGCGGCCGTAAAGTGTGGTCGATGAGCGGAAGTAGAGTGCCGCCGCCACCGCCCGCCCGCTGTGCCGGGCAATCACCATAATCACCTGGTCGCCGAGTGAGGGCGCTGTTTGCAGGAAAAAGTCCCGCGTCAGGTAGCCCCCGTGCCCGCTGCGCTTAGCGTATGTCGTTTGATAAAAGTGGTGAAATTGCTGCCAGTCCGCCGCGGTAATCTCGGCGCCACGCAGCAGTTCCAGTGACAAGCCTTGCTGCACCACGCGCTCGCGTTCCCGGCGCAGGTTCTTGCGTTTGCGGCTGGCAAACTCGCCAAGGAAATCGTCGAAGGTGCTGTAGCCTCGGTTAAACCAGTGAAATTGCGTTGTCATGCGCTGTGGCAAACCCTGCTCCAGCAGCCATTCAGAGGTTTCCTGCTCCGGAAACAGTAGATGCCAGGACGACAGGCCGCGCGTTTCGGCGTAGCCGCGAATAGCCGCCAGCACACAGGGCCAAAGGGCCTCGGGGTCCTCTCCGGTGGCGAGGCATAGCCGGGGCCCTGTGGCGGGGGTGAAAGGAATTGCGGAAACAAGCTTCGGGTAGTAGACAAGCCCCGCGCGCTGCCAGGCATCTGCCCAGGACCAGTCAAACACGTACTCGCCGTAGGAATGCCCTTTCAGATAGAGCGGCAGTAGGCCGATGATGCGGCCGCTGCGGCGCAGCAGCAGGTGGCAGGGTTGCCAGCCGGTGTCGGCGGTGGTGCAGCCGGTCGTCTCCAAACCGTAGAGGAAGCTGTGACGCAGGAAGGGGTAATCCTCGCCGGCGACCGCGTCCCACTCTGCAGCATTCACCTGCGCCAGGCTGTCGATAAATTCGGCGTTCGGCAGCGTGGTGTGCGGGGTTTGTGTGTCCCCTTGCTGGTTCAGCCCGCTCATAAATCGCTCGCAACATAATGCAGCGCAATACCCATAAAAATTACCAGCCCCACCCAGTTGTTGTGACGAAACGCCTTGAAACACGCAGCGCGGTCTCGGTGCCGTATCAAGTACTGGTGATAACCGAACAGGACGGCGGCAGCAAGTACACTAAAATAATAGGCCGCACCGAGTTCGAAGCGTTGCCCGGCGAGGAGCCAGGCAAGCAGGCACAGGCCCTGCAGTGCGCCGATAACCAGACGATCGGCTTCGCCAAACAGTACGGCGGTGGATTTGATCCCTACCTTCA
>JANQUV010000110.1 GCA_030730585.1 Haliea sp.
CGCCGGTCGCAGATGAATGATCGTCCTCGACAGAACCCGGCTTATCGACCGACTCACTTTTTCAGGCCCTCGCGGCCGCACTGTAAGGTGCGGCCGCAAGGTTTCCTCGCAGGTGACTGCCTCCCCTTATGTTTTTTTCTGCTAAAGCACGGGCTCAGGAAGAAGAAAATAGCCTTTAACTTAAAGTGAATCCTTAATATACGATGTTAGCGGTCTGTTTTAGGTCATTTTTTGCCTTTTAATACCCTGTCACCGGCTGTTGATTTACACGCCAATCAGCGCTAATTATCTGAAATTAAAACGTTTTTCGCGACAGGCTCGCTTGACACCTCAATTGCTGCGCCCCTATAGTGTCGAAAAGTGGGTGGAAGTGGATATTTCTGGCTTTTTGTGGTTTTCAAGGACTGGATAAGCGGGGAAAACTGGCGTGTTTCGTGGGGTACAGCACATCAATATGGACGCCAAAGGGCGACTGGCTATGCCAGCACGCCAGCGCGAGCCATTGCGTGCCCTCTGTGATGGCCAGATCGTGGTCACTATCGACACCCAGGTTCGTTGCCTGGTTATTTATCCGCTGCCCGACTGGGAGCGTATCGAAAAGCAGATCCAGTCCTTGCCCGCACTGAAGACCGCCGTGAAGCGTTTTCAGCGGCTGGTGCTCGGTTACGCCACGGACATCGAGTTAGACAGCAATGATCGTTGCTTGCTGCCCCAATCTTTGCGTGATTACGCCCACCTGGACAAAAAGGTGGTGTTGGTGGGTCAGGGCAACAAGTTGGAGTTGTGGGCGGAGGAGCTGTGGCTTGCGGAGCGCGAGCAAGCGCTGCTGGAGTCTGTCTCTGATGCAGAGTTGCCCGACGAATTGATGTCGCTGACCCTGTAGGTGAGCGACATGCATCAAACAGTATTGTTACGAGAGGCGGTGGAAGCTCTGGTGACGGCAGCCGATGGAGTTTATGTGGATGGCACGTTTGGCCGCGGTGGCCACAGCCGCGCAGTGTTAGAGCGCCTGGCACCCGCCGGCCGGCTATTAGCCGTCGACAAAGACCCTGCCGCTGCAGCGGTAGCCGCGGAGTTTGGCGCCGCAGATCCCCGCTTCAGTTTCTTTCACGGCTCTTTCGCCGCGTTGCCTGCCGAGCTGCGGGGTCTTGGTATCGCGGGTCTCGATGGCATTTTGCTTGATCTGGGCGTCTCCAGCCCCCAGCTGGATGACAGCGAGCGAGGGTTCAGTTTTCAGCATGACGGCCCCCTCGATATGCGCATGGATACCAGTAGCGGTGAAACGGCAGCGCAGTGGCTGGCTCGCGCTCCCGAGCAGGAGATTGCGGGCGTCTTGAAGGAGTACGGCGAGGAGCGTTTTGCCCGCCGTATAGCGGGAGCCATTGTGACCGCTCGTGCAGAATCACCCATCGTGGGTACTGGCCGGCTGGCGAAAATTGTCAGCGAAGCGAACCCGCGCTGGGAGAAGCACAAGAATCCTGCGACGCGCTCTTTTCAGGGTATTCGCATCCACATTAATCGCGAGCTGGAGGATCTGGCTGCGTTGCTCGCGCAGGCACTGGGCTTGCTGAAAGTGGGTGGGCGTTTGGTGGTCATCAGTTTCCATTCATTGGAAGACCGGCTGGTGAAGCGTTATATGCGCGATATGGCGCGCGGTGATTCTCTGCCAGCGGGCGTCCCGGTGCGTGACAGTGCGCTTAACCGGCATATGCGCTTGGTGGGCAAGGCTGTGCGCGCCAGCGACCAGGAGGTTGCCCTTAACCCGCGGGCGCGCAGTGCCATCATGCGCATCGCAGAGAAGATTAGCTGATATGGGCGGCCGCGCAACATTAATAGCATCAAACGCCGGGAGGGTTGTCAGTTTGCAGCCGCTGCTGGTGTTTACAGCATTGTTGGTTCTGGTACTTGCCTCCGCATTTGGCGTTATTCACAGCTCGCATGAGTGCCGCAGGTTGTACGCCGTGTTGCAGCAGCTAGAGGCAGACCAGTGGCATCTGCACGAAGATTACGGCCGGCTTTTGCTGGAGCAAAGTACCTGGGCTTCCCACTATCGGGTTGAGCGCGTCGCCACTCGTGAACTTAACATGCAGGCGCCACCGATCGAGGAACTCACGGTGGTCAGGCCATGAGCCGCGCACGCCTTCCTGCTGTCGCGCCTTGGCGCTTCTACCTGGTTGCCATCGCCTTGTTAGCGATGCTGGCACTGTTGGTGGGTCGAGTGCTGTCGCTGCAGGTGATGGACGTCGAGAAGGGGCGCAGCTTTTTGCAGGATCAGGGCCAGAACCGGGCGGTGCGCAACGCTGAAATTCCTGCTTACCGCGGCGTCATTTCCGACCGTCGTGGTGAGCCTTTGGCGGTGAGTACGCCGGTGATTTCCCTGGTGGCAGACCCGCGTCTGTTGGCCGACGTGAGTGACCTGTCTGCCCTGGCGAAGGGCCTGGATATGCCGCTGGCAGACCTGCAGACACGCCTTGAGCGATTTGCTGGTCGATCTTTTATGTATCTTCGGCGCCACATGGTGCCGGCGGATGCACGCAACGTGTTGGCCCTTCGTTTGCCGGGCGTATCGGGGCGTCGCGAATATCAGCGCTATTACCCGGCGGGCGAGGTTGCCGGCCATCTCGTCGGGTTTACCAATCTGGACGGGCGCGGCATTGCAGGCCTGGAACTGGCCTACGACGATTGGCTGAAGGGTACACCGGGCAAAAAGCAGTACATCAAGGATCTGCACGGTGATGCTGTGCGTGATATCGGTGTGCTGGAGCCGGCGCGGCCGGGCAAAGACCTGAGACTGAGTATCGATTTACGTCTGCAGTATTTGCACCATCAGGAGCTGCAGCGGGCTATGGCAGTGACGGGTGCCGCTTCGGGCAGCATTGTGACGCTGGATAGCCACACCGGCGAGGTGTTGGCTATGGTCAATCACCCGGTTTACAACCCGAACGGCCGGCGCGGTATCAGCCCTGATCAGACGCGTAACCGGGCTGTGACCGATATGTTTGAGCCAGGCTCAACGATGAAAACCTTCACTCTGGTAGCGGCGCTGGAAAGCGGACGTTATTCAACCGAGACACTGATTGATACATCGCCCGGACGAATTCGGGTGGGCCGCAAGACGTTACCAGACCCCCGTAACTACGGGGAAATTACCGTTTCACGGGTCATCGAGAAGTCCAGCCAAGTGGGTGTGACCAAGATTGCACTCGATATTGGCCATGAGCCCATCCGCGAGGTTTTTGGCCGCTTTGGTTTCGGTGCAGCGTTGGGTACCGGTTTCCCCGGTGAAAGCGCTGGCCAGCTGCCTAACCGCAGCCGCTGGAGTGACATTGAAAAGGTGACTCTGGCCTTCGGTTATGGGCTCACGGCAACGCCCTTGCAGCTGGCCCACGCCTATACCGCTTTTGCCAACGACGGCGTCATGCCGGCTGTGTCGCTCATCGCCAGCGACGGCGATCTGGCGGCCGGCAAGCGCGTGGTCGGTTCCGACATCGCGCGGGAAGTGCTTGCAGTGCTGCAGCGTGTGACGGAAGAGCACGGCACCGCACGCCGCGCCCGTGTGCCCGGCTATGCCGTCGGCGGCAAGACCGGCACCGTACACAAGGTTGGCCCCGGCGGGTATCAGGACAACAAGTACATTGCATTCTTTGCTGGCTTGGCACCGGCCGCGGATCCGCGTTTTGTCACGGTCGTTGTTATCAATGAGCCTCAAGGTGAGGCCTATGGTGGCGGCGCTGCTGCCGCTCCGGTGTTTGCGCGGGTTGCCCAGGGAACGTTGCGCCTGCTGAACTTGCCGCCAGACGAGATTGCTGCGCCCATTGTGCTGGCCGCGCGTGGCCCCGAGGTGTCGGGATGATGCAAGCAGCCATTGCTGAGCGAACCATGGCGCTACCGGCTTTGCTCGGTTCGCGCGCTGCCGCTTGGCCCGATGTGCAGGTAAGGGGTATTCAGCTCGACAGCCGGCGCGTTGGCCCCGGTGATTTATTTCTCGCTTTGCCCGGTGAGGCGCACGATGGCCGACACTTTATCGAGCAGGCCGTGGCTCGTGGTGCCGTTGCTGTGGTGGCTGAGCCGCCGGTGGCGGGTTTTGTCGAGGCACTGCACGTGCCGCTGCTTGAACAGGCAGAGCTGGCGCAGGCGGTGGGTGATATCGCTGCGCGTTTTTACGGTGACCCCAGCGCCGACATCAGTGTGGTTGGCATCACCGGTACCAATGGAAAAACGACCACCAGTCGGTTGGTCGCACAGCTGCTGCGTGCAGCCGGGCGCCGCTGTGGTGTGATTGGCACGCTGGGTGCAGTACTGGACGATAGTGCGGCCGATGCGGTAAACACCACGCCCGATGCGGTGGCGTTGCAGCAGCAGTTATGCGCGTGGCGCGCGCAGGGTGTTGACGCAGTAGCCATTGAGGTGTCCTCGCATGCGCTGCATCAAGGTCGTGTGCAAGGCGTGAACTTTGATGTCGCTGTTTTCACCAATTTGTCTCGCGATCACCTGGATTACCACGGCAGCATGCAGGCCTATGCGCGCAGTAAGCAACAGCTTTTCTGTAGCGCTGGCTTACGCTTTGCCGTGGTCAATGCTGACGACCCCTATAGTGAGTTGATGTTGGCTGCCCTGCCCGAGGGTGTCACTGCGGTGACCTTTTCCAGCACCGGTCAGCCAGCGGACGTTTGCGCTACAGGTGTCGAGTTCTTGGCCGGCGGTGTGCGGGCGCAGTTGCAGACCCCTTGGGGTACTGCCGGCTTGGAGGTCTCATTACCCGGTGCCTTTAACCTGGCAAATGTGTTGGCTGCCCTGAGCTGTGCCGTATTGCTTGGCGGGGAGTTCCCCGCAGTGCTGCGCGCGGCGTCTTCGCTTAGCGCAGTACCGGGGCGCATGCAGAGCGTGCCCAATGACTTTGGTTTGCAGGTGGTGGTCGACTACGCACACACGCCCGATGCCCTGGAAAAAGCGCTGCAAGCCCTGCGCCCTCAGGTGCAGGGGCGCTTGATTGTGGTCTTTGGTTGCGGCGGAGACCGCGATCCGGGTAAACGGCCGGTGATGGGTCGGTTGGCCAGTGCGGCAGCGGACCAGGTGGTGCTCACCTCCGACAACCCACGCGGTGAAGACCCCTTGGCCATTCTGCGTGAGATTGAGCGCGGCTGCGAGGGGGCGGTGCGGGTGGTTGTGGACCGGCGCGAAGCCATCGCTTTCGCAGTGCGTGAAGCGCAGGCAGGCGATTGCGTGTTGATCGCCGGCAAGGGGCATGAAACCTACCAGATCGTCGGCAGTCAGCGTTTGCCCTTCAGTGATGTCGATGCCGCTGTGCAGGCGCTGCACGCGAGGGCCTCAGCATGATGCGCGCATTCCGCCTCAGCGAGTTGGTCGGCCCTTTGCAGGCGCGTTTGCAGGGCGAGGATTGTGCGGTGGTGGGTGTGACAACCGATAGCCGCCATGTTGCTCAAGGCGAGCTGTTTGTCGCCTTGCAGGGCGAACGATTTGATGGGCATGATTTCCTGGCTGGCGTAGCCGCCGCTGGCGCTTCCGCCGCCGTTGTCAGCCGCGATGTGGATGCGCCGTTGGCACGGCTTCTGGTGGCAGATACCCAGCGTGCGCTGGGCCAGCTGGGTGCCTATAACCGGTCACTGTTTCAGGCTCCGCTGGTGGCGATCACAGGCAGTGCTGGCAAGACAACGGCAAAGAACCTGATTGATGCGGTGTTGTCCCGTCGCGGTGCGGTGCTTGCCACAGCGGGTAACCAGAATAACGAGGTGGGCGTTCCCCTGACGCTGTTGCGCCTTGCGCCTGAGCACGCGTTCGCCGTCGTTGAGATGGGAGCCTGCCGTGCGGGTGATGTGGCGTGGCTCTGCGGACTGGCGCGCCCGGATATCGCGGTGTTGCTGAATGCCATGCCGGCGCACCTGGAAGGGTTCGGCAGCCTCGAGGGCGTTGCGGCGGCCAAAGGCGAAATTTATGAGGGCCTGGTGGGTGTCGGTATCGCCATTGTTAACGCAGATCAGCCTTGGGCTGCACGCTGGCGTTCTCGCGCTGCCGGCGCGACCGTGCTGGATTACGGCCTTGATCAAGCTGCCGCCATCAGTGCTCACAGCATTCAATTGCGTGGCGCAGCAGGGACGACCTTCGTTGCCAGTACACCATCGGGCGAGGCTCCTGTGCGCCTCCAATTACCCGGTCGGCACAACGTTTCCAATGCTCTGGCGGCAATCGCGGTGGGGTTGGCCTGTGAGTTGAGCCTTGCAGACATCACTGCAGGGTTGGCTAGCGTAGTGCCTACGGCGGGCCGCGGTGCGCGAGTAGCGGGGCTTGCTGGGTCGGTGTTAATAGACGATACCTATAACGCCAACCCGGGTTCAGTGCGCGCCGCTATTGATCTGTTGGCGGGTTGTTCTGGCCGCCGCACGCTGGTGCTTGGCGCGATGTTGGAGCTCGGTGCAGGCAGCGAGCAAATGCACCGCGAACTCGGGGTCTACGCTCGTGAGCGCGGCATTCAGCGGTTTGTGGGGGTGGGCTCTGCGCTGCAGGGCGCCGTGCAGGCCTTTGGCGGTGACTGGTATGCCGACTGTGATGGCGCTGCTGACGCTTTACGGGGCGAGCTGGATGCCGAGGATACGGTACTGATCAAGGGCTCCCGTGGCGCTGCCATGGAGCGTCTATTGGCTGCCTTGCGCGAGACTGGGAACTGAGATGCTACTTTTTCTTGCAGAGTACCTCACGCATTTTGCCGGTGGCTTTCAGGTGTTTCAGTATCTCACTTTGCGCAGCATTCTTGCCGCAGGTACCGCACTGGCGATTTCCTTGCTGGTTGGCCCAACCATGATTCGTCGTCTCAACTTTTACCAGGTGGGTCAGGCTGTGCGCAGCGATGGGCCGAAGTCGCATTTAAGCAAATCGGGCACACCCACCATGGGCGGTGCGCTGATTCTGGTCGCTATCGGCGTTAGCAGTGTGCTCTGGGCAGACCTGAGTAACCCTTATATTTGGGTGGCTCTGGGCGTGATGGCGGTGTTCGGTGCCGTGGGCTGGGTAGACGATTACCGCAAGGTCGTGGAGCGCGATTCGCGTGGCCTGCCTGCGCGCTGGAAGTACTTTTGGCAGTCGGTGGCGGGCTTGGCAGCGGCGCTCTACCTGTATTTCGCTTTCGATACGCCGGTGACCACCGAGTTGTATATCCCCTTCTTCAAGGATTTTGCCTGGAGCATGGGTCCATTGTTTATCGTGTTGACCTACTTCGTTATCGTCGGCGCCAGCAATGCGGTCAATCTGACCGATGGCCTGGATGGTCTGGCGATTCTGCCTACGGTGATGGTGGGTTCTGCCCTGGGCATTATTGCCTACCTCACCGGTAACGTGAATTTCGCTGAGTATCTCCATATCCCCTATGTAGCGGGCAGTGGCGAACTTGCTGTGTTCTGCGGCGCGATTGCCGGGGCGGGGCTGGGTTTCCTCTGGTTCAACACGTATCCCGCTCAGGTCTTTATGGGTGATGTGGGCGCGCTGGCTCTGGGTGCCGCTTTGGGTACGGTGGCAGTGGTGACTCGACACGAAATCGTGTTCTTCATTATGGGCGGAATTTTTGTGCTGGAGACGGTTTCCGTCATTTTGCAGGTGGCTTCCTTCAAGCTAACCGGCCGGCGCATTTTTCGTATGGCGCCCATTCATCACCACTTCGAATTGAAAGGTTGGCCAGAGCCGCGCGTCATCGTGCGCTTCTGGATTATCACCGTCATGCTGGTCCTGTTCGGGCTGGCAACGTTGAAATTGCGCTAGGCCGGGGAGAGCGAACGCATGGCACAGGGTCTTATAGCAAGCAGCACGGACGAGGTGGTCTTTGGCCTCGGCGTGACCGGCTTGTCCTGTGCGCGCTATTTATACGCTCAGGGGCGCCGTTTCGTGGTCATTGACACGCGTGAACAACCTCCTGAGCTGGCGGTGCTGCAGCGCGAGATGCCTGAAGTGCCGGTATTCGCCGGTGATATTCCAGCGGCGGTCATCGAGCAAGGCGGCGATTGGGTGGTTAGCCCGGGTATCGCCATGGATGATCCGATTGTGCTGCGTGCGGTGGCGGCGGGCGCGCAGATCTGTGGGGATATCGACCTGTTTATGCGCGCGGCCGCTGCGCCTGTGGTGGGCATTACCGGCTCCAACGCGAAATCCACGGTCACGGCTTTGTTGGGTGAAATGGCGGCTACGGCGGGGCTTGATGTTGGCGTCGGCGGCAACCTGGGCACTCCAGCCCTCGACTTGCTGGCCCCGCAACGCCAGTTATATGTGCTGGAGCTGTCGAGTTTTCAGCTGGAGCGAGCCGGCAGCTTGGGGCTGGCGGTTGCTACCGTACTTAACGTGTCCGCGGACCACCTCGATCGTCACGGCAGCTTGCAGCAATATCACCAGGCCAAGCACCGAATCTTTCGCGGCTGCGCCAAGGCTGTAGTGAATCGGGATGACCCACTGACTTTGCCTTTGGTAGGCGCTGAAACGTCGGTATCCAGCTGGCGCCTGAAGGCGCCTGAATTGCAGGGCTTTGGGTTGCGCACTATTGAGGGCGAGGAAATGCTCTGCCTGGGCTTTGAGCCTTTACTGGCTGTTGCCGAACTCGGTGTTAAAGGCCTGCATAACGTGGGCAATGTATTGGCAGCGCTGGCGTTGGGCCAAGCGGCAGGGTTGCCGATGCCTTCGATGTTGGACGCCGCGCGCCGCTTTTCCGGTTTACCGCATCGCTGCCAGCTGGTTGCCGAGTATGCGGGCGTGCGTTTCGTGAATGATTCCAAGGGTACCAACGTGGGTGCCAGCAATGCCGCTTTGAACGGGTTTGGTAGCGGGCGCAACGTGCTACTGATCGCCGGCGGCGTTGGCAAAGGCCAGGATTTCCGGCCATTGCGCAAGGCTTTGCAGGCGCATGGCAAGGCCTTGGTGCTGATGGGCGAAGCCGCTGACGAGATTGCGCAGGCTGTGGGCGACGTGTTGCCGGTACAGCGCGCGGCCGACATGGCAGAAGCCGTGCAGCTGGCTGCAGCGGGTGCCACTGAAGGTGACGTGGTGCTGTTGTCACCTGCCTGCGCCAGTTTCGATATGTTTACCGGTTACCCGGCTCGTGGTGACGCCTTTATGCGCGCGGTAGTGGCTCGCGATCCAGGAGCGCAGGTATGAAGTTGGCGCAGCCTGTGACAATCGCAATCGACCCGGCTCTGTCATTGCTTGCTCTCGCGCTGTTGTTGATCGGCTTGGTCGCCATTGGCTCAGCTTCTATTGAATATTCTGATTGGCACTATCAGGATGCGTGGCAGCTGACCCGTCGACACTTGCTGTATATCGTCATTGCGGTGAGTGCAGCGGCGGTGGTTTATCGGCTGCCCTCGAACTTCTGGTTGGTAACCGGCTGGATGTGGCTGCTGGTTGGCCTTGCGTTTCTGGTGCTGGTGTTGCTGCCGGGGATCGGCAAGGAAGTGAAAGGTGCGCAGCGTTGGTTGCCGATCGGCCCCTTTACCTTTCAGCCATCGGAGTTCGCCAAGCTTACAGTCGTGGTGTATCTCGCCGGTTACCTGGTGCGTCAGGGTCAAGCTGTACGCGAGCAGTGGAGTGGATTTTTTAAGCCGATGGGTGTGCTGGCGCTGGTCTCTGTGTTGCTGCTGGCGGAGCCTGATTTTGGCGCCACGGTTATCGTTGGGGTCACTGCCTTTGGCATGTTGTTTCTCGCCGGGATGAGGCTGTCACACTTTTTCTTGATTGTTTTGCTGTGCCCGCTGGCGGTAACCGCCCTGGTGTTTGCTGCGCCTTACCGCATGCAGCGGCTGACGTCTTTCACTGACCCCTGGGCCGACCCTTACGGTAGCGGCTTTCAGCTGATCCAATCGCTGATTGCGTTTGGCCGTGGCGAGTGGCTGGGCGTGGGCCTTGGCAACAGCGTGCAAAAGCTGTTCTATCTGCCTGAGGCGCACACGGATTTTGTGTTCTCCATTTGGGCTGAGGAAACCGGTTTTCTGGGTGCGTTCGGGCTGATTGTGCTGTTTGCCGCGCTGATCACGCGCATTTTGTGGGTTGCGCGCCAGGCGGAGGCCGCTGGACAGGCGTTTGGTGCCTATATTTGCTATGGCGTCGCCTTGGTCTTCTCCGGCCAGGCATTCGTCAATATGGGGATGAGCGCGGGCCTGTTGCCCACCAAGGGGCTTACCTTGCCTTTTGTCAGCTATGGCGGCACCAGCCTGATTATCTGTTGCTGCATGCTGGCGCTGGTGCTGCGTATTAGCAACGAGCTGCCTGCACAACGCCCGCGCACCGCCGTCAGGGAGGAGCGCTCATGAGCGATGCACCTCTGGTACTTATGATGGCGGGCGGCACCGGCGGCCACGTTTATCCGGCATTGGCTGTTGCCGATGCGCTGAAGGTTCGCGGCTATCGCATTGCCTGGATTGGCACGGCACGCGGCCTTGAAGCACGAGTTGTGCCGACTGCCGGTTACGAACTCTACACGCTGCCTGTGCGCGGTGTTCGCGGCAAAAATATCGCCGCCACCGTACTGGGTGTTTTGCTGCTGTGCTGGTCTTGCTTGCGCGCTGTGCATTTGGTCTGGCGACTGGCGCCCTCTTGTGTGGTCGGTATGGGCGGCTATGTGGCAGGCCCGGCGGGGCTCGCGGCGTGGTTACTGCGCAAGCCATTGCTGATTCATGAACAGAATGCCGTGGCGGGTTCTACAAATCGACTCCTGGCGCCTTTGGCTCGTTGTGTAGCTACCGGCTTCCCCGGCGCATTTGCCGAGTCGCAGCGGGTTAACGTCGTCGGTAACCCAGTGCGTCTTGCATTGCTGGAGGCAGCCAACCAGCAGCTTTGGGATTATCGCGGACAGCGGCCGTTGCAGTTGCTGGTACTGGGCGGCAGCCTCGGGGCACAGCCCCTGAATGTGTTGGTGCCTGAAGTGGCGCGCCATCTGCATAAGCGTTTGGGTGAGAGCGCGGTACACATTCGGCACCAGTCCGGACAGGGACATGCTGACAGTGTGCGCGCCGATTACGGCGTACTGCTGGGTGAAGGTGTTGAAGTGAGCGCTTTTATCGAGGATATGGCTGCAGCGTACGCCTGGGCCGACGTCGTGATCTGCCGCTCTGGCGCATTGACGGTGGCGGAGCTGGCTATCATGGGCAGGCCGGCGTTGCTCATTCCGCTGCCGCATGCCATTGACGACCACCAAACAGCCAATGCCCGTGCGCTGTCGGACCGTGGAGCAGCGCTATTGTTGCGCCAGGCTGAGCTGACGGCCAAAGATGTCGCCGCCACTTTGGCGGGCTATATCAGCAGCCCCAAGCGTTTGGCGGCTATGGCCGCCGCCGCTTCGGCCGCGGCACTTCCGCAGGCAACGGCGCGCGTTGCGGACCTGTGTGAGGAGCTGATTCGTAATGACTAAGCCCAGCGCCTATACCGTGCCAGAAATGCGCCGTATCCGCAGAATCCACATGATTGGCGTGGGGGGTACCGGTATGAGTGGTATCGCTGAGGTGTTGGTCAACCTGGGCTATGCAGTGTCTGGCTCTGATTTACGTTCCAGCTCAGTCACTGCCCGCTTACAGCAAATGGGGATAGAGGTGTTTATTGGGCACGCCGCTGAGCATATTCGCGCGGCGGACGTTGTGGTGAGTTCCAGTGCTGTAAGCGCGGATAACCCCGAGGTGATCGCTGCGCGTGCCGCGCGTGTGCCGGTGGTTCCCCGCGCTGAAATGTTGGCGGAACTGATGCGCTACCGTCATGGCATCGCCGTAGCCGGTACGCACGGCAAGACCACCACCACCAGCCTGATTGCTGCGGTGTTCGCCGAGGCAGGGCTGGACCCCACTTTTGTCATTGGCGGCTTGGTGAATTCCGCAGGCAGTAATGCACAGCTGGGTGCCAGCCGCTTCCTGGTAGCGGAAGCCGATGAGAGCGATGCCTCTTTCCTGCACCTTCAGCCTGTGGTGACGGTGATCACCAACATCGAAGCGGACCATATGGAAACCTATGGTGGCGACTTTGCGACCTTGCGCGGCACCTTCCTGGAGTTTTTACATAACCTGCCTTTTTATGGCCTCGCCGTTCTGTGCATTGACGACCCGGTGGTGGCAGGGCTTTTGCCAGACCTGTCCCGTGCGTTCCTCACCTACGGCTTTGACGAGTCTGCAGACTATCGCGTCACTGATGTGCGCAAAAATGGCCTCACGACCGCCTTCACAGTGCTGCGTCCCGGTGACCTGCCGCCGCTGCCAGTGCAGCTGAACATGCCCGGTGAGCACAACGTATTGAACGCGACTGCGGCGATTGCGGTGGCCTGTGATGAAGGGCTGGATGATGCGTCGATTCAGCGTGGGCTGGCGGCGTTTGCCGGGGTGGGGCGTCGCTTCAGTGTGATGGGTGATTTGCGCATCAACGCCGGTAGTGCCTTGCTGGTCGATGATTACGGCCATCACCCAACCGAAGTGCGCGCGACACTTGCGTCGGCGCGCCAGGCCTGGCCCGAGCGCCGCGTGGTAATGGTCTATCAGCCTCACCGTTACTCGCGTACGCGCGACCTTTATGAGGATTTTGTGGCGGTGCTTTCACGCTGCGACGTTCTGCTTTTACTCGAAGTGTATCCCGCAGGTGAGGATCCTATCCCAGGAGCGGATAGTCGTAGCCTCACACGCAGTATTCGCCAGCGGGGCCAAATTGAGCCGGTATTTGTCGACAGCATCGACGAAGTGGCTAGCGTACTCGGCGGTATTTTGCGCGATGGTGACGTGGTTATCACGCAGGGTGCCGGCAACATCGGGCGCTTGGCGCAGGACCTGCAGGCGCTGGGTAGTCTTGTGGGAGAGCTTTCATGAGCTGGCAACAGGCTTGCGCCGGGCCGATGGCCGTACTGCTGGGCGGTCGCTCCGTAGAGCGTGATATTTCCTTGCAAACCGGAGCGACGATTGTCAGCGCGCTGCGCGCGCTGGGATGTGATGTGCGCACGGTCGACCCATCGACGCCCGCTTGGGTGGCGCAGCTGCAGGGCATCACGTTTGCCTTTAACGCGCTGCACGGCCCGGGTGGTGAAGACGGAGTGATTCAGGGCGCTCTGGAAACATTGCAAATACCGTATTCGGGGTCCGGCGTTTTGGGTTCCGCTTTGGCGATGGACAAGCAGCGCAGCAAGCAGTTATGGCAGGGCGTTGGCGTGGCAACCGGCGGCTTCGTTATGTTGCAGGACGACAGCGACTGGGAAGCCGTGATTGCGCGGTTTGGCAAGGTGTTTGTTAAGCCTGCGTGCGAAGGCTCCAGCGTTGGCATGGCCCCGGCGGCCTCCGCAGAGGCTTTGCAGGCAGCCTACCGCAGTGCCTCCGTGTTTGGCGCTACGGTGCTGGCAGAGCAATTCATTGACGGCCCGGAGTACACCGTCGCCGTGTTGGGCGACGGCACCTTGCCGTCCATCCGTATGGAAACCGACCGCGAATTCTACGACTACGAGGCGAAGTACCTGTCAGACGAAACGCGTTATCACTGCCCCAGCGGTTTGCAGGCTGACGACGAAGCGCATATCAGCGCGCTGGCTCTGGCCGCCTTCAACAGCCTGGGCTGCGCAGTATGGGGCCGGGTAGATGTGATGCGCGATCGCGACGGCCGGTTCTATGTGCTCGAGGTAAACACGATACCCGGAATGACATCGCACAGCCTGGTGCCGATGGCGGCCCGTGCCGTGGGCCTCTCCATGGAAGCACTCGTACAGCGCATTGTTGAGCTGAGCTGGGAGGAGCGTGCGCATGGCTGAGCCGCGCAAAGCAACCGCCCTTCGCCGCCGCACGGGAGCAGGCGCCACTCGTCGTCAGCCGCAGCGGGAGCCGCGCAGTGCGGCGCGGGTGCGCCCAGGCTTTGGCTTACTGAGCGGTTGGGTTAACCGCATGTTGATTTTGCTCGCCACGGGCGTGGTGTGTGTTGTGGGGCTGCGTGGCTGGATCGCGCTGGAGGAGATTCCGGTGCAGCGTATTGCGGTGACGGGCACATTGCACCGCACACAAACCGAAGTAGTGCAGGAGATGGTGCAGCCCGCGCTGGTAGGCGGGTTTCTCAGTGCCGACCTCGACGATGTGCGAGCGCGCTTGCAGGCCCTGCCGTGGATATACCGGGTGAATGTGCGTCGACGCTGGCCGAATGCGCTGGAGATCAATGTGCAGGAGCAGCTGCCCATCGCGCGTTGGGGGCAGGGTGGGTTCCTGAACCATGAAGGCGAGGTGTTTCAGTCGTCCAACGTGGAGGAAGGTGCGTCGCTGCCGCGCCTGGAAGGGCCGGCAGGATCAGAAGGGCAGTTGATCGTCAGCTATCAACAATTGGGAGAGCTGCTGCAGCCGATGGGGTTGGTGTTGCATGCTTTGTCGCTTGACGGCCGCGGGTATTTTAACGCCGAGCTGGACAGCGGCACGCAGCTGGCGCTTGGCAACGCCGACTTTGGCGATCGTCTCGAGCGCTTTGCCACGGTGTATCAGCGCGAGCTTGCGCAGCGCTGGGGCGATGTGGAGCGGATCGACTTACGCTATGAAAACGGTATGGCAGTGGCTTTTCGGGAGCCGGCGGTAAACGCCGAGCATCTGGCGGGCGTGCCGATAAATAATCCAGTGGGGGAGTAGCACTGCCATGGGCAGCTTACAGGATAAGCGGATGATTGTAGGGCTGGATATCGGCACCTCGAAGGTGGTTGCACTGGTCGGCGAAATTGGCGCCGAGGGCGGCCTCGAGATCGTTGGTATTGGTTCACACCCATCCAGAGGCATGAAAAAAGGTGTGATTGTTAACATCGAGTCGACGGTGCAATCGATTCAGCGCGCCGTGGAAGAGGCTGAGTTAATGGCTGGCTGCCAGATTCACTCGGTGTACGTGGGTATCGCTGGGAGCCATATTCGCAGCCTGAACTCGCATGGCATTGTGGCCATTCGGGACCGCGAAGTGCAGCCGCCAGATCTGGAGCGAGTGCTCGACGCGGCGCAGGCGGTAGCTATTCCGGCAGACCAAAAGGTTTTACACATCCTGCCGCAGGAATATGTGATCGACAATCAGGAAGGTGTTAAGGAGCCGTTGGGCATGTCCGGTGTTCGCTTGGAAGCCAAGGTGCACCTGGTGACCTGCGCCGTGAATGCGGCACAGAACATCGAGAAGTGCGTTCGCCGTTGCGGCCTCGAAGTTGAGGAAGTGATTCTGGAGCAGCTCGCTTCAAGCTACTCCGTGCTTACGGATGACGAGCGTGAACTGGGAGTCTGCTTAGTAGATATCGGTGGCGGCACCACCGATATCGCCATCTTCACGGAAGGGTCAATTCGCCACACCGGGGTGATTCCCATCGCCGGTGATCAGGTGACTAACGATATCGCCACGGCCCTGCGCACGCCCACCCAGCACGCCGAGGAGATCAAGATTAAATACGCCTGCGCCCTTACCCAGCTGGCGGGCCCGGACGAAACCATCAAAGTACCGAGCGTGGGCGACCGGCCACCACGCGACCTCTCCCGCCAGTCGCTGGCCGAGGTAGTAGAGCCACGTTATGACGAACTGTTTACCTTGATTCAGGGTGAACTGCGGCGCAGTGGCTACGAAGAGGCGATCCGCGCTGGCGTAGTGCTCACCGGAGGCACTTCCAAAATGGAAGGTGTGGTTGAACTGGCCGAGGAAATTTTTCATATGCCGGTGAGGGTAGGTTACCCGCAATCGGTCAAGGGTTTGCACGACATTGTGCGCAACCCGATTTATTCCACCGGCGTGGGCCTGTTGCAGTACGGACAGAAGCAGGCCGGCGAGCGGGCGGGCAGTGCTCAGCGTAGCGCTGCCAGCGGTGACGGCTTGCTGGCGCGATTGCGCAGCTGGTTACAGAGCAATTTTTAGATTTTTTGTGCGGCAAACGGCCACGCTACGGTGTGGCAACTTAAAGGAAAGGGGAGAAACGCTATGTTTGAACTCATCGATAACGTGCCACAAAACGCTGTGATCAAGGTCATTGGTGTCGGCGGCGGCGGTGGTAATGCCGTTAAGCACATGATCGAACATTCGGTTGAAGGTGTGGATTTCATCTGCGCCAACACTGATGCCCAGGCCCTCTCGGATATTCGCTCCAAGACGGTGCTGCAATTAGGCAGTGCAATTACCAAGGGGCTTGGAGCAGGTGCCAACCCCGAAATTGGGCGTGCCGCAGCGCTGGAAGACCGTGAGCGTATCGCTGACGCCTTGCGTGGCGCTGATATGGTGTTCATTACCGCCGGTATGGGTGGCGGTACCGGCACCGGTGGCGCGCCAATCGTTGCCGAAGTGGCGCGGGAGATGGGTATTTTGACCGTGGCTGTAGTGACTCGGCCGTTCCCGTTCGAAGGCAAGAAACGCCTGGCGATTGCCGCAGCCGGCGTGCTGGAGCTGCAGCAGCACGTCGACTCTTTGATCACGATTCCGAACGAAAAGTTGCTCGAAGTGCTCGGAAAAAGTACCAGTTTAATGGATGCCTTCAAAGAAGCGAATGATGTACTGTTAGGCGCAGTACAAGGAATCGCTGACCTGATCATTCGCCCCGGCATGATCAACGTGGACTTTGCCGATGTGCGCACCGTCATGTCAGAGATGGGTATGGCCATGATGGGCACCGGTTCGGCTCGCGGAGAGAACCGGGCTCGGGAAGCGGCTGAGCGCGCCATTAACAGCCCGCTATTGGATGATATCGATCTGCGCGGTGCGCGCGGTATCCTGGTAAATATCACCGCAGGCCTCGATCTGTCACTCGGTGAGTTCTCCGAAGTGGGCGATACCATCGAGGAGTTTGCCTCGGATGACGCCACAGTGGTGGTCGGCACCGTGATTGACCCCAACATGACCGATGAAATCAAGGTCACGGTTGTTGCGACGGGTCTGGGTAGTGAGGTTGTTCGTGCAGCGACGCTGCAAGTGGTCGGCGCGGTGCCGCGGCCGGTTGTGGCTGCCGCTGAAGAGGAGCCCGACTACAGCGCTCTGGAGCGGCCGACCAAAATGCGTCGTGCCATGTCTGCTGCAGGTGGTGACGCCGCGGCGATGGCAAGCGACGATTATTTTGATATTCCCGCATTTTTGCGGCGCCAGGCGGACTAGCGAGGCATAACCGACACTCTGATCGGCTGCCTCGGCGGGTTCGGGGCAAAGGAAACGGGTGAAGGTATGATTCGACAGCGCACATTACGGAATGCCATAAAGGCGACGGGTATTGGTTTGCACACGGGTGAGAAAGTGTATCTCACCCTGTCGCCAGCTCCGATAGACGCCGGCATCGTGTTTCGCCGCGTCGATCTCGATCCAGTGGTCGAGATTCCTGCGCGCGCCGAGAACGTGAAGGAGACAACGCTCTCCACCACACTCATTGCCAATGGTGAGAAGGTGTCGACGGTAGAGCACCTGATGTCGGCGATGGCCGGTTTGGGTATCGACAACGCGTTTGTCGACCTCAGCGCGTCCGAAGTGCCGATTATGGACGGCAGCGCGGGGCCGTTCGTGTTCTTGATTCAGTCTGCAGGTATTGAAGAGCAGAATGCGGCCAAGAAATTCATTCGGATCAAGCGCCCGGTGACGGTGGAAGACGGGGACAAGACAGCCAGCTTCCTCCCCTTTGATGGCTTCAAGGTCTCGTTTT
>JANQUV010000111.1 GCA_030730585.1 Haliea sp.
CAGAACAATCAGTGACACCAAGGGTGCGGCAACAATCGCCAGCAGAACCACAGACCGCGGAATGTCACTAAATGCCGAAAGCGGCAGAACCGCAACGACCGCGAGGCCCGCCGCAATGCCCACGGTACTGGTCAGCAATAACCAGCGCAGGCTGGCCCCTACAACCTCGGATGCGGCGGCCGTATCGCCCCGGTGATCGTGTACTGCAACAAAACGTGCGCTGGCGAGTGGAATACCCAGTGCGAACACCGCACCCAGCAGAAACAGAAGGTTTTGCCCCCAAGCGTACAGCCCGTAGCTTGCCGCATCACCAATCAACCGCGCCAACAGCATCTGCACAGCAAAGGCGATCAGCAACCCTGCCGCGCGGATTAGCGCCCCCAAGAACCCGGCGCGCATTACCCGGCTGCGCCTCGCTCGCTCGCTTGCTTAAACCCGACAAGCTTGGCGACGACTCAGGCCATAGGCTCATAGAAAATTAAATGATGTCATACAGCGGAACCACCATCCCTGAAGTACGCAATTGTGTGCTCCAAGCCCTCTGCCAGAGGGACCGCCGGCTCCCAACCCAACAGGGACTTGGCCAAGCTGATATCAGGCTGCCGTTGGCGTGGGTCGTCCTGTGGCAGAGGCTCTTGCAGTAATGAAGACTTTGAACCCGTTTGCGCAAGCACCTGCTCGGCCAACTCGCGAATCGTAAACTCCTCCGGGTTGCCCAGGTTTACCGGGCCAGTCATGTCATCTGGCGTATTCATCAGCCGTATCAAGCCGTCGATAAGATCATCCACGTAGCAAAATGAGCGCGTCTGCTGGCCATCGCCATACAGAGTGATCGGCTGCCCACCCAAGGCCTGCACAATGAAATTCGACACCACACGACCATCTTTCGGATGCATACGTGGGCCGTAGGTGTTAAAGATTCTCGCGACCTTTATGCGCAAGCCGTGCTGGCGAAAATAGTCAAAGAAAAGCGTTTCAGCACAGCGCTTACCTTCGTCGTAGCACGCGCGCGGGCCCACCGGGTTCACCCTGCCCCAGTAACCTTCCGGTTGTGGGTGCACTTCAGGGTCGCCATACACCTCACTGGTGGAAGCTTGCAGTATCTTGGCGTTGACGCGCTTCGCCAGGCCGAGCATGTTGATGGCACCGTGCACGCTGGTCTTGGTGGTTTGCACCGGGTCGTACTGGTAGTGAATCGGTGACGCCGGGCAGGCCAGGTTATAAATCTGGTCGACCTCGACATACAGCGGAAAGGTGACGTCGTGGCGCAGCAGCTCGAATCGCGGATTATCCAGCAGGTGCAGGACGTTATGGCGGCTGCCGGTGAAGAAGTTGTCAACGCACAGTACGTCGTGGCCCTCACCCAACAACCGCTCGCACAGGTGGCTTCCCAGAAAGCCAGCCCCGCCGGTTACCAATACTCGGGGGCGTGAATTAGATCGCATACAGAGAGCTCCATCTCAACATTTGCCCGTTCAGCACCGCTAAAAGAGCACTTTTCAGGAAGCCTTTCAGAGTACACAAACAACGAATTCAAGGCCAGCCTGTCTGCCTTGGGGCTCTTATCTGCATGAAAGATTCGGCCAGTGCTAAGCGTTGACACCAGCGCCACGTTCGTAAATCGCGATGGTGTCCGCGCGCGGTTTTTTCCATCCAAACCAGATAATTTCCTGCTGCCATGCCCGAATGCCGTAGTTGCTCACCACCAAAGTATTACCATCCGGCGACAACTTCACGCCGTGGGGCAAAGACAGCCCTTCTCGCAGTACCTGCAGCGGACGCTCCATTTTGGGGTCCGAAACCCTGTCGTAAAGCAAGACCTCGCCGTTAATAGTATCCGCCAAGGCACAGATATCATTCACGCAATGCACGTTTTCCAGCCGGCAGAATCCGTCACGCAGCAATACTCGCTCAGGCGCCCGCGACAGCACGCCGGCTGCATCAACCGCGAATATCGCGAGCCCGTTATGCAGAATCGGCAGCGGCTTTCTGTGATTGCCAGAGTGCTTCCTGAACACGCTCTGCATGCCCTTGAATCCGCATTCTCTCAACCGGTTGAGATTCCTGTACCAGCGCCGGAGAGAACGTACGAGGAACCCTTGCAGGGGTGGGTTGGGTTTTAAGGAATTGAAAGACACCAGCGCACGACGCCCGTGGTCGATAAAAGTTACACCCTTGGGATCGCCAAGAACGCGAAAGCAGTGATCAACCATAGATACTGGCTCACCAATTCTGCCCAGTTTGTGGTCATAGGCATAGCAAACCACACCCCCGGTACGGCCATCGCCTTCGCAATAGGTAACTAGCAGGCGACCCTCCGACAGCGCCATGCTATGCGCCTCTGCCAGTCCGGCAAAAGGCGTTATCAGACACTGTTCTGGGCTGGTTTGCTTGCTGTTCAGGCTATAGACCCGAATTTCACTGGGTGACTTGAAGTAATTGCGATTCGATACCAGAAGGTGGTGGTCTGTCAGCAGCACCCCGTGTGGCTCGGCGAAGCCTGCATCAGGATTTCTCCATGAGCGACGCAAAGATCCCGTCGCTGTATCGTATAACCTAACCTCGTTCTGCTCCTGAAAGGACACGACAAAAGCTGCGCCGTCTGGCGTAAACGCGACTTCTGGAAGCAGACTTGGCTGCCCTGTATTGGCTATTTCTCGCTTCAGTTGAAAACTATGCATCTGATCTACAAAGTCAAATCAAGCCGGTGATTACTACAAGTCATGAATCTCTTTCTGCCAAGCCTGACCGGCGAACATTCCTGCTTTTCGATCAGGCTGGCGTGAAGCTTTTTTACACAGAGTCTTTAACGTTTTTTTTGAGATTACCAACGCTCTCCTGACCCTTGCCCGCAACGTTCTAGATTTTGCCCTTGTACTCCATGGTCTTGTCGCCGATGATCTTGCCGGTGGCTTCCTTGACTGTTCCTTTCGCTTGCTCCAAGAAGCACCTTGTTTCTGCTATGAAAACATCAAAAAAAGCCGTGTTATTTTTCCAGCAATCGACAAACGAACGAGTGCGAGAGAATTTGCATTTATAAACGCGAGATCAATCTCATTACTGTATTTACGGGCCAGTTTGTAGGAGTTCGGGGGTCGCTGGCAAGGC
The DNA here is from genome assembly GCA_030730585.1 of Haliea sp. GTDB lineage: Bacteria > Pseudomonadota > Gammaproteobacteria > Pseudomonadales > Halieaceae > Haliea. Next base: position 3,109 of record JANQUV010000111.1, read on the forward strand.
CTGGCTTGTCGGCTTCATGAATTATGATCTATGGTTCTTCGATGAGGATGAGAACAGGGTGGAGCCAGTGGGTGAGACTCCCTTTGCTCCGAAAGTGTTACCTATGTCTTCGGTATAAAGTGCAACCCATGTGTCGAGTATGCACCCTGAGTTTAGTGGCGGGGGCAGAAGGACTCGAACCCTCGACCTACGGCTTAGAAGGCCG
>JANQUV010000112.1 GCA_030730585.1 Haliea sp.
AAAGCGACGGAGAAAACGGTATGAATCGAACGCTGATCAAGAATGGCCACGTGGTTTCAATGGACCCTCAGCTTGGCAATCTGCCCCGGGCCGATATTCTCGTCGAAGAGGACAGGATTGTCGAAATTGGTCCGGATCTGGCTGTCACGGATGCGCAGGTAATCGATGCGGAAAACTGTATTGTGATGCCTGGATTGATCGACACGCATAGGCATATATGGCAAGGCGCATTGCGCGCGGTGTGTGCCGACTGGTCGCTGCTAGACTACGTCAGAGGTATCCGCATGAATGCGGCTTTGGCTTTCACTGCCGACGATATGTACGCCGCACAATATCACGGAGGGCTCGAGGCAATTGACGCCGGTGTGACGACCGTCGCCGATTACTGCCACAACCTGAACACCCCCGATCATGCCTATGAATCGATCAGGGGATTGAAAGAGAGCGGTCTGCGAACCATTTGGTCCTACGGCTTTAACCGGCCGCCGCTGGAGGAGCACGCGTTCTCTTCACTTGATGAACGTCTCAGCTTTGCCCGCAAGCTGGCGAAGGAAGAATTCTCGGATAGCTCGGCATTAGTGACCATGTCGGTATCCCCTGAGGAAACGCTGTTTTGGGGGGACGATCCGGCTCGAGGAGTTGCGCAGTTTGAACTCGCTCGCGAACTGAACGTTCCCCTATTCTGGCATTGTAATTCATCGACAGAATTGAACACGGGAAAGCGGTTGCGAGATGTCGCTAGGCTAAACGAGCTGGGCCTCCTCGGACCCGATCTTGTGCTTGTACACCTCCACTCGACAGATATGGATGAATGGAAAATGATTGCCGATTGCGGCGCGGGCGTCTCATTCACGCCGGATACCGAGCTGCAAATGGGAATGCTTTGGCCCAGTACTGTTGAGGCACATACGCTGGGAATTCCGCAGAGTTATGGAGCAGACATTACTTCCAACAATAGCGGGGATATGTTTATAGCGCTGAGGATGGCACTACAGGTAGCTAGATGCCGAAAGCTGGAACAGATAAACGGGGAGCAGCTTAAAATCGGCGTGCCGTACACCGGGGAAGATGCTCTCGCGTGGGGCACCATTGAAGCAGCCAGAGCAATAGGCCTTGAAGACAAAATTGGAAGCCTGACTCCAGGTAAACAAGCTGACCTACTGCTGCTGCGGACAGACAGTTTGTCAATGGTCGGCTGGGATCGCTCCAATCCGGCTGGAACGATCATGTCTCAGTGTACAGCCCGAAATGTTGATACGGTAATGATTGCCGGGAAAGTGGTTAAGCAGGCTGGGCACATGAAAGCTGATACCGCTCATGCCTGCAGGTTGCTGGAAGACGCACACGAGAAGGTTCTTTCCAGAATAGGCGGCGCTGAGGCGCTTTTGCTGGACCTTGGTGAATCCGACGAGAAGTTTGCTTCTATTGCGGCCTCAGCTGATCCGGGTGCGTGACGAAGGATCGAGTTGTCGAGAGCAGTCGCGGAACATTGATACACAAGAAAAGCATAGTTACCCACACACAGATTAAGGAACAACTTATGAACAAGGTATTCGTCGCCGGCGTTGGCATGTGCAAGTTCTCTAAACCCAGTGAGGGTACTTCCTACACAGAGATGGGAAAGATCGCGGTGCAGGCGGCATTAGACGATGCGGGCATCGAGTACAATGCAGTCCAGCAGGCTTATGCCAGCTACTTGTACGGCGATACTTGTAGCGGCCAACGCGTACTGTATGAAGTCGGGATGACGGGGATACCCGTTTTCAATCTGAATAATGCCTGCGCCTCTGGCTCGAGTGGCCTGTTCCTGGCGCGCCAGGCGGTCCAATCCGGTGCTGTAGACTGTGCTCTGGCGGTGGGTTTCGAACAAATGCGCCCCGGCGCACTCGGCACGACATGGGATGATCGCGACAGCCCTTGGGATCATTGGCTGGAGGGTTACCAACAGATGGGCGTCAGCCCCGCGCCAGTCGCCTGCCAGATGTTTGGTGCTGCTGGCGAAGCCTACATGAAGGAATACGGCGCATCACCCGAACTCTTCGCCGAGGTTGCGGTAAAAAGCCGCAGGCACGCTGCAGCGAACCCATATGCAGTGTTTCGCGACCCCATTACGGTGTCCGAGGTGCTAAACGCCCCCCTTGTTTATGGGGACTACATGACCCGATTAATGGCCTGTCCGCCAACTTGTGGCGCGGGCGCCGTTATCGTTTGCAGCGAGTCATTTGTGGACCGGCATGCTGTGTCGGAACCTGTAGAAATTGTCGCGCAGGCGATGGCGACCGATTCTCCCGAGACGTGGAAAGGGGCTATTAACCTCGCCGGCAGTGAAATGACCAGCCGGGCAGCTCAACAGGTCTATAGGCAAGCCGGCATCGAGCCGAGCGATGTGGATGTGGTCGAGCTGCACGATTGCTTCACGCCCAACGAGGTGATCAGTTACGAAGCCCTGGGCCTATGTGAAGTCGGCGGCGCGACAGACTTCGTTGCGCGCGGTGATAATACCTATGGTGGCAAGTATGTCGTCAATCCCTCAGGCGGGCTGATGTCTAAGGGGCACCCGATCGGCGCAACCGGTCTTGGTCAATGCACGGAGTTGGTCTGGCAGTTGCGCGGCACGGCTGGAGAAAAGCAAGTGCCCTCTGCACGCCTGGGGCTGCAACACAATATTGGAATCGGCGGAGCAGTTGTGGTGACCCTGTATAAGAAAACCTGATCACGCTTGCTCTGAACAACGGTCATTGGAGCCTACCCGGACTGATCTTCCCGGCGCCTGCAGGCACTTTCAAAGAGAAATGTGGCCATTGGGAACAATAAAAATAATATCCACTGCACTTTAATGAGAGAGAAACACATGAAACTACTTAAGTTAACGAAGGTTGAACGCAAATCTGTTCCGGTAAAGCTTGCCGCAGCAGTAGCTGGTGTACTACTGGCTCAATTTGGCTATGGCGCAACGCTTTTAGAAGAGGTAGTCGTCACAGCACAAAAAAGAGCGCAGAACGCGCAGGATATTCCTATCGCCATATCGGCTTTTACCGGTGACCAATTGCAGGCACTCGGTGTGATGTCCGCGCAGGACCTGGCCGACAATGTCGCGGGTGTCCAGGTTACGATGAACTACGCGAATTCACCCTCGTTCACGGTTAGAGGACTGAACGCGAATGACTTTGCCTTCGCCACTTCCCCTGCGGTCGCGGTCTATCAGGATGGAATTTACAAAGCCT
>JANQUV010000113.1 GCA_030730585.1 Haliea sp.
AGCAGCGGTCTCCAAAACCGCAGGTTGGGGGTTCGATTCCCTCCTGGCCTGCCATTTATGGCAGGGGGTTGTGCGTAAGGCGCGGCCCGATCTGAAGGGTAGTAGGAATGAGTGTGGAAACGAACGCTGGACGCCTCGATTCCGTAAAGTGGGTGGTTGTGATCGCCCTGCTGGCAGTCGGCATTATCGGCAACAGCTACTTTTCGGCCGAGTCGTTACTGTACCGGGTGCTGGGCATCGTAGCGATAGCTGCGGTAGCTGGTATGATCGCGTTGCAAACGGCCAAGGGTGCGTCGTTTTGGGCCCTGGTCAAGAGCTCTCGCACGGAAATCCGCAAGGTCGTCTGGCCCACGCGGCAAGAGACGGTTCAGACCACGCTGATTGTCGTGGTTTTTGTAATAGTGGTGGCACTAATGTTGTGGGGCCTTGATTCGCTCCTCGGCTGGTTGGTCTCGCTGGTAATTGGTTAGTCGGGAAAGGATAAGGGATAGCCGATGGCAATGCGTTGGTACGTGGTCCACGCCTACTCAGGTTTTGAGAAGAAAGTTGCGGCAGCCCTGAAGGAGCGTATTGAACTGCACAGTATGCAGGACCGCTTCGGTGATATTTTGGTGCCCACCGAAGAGGTGGTAGAAATGCGCGCGGGCCAAAAGCGCCGCAGTGAGCGCAAGTTTTTCCCCGGCTACGTGCTGGTGCAAATGGAGCTGGATGACGGCACTTGGCACCTGGTGAAGGAGACGCCTCGCGTGATGGGCTTTATCGGCGGAAAAGCCGACGCGCCTGCGCCTATCACCGAGGCTGAAGCGACTGCCATTTTGCAGCGTGTTGAAGCCGGTGTAGAAGCTCCGCGTCCGAAGACGATGTTTGAGCCCGGCGAAATGGTGCGGGTAGTGGATGGCCCCTTCAACGACTTTAACGGCGTTGTTGAGGAAGTGAATTACGAAAAGAGCCGCCTGAATGTGGCCGTGCTCATTTTTGGTCGTTCCACTCCGGTGGAATTGGAATTCAGTCAGGTCGAAAAGGCCTGATTGCAGTATCGCGAATGCTGCGTAAGTGGCGCTCGCAAACGTGAACGGCGGCTTTGGTCGCCCAGATGGGGAGCTCGAGTCAGGCAGGCTTTAGTGGCTTGAACGACAACAGCGCTGGTACCCGGGAGTAGTGTACAGATGGCGAAGAAAGTAACGGCTTATATCAAGCTGCAAGTGGCTGCAGGCCAAGCGAACCCAAGCCCGCCGGTAGGCCCCGCATTGGGCCAGCACGGCGTTAACATCATGGAATTCTGCAAGGCGTTCAACGCTGAAACGCAGGGTATGGAACTCGGCCTGCCAATTCCCGTAGTGATTACGGTTTACGGTGATCGCTCATTTACCTTTATCAAGAAAACCCCGCCAGCGGCTGTGCTGCTGCGTAAAGTCCTTGGCATCAAGTCTGGCTCTGGCACGCCGAACACCTCCAAGGTGGGCAAAGTGACCCGCGCTCAGTTGGAAGATGTTGCCACACAGAAGTGGCCCGACCTGACTGCGGCTGATATGGACGCTGCGGTGCGGACTATTGCAGGCAGCGCACGCTCTGCCGGTATCGATGTTGAGGGGGTGATCTAATGGCTAAGCTGTCCAAGCGCGTACGCGCATTCAAGGAAAAAGTTCAGCCCGGCAAGGCCTACTCTTTTGACGATGCCGTTGCCCTGTTGAAGGAGCTGGCTACGGCCAAGTTCAACGAGACGGTTGAAGTGTCTGTAAACCTGGGTGTTGATGCCCGTAAATCAGACCAGGCCGTGCGCGGTGCAACCACCTTGCCGCACGGTACCGGTAGCCACGTGCGCGTAGCTGTGTTTACCCAAGGCGATGCCGCCGAGCAGGCCAAGGCCGCTGGCGCTGAATTCGTGGGTATGGAAGACCTCGCCGAGCAGATCAAAGGCGGCATGATGGATTTCGACGTGGTTGTAGCGTCTCCAGACGCAATGCGTGTGGTAGGCCAGCTGGGCCAGATTCTTGGCCCCCGCGGGCTGATGCCGAATCCGAAGACCGGCACGGTCACTCCAGACGTGCTGACAGCTGTGAAAAACGCCAAAGCAGGTCAGGTGCGTTTCCGTACTGACAAGAACGGCATTATTCATGGTGGCATCGGCAAAATCGATTTCGAACCTGCTGCGATCAGGGGCAACCTTGAAGCGCTGCTGGCCGACCTGCGCAAGGCGAAGCCTTCCGCTGCGAAAGGCATTTATATGAAGAAAATCACCCTGTCCACCACCATGGGCCCGGGTGTGACGGTCGACCAGGCGTCGATCGCCGAGTAATAGGGGTCGCCCTCACAAGGGGCGGTTCCGCGAAGGTCATCTATGGATGGGTGGCTTGGGTAGTGCGCTCTTACAGGAGTGTTCTACCCGCTTTGAGGTCTTTGGAGCAGTCTTGGGCAAGCGCCTGATTAGCTGAGAACTGAAGGCCATCAAAGACCGTAGGCGCCGGGGTTGTCATTGCGACAAGCTGGCTTAATCGAGCGGCCCGTGAGGGGTGCCTAACCTACGCAGATGGTGGATGTGTTCACCACGCAAGGTGGTATTGCCATAGTGTTGGCGATACCGGAACTGTAAATCCAGGAGTAATACCAGTGGCAATTGGACTCAACGACAAGAAAGCGATCGTTGCTGAAGTTAACGAGACTGCCACCAATGCCCTGTCTTTAGTGATCGCCGATGCACGTGGCGTCACGGTAGACGGAATGACGGCTTTGCGCAAAAGCGCTCGCGAAAATGCAGTGACTCTCCGCGTTGTGCGGAACACACTGGCCAAGCGCGCGCTGGCGGGAACGGAATATGAATGCGTCAGTGACGCGCTTGTGGGCCCTTCCCTGTTCGGATTTTCGATGGAAGATCCGGGTGCAGCGGCACGGTTGTTCAAAGATTTCGCCAAGGAGAATAAACACTTCGAGGTGAAGGTATTGGCGGTGAGCGGCCAAGTGCTGGGTGCCGATCAACTGGATGTACTGGCCAAACTGCCGACGCGTGATCAGGCACTCTCGATTTTGATGAGTGTTATGAAGGCGCCGGTAACCAAGCTGGTACAGACAATGAACGCGGTACCTGGAAAATTGGTTCGCACACTGGCAGCAGTACGCGATCAGAAAGAAGCGGCTTAAACTCCCGCTATTTTATTTATCAGCTAACCAGGAGATATGAGTCATGGCTCTGTCCAAAGATGACATTCT
>JANQUV010000114.1:0-3046 GCA_030730585.1 Haliea sp.
AGTGATGTCACTTACCGGCATCGTGGCACACTCTGCAAAGACGCTTGCGCGCTTCGGCATAGTCGGAATCGCCGCGACCATCATCCACATTGTCATCGTGAGTATTTTGCTGCACAACACTCAACTCGCCCCGATCGCGAGCAATACGCTGGCCTTTCTTGCCGCCATGGGCATTTCGTTTCTGGGCAACCTCACCTGGACATTCCAGCTCACCGGGCAAACGCGCCAAGCCCTGCGTCGCTTTCTGGTTGTATCCGTTACCGCCTACGCGGCGAACACTTTCCTATTAAGTCGTATTTTGATCAACGAATGGTTTACGGCGCAGTGGGCAGCCATTTTCGCGGCCATGGTTATACCCATAATCACTTACCTAGCCAGCAGGTTCTGGATTTTCAGAGATCACGCAAGCCGCTAATTTGCGCTTATTTCTCATCAAACTTCACACGGCTTGTGCCAACCGCGCGCCCAGTATAACGTCAACACACATCACCAAAGAACGTCGACATATTTTATGCCTAGCAAAGTCAAGCCTTACCAATATGCGCTTTTGATCATGATCGTCGCAGCCGCAACTTTGATTCGGTTTCAATACAATATCGTGACGTGGATAGATACACCGATAAGGGGAGACGCAACCTCTTATGTGGCCTACGCCAATAATATGCTGGAACACCAAACTTTTTCTCGCTCCAGAGACAGTGATCAGCCTATCCCAGACGCATTTTGGGCGCCCGGCTACCCGACCTTCTTGGCTGGGGCCATCGCGTTGGCAAACGGCACCGGACAGGATAGCTATATTCTCACGCTCCACCTGCAAGCAGTGCTGGGGGCGATAACCGTTCTCCTCGTGTTCATGCTGGCCAGCATGGCGATGTCGGTGCCCTGGGCGTTGTTTGCGACGGCAATGATGGCGCTCTCACCACACGCTATATCCTTGGGGTCGAATCTGCTCACGGAAACCCTATTCAGCTTTCTGCTCACATTGGCCATCTTGCTACTGGCAAAATCTACCAGAAAATCGAGCAGACTCATGGAAATCTCAGCCGGCTTTGCCTTTGCAGCATGCTATCTGGTAAATCCTGTTTCACTATTCATCGCCCCTTTCGCTATGTTGTGCCTTGTACTAACAAACAAAGACAAACCCGGAGACAGCCTCTCCGCATGGCTACGGCCTATCTTTCTTGTTCTCGCGCCACTACTCGCAACTATAGTAGCTTGGTCGATCAGATCTGCATTAAACGTGCCCGAAGGAGGACAGACATCCAGCGGCAGGTTGCTAGGAAACTTGATTATCGGCCTTTACAGTGACTTCCATGAAATTTGGCGTGCGGATCCAAGAGACCCCAACAACCCGGCCACACTTGCATCGGCGAGAATTGGTGGCTCATATACCATTTTTTTTGGCGAACTGCTGGCGCTGTTTCAAGAAAATCCTGCGCAGATGCTAAAGTGGTATTTCATTGATAAGCCACTACTGCTGTGGGATTGGAATATTCGCACGGGCCAGGGGGATATCTTTGTATTTCCAGTGGTTTATTCGCTCTATCACATCTCCAACGTGGCATTAGCAACTTATTCCGTTATGCACGTAACACATGGCTGGACTTTGCTCCTGGGAATTTGCGCGTTTTTCTTCGCCTGGGCAGATAAAACCCCGGGGCGACAAGTCATATTTATCGTACTGGTGACAGCAGCGTATTGCAGTGCTGTCTACGTTATTACTCAGGCAGAGCCGAGATATTCAGTGCCGCTGCGCCCATTACTGTATATTGCTGCAGCCTATAGTCTATCAAAAATTGCGTTGTGGGCTGGCCAGCTGAGGCAGGCATACTCGGGGCCAAGCCCGGGCTAAGACCAGCGCTAAACTTGACAGGTTTTGCCGCTGACCAAAATCACCCCGAAGAGAGCGTTGCTAACGGTAGAGTGACAAATTTTTAGAATCGTTAATCGTTAACAAGCTCTGACTTTCCAGCTCACCCAAATGCACCAGCAGATCGCGAACAACCGCATCCTCATTGAGTAAGGTCGCAAAATGCACTCGCATCAGTAGCAATTGCACATTATCTTGATTCTGCAACAAGCCAAGCTTCGCATACTCGCTTGCGTCCTCAATCCGATTGAGACTATTCATCATCACAGACAACGCTGTGAATACGCCGACTGAAGCTCTGTCAGCACTGGGGTCTGCGAGGTATACCTCGTGAAACCTTTCAGCCACCACACCCCACTCAAAGTCCGGGCAACGCATCTCCCTTTGTAAGCCTGCGAGAACCTCGAAGGTATTGGTGTCCGCGGCGGGGCGCTCCGGGCTAACACGAGCAAACAGCTCGAGTTCTTTCACAGGTACAGGAGCACCTGCCATGCAAGCCAGTGCAACATTACGGATACGGAGATCTCCATCACGCTCCGTACGCGCCGCCTTCTGCGTTTGACTGGCTGTGAAGCCAGCCACAGAGTATTCCAAGGCTGCATCGAATGCGCCCAGCTCAGCCATGCGGGTTGCCATATCGTTGTTCGCGCGCACGGATTGCGGGTGGCCATTCAAATGATGCAAAGCCAGTAAGGTTGGGCTGGACCAGATTTGAACTTGAGTCACCGTTTTCAAGGCCAACACAAAAACAGCGAGAAACAACCAAGCCAGAAGGGGAGAAACAAGCTCTGGCCAACGACGACCCAGTTCGCCCACGCACAACGCAGGCAGCAGTGCCAAGGCCACCGATGGGAGATAATTCCTATGCTCAAAATACAACTCCAGAGCGAAGAAACTCGATTCCATGCTGTGCGCTACAACATAAAAAAACAGCATACTCAGCAAGGGGAACAAGGCTGAAACACCGAGAACTACGCCTATTCCAGCTAGTGAAAATAACAACAACCACGTAACGATAGCGACCAAAGGCACAGCGGGTTGCAACAACGAGGAGTAGACCGTGACATCATCGTGGTAAACCCCCATACGCGACAGATCCGGCCAATAGAACTGCCCGATGTAATCCCACAATATGACGGGTTGGGTAAGTAAGCGCTCATGCAGCGAGAACGCTCG
>JANQUV010000114.1:3146-16636 GCA_030730585.1 Haliea sp.
GTAAGCTTTCGCCCGTCATCCAAAGCCTGCATTGTTGCGAGCGTGTTGTACATCGCAGCCACATCGTTCTCCTCAACACTGGCCTCCAAGCGCAGGTACAGGACCGCAACACTCGTTGGGAAAGTAGCTTCAAGCTCTCGCAACATCTGCTGGGTATCGACGCTGGGAATGGCGCAATGCGCCAAGCGGTACCGCGCCAAATGCCAATCAAGCGCATCGGGCTGCGCTTCCAGCAGCGCATCAACCAGCGCGGTTACTGCATGCGCGTCTGAATCACAGGTTGCCACCGCGCCGCCAACCAAGGCATTGATACCGTTGCTCTCAGAGGCCGAAAGGACAGGCTTTCTTATTCCCTCAAGCACCTTACTTAGCGCCGCAGTCTGCTCCGGGTTACCCGGAAACCAACGAGAATCAAATAAATACAAGGCCAAAGGTGCCACCAGGGAATCGGGCGCCAGCAGGTCCATGCGCTGCAGCGCTGCACGGCTCTCCAACAGTGACGTGATATCGGGCGTACCCGGAGATGCTAAAGCTATTCTGTGCTGGCGTTCATACGCCGTCGCCAGGAGATACTGGCCCCGTGGGGAAGCAGGATGGTGTTGGGCGTTGGTTTGCGCCATGCGCAGATCATCACCCCAGGTGTATGTGCGCATTCCCAACAACAGCAGCAGCGGAACAAAGTACCCCAGCCAGACAAAACGCGGCGCCACCGCCGAGTGCCGGCTTGCAAGGGTGCACAGCCCCATCGCCACAATAACGCTCAACCCAACCGAGGGCAGATAGTTCCGGTGTTCAAAAATCAGTTCAAGGGCGAGGAATCCAGACTCAACGCTATGCCCGATCAGATAAAACCACAGACCAAACAATAACCAAGGCTGAGAGCGCGCACCGTAGACTGCTGCAGCAATCGCCACCAGCCACCCTAAGCCGGCAAGCGCCGTTGTCCATGGCGAGACCCAGCCAGTCGATAGTAGTAGATCGTCATGCAGGAAACCCAACCATTGGGGGAGCGGAAGCAAAAACCAACCTACGTAGAGCCAAAGCACTCGCAGCTGGGTGAGCAGCCGCTCGCCCATCGTAAATTCTCGCCCCTGATAACCGCTCAACAACAGATCAGGGGCCGCAAGCGCTACCCACGCCATCAACAGTAATGGAGAAACCAAGGCAAGCAGAGCAAATCGCCGCACCCAAGGCCGTTCTTGGCCCGCAAATCGCCCGCGGAAAAACACTACTTCAACAAGCGGCAGAAGCCACAGTAAAAGAACGCCGTTCTCCTTTGACAGCAACGCCGCCAGGCTTACCAGTGCAAGCCATAGCGCCGCAGCGATCACTTCGGCAAAGCCGGCGCCGGCCAGCATCCATTGGCGACGCCAACGGGTGTAAAGATAAAGTCCCAGCAACACAAAAAGGGTGGCGAGCTGCGCCATGCGCTGCACGGGGTAAAGAACCGTTGAAACGTGCAATGGTGCCAGCAGCCAGATCGCCACAGCCACCACCGAGGCCGTGCGGGTTAGCCGCTTCGCGCCCTCGGCCTCCAACCCCTGCAGCTGCCAGAGAAAACCTAACAGCAACAAGCCGCAGGCAAGGTGTATTAGCACGTTTGTAAACTTGAAGTGGGTGGCTGAAAGGCCGTCAACCCCAAGCGCGTTCAGACCAAAGGTAGCCATTGCAAGAGGCCGCCCCGTGGGCCCCGCACCGCTGCTGAACAACAGGTCACGCCAACCCGCTGCAGTCGTGGCCGGTAACTTAGCAACCGCAAGATTGGCGCTGATCGCGGGCGCATCGTCAAAAAGAAAAAAGTTGCCTAAACCCAGGCAATACATAACCGTTGTTGCTATGACGGCCAGAATAAACCCTAAGACATAAAAGCGTTGCATAGGGCTAGCGTCTTTGCCTCATCACAGAGCGGGGTAAGTTACGCGGCAGAATAACAAAAAAGCCCGGCACAGGCCGGGCTTTTGAACGCTCTAACACCCTCATGTCAATCGAGGGCAGCCTGGCATCACCCTCGGCAGGTAGAGGGCAGGTACTTGGCAGGGATGTTGGTAACGCCAGTTGCCGCTGAACCACCACAGACCCACTGCAGGGTCAGTGAGCCAGTTGCCGTGACAGGCGACAAGCTAAACCCCCTACCGGCCGCCACAACGCCTGGGACGATGCCCGCGGGCTGAATTGTCACGCCAACCCTACCGTTGTCGCTTGCAGTATACTTAATCGATGCGACAATTTGAGTATTCGGGTTAGTGTTCAGCCCCGCTTGCTCCGCTGAAGGGAAGGCGCCTTGCGTTGCATAAAACTCACTCAAGGTCGTTTTAGCCTCTGCCAAGAAGCCCATCGGCTCAGCCATCTTCGCACGCACCGTGTAATCCTGATAAGCCGGCAGCGCGATCGCAGCCAGAATCCCGACGATCGCAATAACGATCATCAGTTCGATCAGGGTGAAACCCTTTTGTACGTTTTGCATTTTCATGTTTCTTGCTCCTGTCCCCATCCGGGTGTTTTGTTCAAGCCTTCAATCAAGTCGCAGATTGCACGATAGTATCAGCATGAAGCGTGCCATATTAATCTATCAATAGTAAAATAGGAAATTTTCTATTAAAAACAGAGGGTTATCCACACCGCCTCATACAAAAACTCAGGCCTCAATCCCCCACCTTGCCCTATTTGGGTCACATAAAGACATCATGTGACAATTTTCGTCAGCCTGAGAGTTACGCAGGATGCCATTCAACGCTTTCACCACCTCACAAAATAGGCAAAAATCCATATAAAATCATGCTTTTACGCCAGAAACAGGGTATTACCATGAACTTACTGTGGGTATACTTGAGCGAAGATAATGTGCCACGATCAATGCGACCCTCGGGGATGCAAGCAGGATGAACGAAAGAGTAATTGGGCAATTAAGTGGCTTGGCAGGGCGCCTGGTGGTTGAGGGCTTGCTCAGCGCAGAGGCGGCGAAAGACGCGCAGCGTGAGGCAGCCTTTCAGCGCGTACCGCTGGTTAAGCACTTGGTCGAGAAACTCAATTTAGACAGCCAGCGCATTGCGGAAGTCGCGTCCGCAGAGTTTGGCGTGCCGCTTTTCGATATCAAAGCCTTCAACATGGCGGCCCTGCCCGCCGGCCTTGTCGATATCAACCTTGTAACCAAGCACCACGCCCTTCCGCTCTTCCGCCGCGGTAACCGGCTCTTTATTGCGATATCCGACCCGACCAACCTTGCGGCTCTCGATGAAATCAAGTTTCACACAGGCATTAATACTGATGCAGTATTGGTTGAGGAGCGCAGCCTCAATGCGGTCATCACGGAATGGACGGAATCCCAAGACAACCTGGTCGAGGGTTTGGGTGACCTGGAGTCAGAAGACTTCGAAAATATCGACATCTCTGCCGGTGACGACAACAGCCGGGAAGACACAGCATCAGATAGCATCGACGAAACACCGATTGTTCGCTTTATCAACAAGGTGCTGATTGATGCCATCAAGCAAGGCGCATCAGACATCCACTTCGAGCCCTATGAGAAAAACTACCGGGTGCGCTTTCGTACCGATGGTATCTTGAAAGAAATGGTCAAGCCACCAAAGAACCTGTCTGCACGCATGGCTGCACGCTTGAAGATCATGTCGCAAATGGACATTTCGGAACGCCGCGTACCACAGGATGGTCGCATCCAAATGAAGCTGTCGCGCAATCGCGCTATCGACTTCCGGGTCAACACGCTGCCCACCCTGTTCGGTGAAAAAATCGTACTGCGTATTCTGGATCCAACCAGCGCGCAAATGGGTATCGACGCGCTGGGCTACGAAGAAGATCAAAAGCAGATGTATCTGCATGCATTGAGCAAGCCTCAGGGCATGATTCTGGTGACAGGCCCAACAGGATCGGGTAAAACGGTGTCGCTCTACACCGGCATCAACTTGCTGAACCAGCCGGAACGCAATATTTCCACAGCGGAAGATCCGGTGGAAATCAACATGGAAGGCGTCAACCAGGTTCACGTAAACCCGAAAGTAGGCCTCAACTTTGCCGAGGCCCTGCGTTCGTTCCTGCGCCAAGATCCAGACGTCATCATGGTCGGTGAGATTCGTGACCTGGAAACAGCGGAGATCGCCATCAAGGCGGCACAAACCGGCCACTTGGTACTTTCCACATTGCACACCAACAGTGCCGCTGAAACCGTCACTCGACTGCTGAATATGGGCGTGCCTTCTTTTAACGTGGCCACATCCGTTAGCCTGATTATTGCTCAACGCCTGGCTCGTCGGCTGTGCAAGGAATGCAGCGCGCCCGCAGACCTGCCGAAGGAGGTGCTGCTCAAGGCAGGCTTCACTGAGGAGCAACTTGAAAGCGCCGATATTCGCAAGGCCGTTGGTTGTGACGTCTGCAATGACGGGTACAAAGGCCGCGTTGGCGTGTATGAGGTGGTGCGCGTCACACCGAGTATTGCACAGCTGATTCTGGCCCAAGGCAACGCGATGGAGATTTCTAAACAGGCGCGCCTCGAAGGCTTCCCGGATTTGCATCAGTCGGCACTGGTGAAAGTACTTAAAGGTATGACCAGCTTGGAAGAGGTCAGCCGCGTAACCACCGACTAACCCTGCGTACCCACGTGCTAAACGGATGGAACTATGGCAACTAACGCAGCAAAAAATATATTTGTTTGGAATGGCGTCGACCGCAATGGGCGTGCAGCGCAGGGTGAAATCTCGGCGCAGAGCTCAGGGGTAGCGCGCGCTCAACTGCGCACTCAAGGTATTAAGCCCAAAACGGTCAAGAAAAAGGGCAAGCCCTTGTTTGGCGGCAGCGGTAAGCCAATCAAGCCTGCTGATATCGCCATTTTCACCCGGCAGCTCGCCACCATGATGAAAGCCGGCGTGCCGCTGGTACAGAGTTTTGATATTGTCGCAGAAGGCTTGGAAAAGCCGCGCATGCGTGAACTGGTAATAAGCATCAAAAATGACGTGGCGTCGGGTTCTGGCTTGGCGCCTTCGCTGGCAAAATATCCGCGGCAATTCGACGACCTGTTTTGCAGCCTGGTAGCCTCCGGTGAGTCATCCGGTACCCTGGAGGTCATGTTAAGCCGAGTCGCCACCTACAAAGAAAAAACTGAACAGCTCAAGGCCAAAATCAAGAAGGCCATGACCTATCCCACTGCCGTGGTGGTCGTCGCAATCATTGTCACTGCAATCTTGCTGATCAAAGTGGTGCCGCAATTTGCCGACACCTTCCGCAGCTTTGGCTCCGACCTGCCCGCTTTCACGCTGATGGTTGTGGGGCTGTCGAATTTCATGCAGAACTGGTGGTTTATCATCCTCATTGGTATGTTCGCTGCGGGCTTTGCCCTCAAGGAAGCCAAGCATCGCTCCGTCGCCTTTGCCGAGGGCCTAGATCGCGTTTCCCTGCGCTTGCCTGTAGTCGGCGGCATTGTGCACGATGCGGTAGTGGCACGTTTCTCTCGTACCCTCGCCACGACATTCGCCGCGGGCGTGCCGCTGGTCGATGCGCTTAACTCAACCGCAGGTGCGGCGGGCAATTCGGTCTACAGCAAAGCGATTTTGCAGATACGCGACGATGTCACCACCGGCACGACGCTCTACCAGTCAATCCGCGCCACGGGCCTGTTCCCGAATATGCTGCTGCAAATGGTATCTATTGGCGAGGAATCCGGCGCACTGGACGATATGCTGGACAAGGTCGCTCAGCACTATGAAGAAGCGGTCGATAATGCCGTCGACAGCTTGAGCTCGCTGATGGAGCCCATCATCATGTCC
Source organism: Haliea sp. (assembly GCA_030730585.1). Taxonomy (GTDB): domain Bacteria; phylum Pseudomonadota; class Gammaproteobacteria; order Pseudomonadales; family Halieaceae; genus Haliea. The sequence continues at coordinate 8,921 of JANQUV010000114.1, forward strand.
GTGTTAGGCGTACTGGTCGGCGGCTTGATGATTGCCATGTACCTGCCCATTTTCATGCTCGGTTCGGTTATCTGAAGCGGGCAGCGCAGTGCTAGACGTTTTTTTCCAACAGCCGGCCTGGCTGGGTGCCTGCCTATTACTGCTGGGCTTGGTGGTCGGCAGTTTTCTGAATGTCGTGGCGTACCGTCTACCGCTGATGTTGCAGGCTCAATGGCGACAGGATTGCTGCGAACTGCTGGACCAGCCAGCACCTGAGGCGGCTCCGCTGAGCCTTGCCGTCCCCAACTCCCACTGCCCGCAGTGCAAAGCGCCGGTCAGGCCTTGGCAGAACGTCCCGGTCATCAGCTATCTGCTGCTCGGCGGGCGCTGTGCCCAGTGCAAAGTACGCATATCGCCACGCTACCCGGTAGTTGAAGCGGTAACAGGCTTGATGACCTTATGCCTCAGCCTGCACTTTGGCGCCAGCCCTCAACTGCTCGGTGCCGCTTTGCTGACCTGGGCGCTCATTGCACTCACCCTCATCGACTTCGATACACAGCTTCTGCCCGACGACATCACGCTACCACTGCTGTGGCTGGGCTTGGCGTTTAATCTGTCCGGTACTTTTGTGCCCCTCACGGAGGCCGTGCTGGGCGCGATTGCCGGTTACGGTATTTTGTGGAGCGTGTATTGGCTGTTCAAATTAGTGACCGGCAAAGAGGGTATGGGCTATGGGGACTTCAAGCTCCTGGCGGCGCTCGGCGCCTGGCTGGGCTGGCAAGCACTGCCGCTGATTATCTTGCTATCGTCGCTGGTCGGTGCGGTCGTTGGCATCGCGCTTATGATCATTCAGCGTCGAGGCCGAGATGTCCCTATGCCCTTTGGCCCCTACCTCGCGGCGGCAGGCTGGCTTGCGCTCATCTGGGGTGACGCAATACTGGCGGCCTGGATGGGCGCCAACGGCCTCCCCAACTAAGCGCGCTGGCAAAATTCTGAAAAAGGGGGCGATGTGAGCCTGATTATCGGCGTAACCGGTGGCATTGGCAGCGGCAAGAGCGCGGTGACCGATCGTTTTGCGCACCTCGGTGTTACCGTTGTGGATGCAGACCTTGCCGCGCGGGTGGTCGTTGAACCTGGCACTGCGGCCCTTACTGCCATCGCAGAGCGCTTTGGAGCTTCACTGCTGCAGACCGATGGCAGCCTGGATCGTGCTGCAATGCGCCGTATTGTATTCGCTGACCCATCACAGCGGGCGTGGCTCGAGGCCTTAACACATCCACTCATTGGCGAGGAGATCCGCCGGCAATTGGCGGCCTCCCGCAGTCCCTATACGGTGCTGAGTTCTCCCTTGCTGCTGGAGTCCGCCACCCAGCGCACGCTTGCCAACTTGGTGGTGGTGGTCGATGTGCCAGAGGCCGTTCAGCTCAGCCGCACCGTACAACGCGACAGCAATGATGAAGCGCAGGTGCGCCGGATCATGGCCGCACAGCTACCGCGAGAGGCACGGCTGGCGCTCGCCGATATTGTCATCGATAACAGTGGCCCGCTGGATACGCTGGATACGCTGGTGGCAGAACTGCACAAAGAGTTTCTGCAGCGAGCGGAGGAAAGCAGGCAGTAGCCGCATTGTGCATATCAGTACCGTACCTGAACGACCATCAGTGAATCAGGCACCCTGCACGGCCGCCAAGCGCTGACGAACCGCCGCCACGATAGGCGCATTCGCCGCCGGAAACTCGTAGCGAGCCAACTCCTCCGCCGTCACCCAACACAAAGGTTGCCCTTCCAGGCCACGCGCCAGGCCAGTTAATCCCGTGACGATATGCACATCCAACAGTACCGCTTTATCGCCGTAATTAAACGGCACAATCAATAGCGGTTGAGACGCGGCAAAACCGATACCGAGCTCTTCACGCAACTCGCGCGCCAGCGCGCGTACCACTGACTCGCCCGGCTCCACCTTGCCACCGGGAAACTCCCACAATCCACCCTGATGCGCCTGGCTGCCACGCCGGCTAATCAGGATGTTGCACTGTTCGTCCAGCACCACGCCCACCGCCACATGCACTACGGCCATTCAGGTACGGTACTCTGCATTAATGCGCACGTAATCGTAGGAAAAATCGGTGGTCCAAACGGTAGCTGTTGCCGGCCCACGCTGCAGCTCGATGCGAATGGTGATGTCTTCTGCCGCCATGGCAGCCGCCCCCTGCGCTTCGGTGTAGCTCGCAGCACGGCAGCCCTGCTCGGCAATAAGCACCTCATTCAGGTACACGCCAACCCGCGTTACATCCAGGCTTTCCAAGCCTGCCCGGCCAATCGCCGCCAACAATCGCCCCCAGTTTGGGTCCGAGGCAAACAACGCGGTCTTGACCAAGGGCGAGTGCGCAATGGTAAACGCCACATCCAGGCACTCCTGCTCCTCGCGCCCACCATTCACCTGCACCGTCACGAACTTGCTTGCGCCCTCGCCATCGCGCACCAAGCCTTGCGCCAACGTTACACACACCTTCTGCAGCGCATCACGCAACGCGGTATACAGGGGCGCTTGTGTCGAATCGAGCATAGAGTTCCCCGCGACACCGGTTGCCACCAGCATGCAGGCATCGTTGGTGGAGGTGTCACCGTCTACGGTAATGCGGTTGAAGGACAACTCCGCCGCCTCACTGAGCAGCGTTTGCAGCAGTTCTGGCGCAACGGCCGCATCTGTGGCGATATAGGCGAGCATGGTGGCCATATTGGGACGCAACATACCGGCACCTTTAGCCATACCGGTAAGCACGTAACTCTGGCCACCGCAGGTAAAACGCAACGAGCAGGCTTTCGGCCGGGTATCCGTGGTCATAATACCGTGCGCCGCGTCCAGCCAGCCGTCGGCGCGCAGTTCCGCCAGCGCGTTGGGTAGCGCCTCAACAATTTTTTGTACGGGCAGCGGCTCGCCTATCACCCCGGTGGAAAACGGCAGCACCGCCTCTGCAGCCACGCCCGCCAGCTCTGCCACCGCCTGAGCGCAGCGACGTGCATCGGCCAAACCGGCTGCGCCGGTACCCGCATTCGCGTTGCCGGTGTTCACCAGCAGATACAAGGGGCACTGCCCAGTAGCCGTTAAATATTCCCGAGCAACCACGACAGGAGCTGCGCAAAATGCGTTGCGGGTAAACACCCCCACGGTATGGCTGCCCGGCGCCAACGCCATCAACACAAGGTCGCGCCTGCCCGGCTTCTTGATGCCAGCCGATACCGTTGCCAAGCGCACACCTGGCACCGGCAGCAATTCGCCCAATGCTCCCTCACCCACAGCCATGTCTATGCTCCACCCGAGGACGGCCCGGCTTCAGTCGATACGGCCGTGACACTGTTTATACTTTTTGCCGCTGCCGCAGGGGCAGGGTTCATTGCGCCCCACCTTCGGTTGCTCACGGGTAAACGTTTGTGGGGGCTCAGCCGGTGTTCGGTCGGCAGTATTTGCCAGTGACTCCTCCGCCAGCGCGGACGCCGCCGCATGCTGGAAGGCCAGCTTCTCACGCTCAGCAGCTTCACGTCGACGCGCTTCAATCAAGGCAGATTCATCCTGATGCTGTATCTGCACATGGCTCAAAAACTTGATCACTTCATATTTGAGGTTGTTTAGCAGCTGCTCAAACAGGGCGAAAGATTCCCGTTTGTACTCCTGCTTGGGGTTTTTCTGTGCGTAGGCACGCAGGTGAATACCCTGACGCAGATGATCCATAGTGGACAGGTGGTCCTTCCACAGGTTGTCGAGGACCTGCAGCATGATCTGCTTCTCAATCTTGCGCATGGGCGGCCCGACGTCCGCGCTCTTTTGCTCATAGGCCAGCTGCACGGCAGCAATCACTTTCTCCCGCAGCGCCTCTTCGTGTAGCGCGTCATCCTCATCCAGCCACGTTTGCAACGGCAGTGTTAGCGCAAATTCGGCCTCGAGTTGCCGCTCAAGCCCCGGAACATCCCATTGCTCCTCGACACTCATCGGCGGGATGAAGGTGGTGATAGCCTCGTTCACCACATCTTCGCGGATCGCAGTGATGGTTTCCTCAATGTCGGCTTCGCTGAGCAGCTCATTGCGCTGGTTATAGATAATCTGGCGTTGGTCGTTCGCCACATCGTCGTATTCCAGCAACTGCTTGCGGATATCGAAGTTACGCCCTTCCACCTTGCGCTGGGCTTTTTCAATGGCATTGGTGACCATGCGGTGTTCAATCGCCTCACCCTTTTCCATCCCCAGTGCCTGCATAAAGCTCTTCACCCGGTCCGAGGCAAAGATACGCATCAGGCTATCTTCCAGCGACAGGTAAAAACGCGATAGGCCCGGGTCGCCCTGACGGCCTGCGCGGCCGCGCAGCTGATTGTCGATACGCCGCGACTCATGGCGCTCAGTGCCTAGAATGTGCAACCCGCCAGAGGCCAGCACCTGCTCGTGCCGCTCGCGCCAAGCAGCGGTCAACTCGGTGCGCCGCGCGTCGGTGACCTCTCCCAAGGCCTCCAGCTCGGCATCCAGGTTGCCGCCCAGTACAATGTCCGTACCCCGGCCAGCCATGTTGGTAGCAATAGTCACCACCCCTGGGCGGCCCGCCTGAGCAATAATTTCTGCTTCCTGCTCGTGATATTTTGCATTCAGCACTTTGTGCTGAATGCTCGCCGCCCGGAAGCGCTGAGACAGTTCTTCTGAAGTCTCGACCGAAGCCGTACCCACCAATACCGGTGCGCCCTTCTCCATGCAGTCTTTGACGTCAGCAACAATGGCGTCAAACTTCTCCTCCCGCGTCAGATAAACCAGGTCGTTGAGATCAGTCCGCTGCCTCGGCTTGTTGGTGGGAATCACCAGCACGTCCAAGCCATAGATCTGCCGAAACTCGAAGGCCTCAGTATCAGCGGTGCCGGTCATACCGGCCAGCTTGTCGTACAGGCGGAAAAAGTTTTGGAAGGTGGTTGAGGCCAGCGTCTGGCTCTCGTTCTGTATACGCACCCCCTCTTTGGCTTCTATGGCCTGGTGCAAGCCCTCCGAGAGCCGTCGACCTGCCATGGTGCGCCCGGTATGCTCATCAATCAGCACCACTTGGTCACTCTGCACGATGTACTCGACGTCCCGATGGAACAGAGAATGCGCTCGCAGGCCCGAATACACATGGTGCAGCAAGTTGAGGTTGGTCGCGGCGTAAAGGCTTTCACCTTCCTGTAACAAACCTTCGGCTGTGAGCAGCTCCTCCACATACTCGTGGCCCACTTCGGTCAATTCAATCTGGCGTTGTTTTTCATCGACGGTGAAGTGGCCGCCCTCGCCCTCCATGTCGCGGGTGAGCAGAGGAATCAGCTTATTAATACGTTGATACAGTAAAGAGCTGTCTTCAGATGCACCCGAAATAACCAGCGGCGTTCGCGCCTCATCGATAAGGATCGAGTCCACCTCGTCGACAATCGCAAAGCTCAACTGACCCTGCATTTTGTCTTCCAGACGGAAGGCCATATTGTCGCGCAGGTAATCGAAACCAAACTCGTTGTTCGTGCCGTGAATGATATCGGCATTGTAGGCTTCGCGTTTCTGTTCCTGGCTCTGGCCAGAGCGCACCACACCCACCGATACGCCCAGAAAGCGGTACAGGGGCGCCATCCATTGCGCATCACGCCCCGCAAGATAGTCGTTAACGGTAATAAGGTGCACGCTATTACCCGACAAGGCGTTCAGATAAGCGGGTAATGTAGCCACCAGGGTCTTACCTTCCCCAGTACCCATTTCCGCAATTTTGCCATCGTGCAGGGCCATGCCCCCGATCAGCTGCACGTCAAAGTGACGCATGCCCAAGGTACGACGGCTAGCCTCACGGGTCACCGCAAACGCTTCGGGCAGAATCTGGTCCAGCGTCGCACCAGCGGCCAGGCGCTGGCGGAATTCATCAGTTTTCGCCGCCAGGGCAGCATCGTCAAGTGCCTGCATCCCCTCTTCCAAAGCATTGATTTGGCGAACAACTTTACCCATACGCTTCAACTCCCGGTCATTGCGGGTGCCGAAGATTTTCTTCATCGTAGTCGTAATCATTGGGGGGTCACTGCGTTAGCTACCAAGGCATCACCCGGCTTTAACAAACTACGGGTGGAGAACAGATCAGCGGTGTTGGAACTTCAGCGTCGAGTGCGGTGCACGTAGCTGGAGGGGTCGACCGGACGGCCGTGTTTGTACACTTCGAAATGGACGTGGGGGCCCGTCGCTCGGCCGCTGGCCCCCATCAGTGCGACTGCCTGGCCTTTGCGCACTAAATCACCCGGCTCAACCAGGTTGTTCTGATTGTGGGCATAACGTGTCACCAAGCCATCGCCGTGGGACACTTCCACCATCTTGCCGTAGCCATTGCTGTCGTTGCCGGAGAAGGTGACCACGCCACCCGCTACCGCAATGACATTGGAGCCGGCTTTCCCTGCGTAATCAATACCGTAGTGAGCCGTACGCTTACCCGAAAAGGGATCGGTGCGCACACCGAACCCGGAGGATACCCAGCCCTTCTCTACAGGGCGCCCGGATACCCAGGCTTGGTCATCAAGTTTGCGATGGGTAAGGAGCGATTCGAGAATTTCCAGCTGCTGCTCGCGCTCGGTAAGGCGCTGCGCAAAATGCTGCAGCTCCCCAGTGAGGTCCGGCGCCAGATACTCGACACTGAAGTCACCCGCGAGCGGGCCACCAACCGCAGGCGGCTGGCTGAAATCGAATTCACCATCTTCCAAGTCTGCCATTACGGTGAGGTGCTCACCAAGGGCATCAAGCCTTGTCATACGGGCCTGTAGCTCGGCCAAACTCAGGGTCATCGCCTGCAGCTTGCGCTCAGCCTCCAAGCGCAAGCCCTCGAGCTCGGTCGACTGCGTCGCGAGCTCGTCTTGAAGGCTGTCCAGGGAGTTGTCGCGAACGTCGCGCGCCTGAGCCTCCTGACCGACAAAATAGCCGAGTGCTACCATTCCCAGCGGCAACCCGAGGCAACACAGGGATAGTAGCGCTCTGGACCAGCGACCCAACTCCAGAGAGCGGGAACCGCCAAACTTTCGGCTTATTAGAATGACTTTCACTGGCAACCGGTTGCAATGAATTACCGCTGGAGTGTGCCATAGTCACGGGAATATTACCAACCTCAATTTAAGCCGCGAGCAATCTGGGCTGAACTGAAGGCTGGGCTGGGCTGGACTTGGATCCGAGATCCGAGCTCAGAGCTGAGTTCACAGCTGACCCCATGCTTGAGCTCAGGCCATCGCAGGGCTCAGCGAGTAGGAGATGGGGGCGGTGGCTTCGTCGTCAAATGTGACCATTTCCCAGGCATCCGGCTGTGCAATCAGCGCGCGAAGGGAGGCATTATTCAGCGCGTGGCCGGATTTGTGTGCGCGGTACTCGCCAATAACGCTATAACCAAGCAAATAGATATCACCAATAGCGTCCAAAATCTTGTGCTTCACAAACTCATCGTCGTAGCGCAGGCCATCCTGGTTCAGGATGCGGTACTCATCGACGACTATGGCATTGTCCACGCTGCCGCCGCGGGCCAACCCTTGCGAGCGGAGATATTCGATTTCATGCATGAAGCCGAAGGTACGCGCACGGCTCACTTCCTTGACAAAAGACGTGCTGGAAAAATCGATTTCCGCATGGGGCGAACGCTCGCGGAAAACCGGGTGATCGAAATCAATGAAAAACGAGACCTTGAAGCCATCAAAGGGGAGGAAGCTGGCTGTCTTGTCCCCGTC
>JANQUV010000115.1 GCA_030730585.1 Haliea sp.
GCAGAAGAACAAGTAAGCTGTAGCTCCAAAAGCGCATGCTCAAACCAGTCTGCGCAAAATTCATCGCGGACCTTTCACACGCGGGAAGAATCGGGTTTCTAGTGATCACCAGGCAGACATCATCAGGTGACTGGCCCTGCAATGTACTGACAGTATAAAATCCCGCGCTTAATTCGTCTCCGATTCGCAACGTCTTGCTCTTGAATTTTTTACCTCTCAGGGTAAAAACTCCACCTTTGCCACTGACCTTTAGCCTCCCCGATTTTTTGCACTTTATCGCGAGACTAAAACCGAGCCCTGGCATCAGATGGGGATATCCGGAATTCACGCCCAGCAAAAGTTCGTTGGACTCAACAACAAGCGTCTCGTCTGAGGCCTTTTCACTCCGCTGCTGGACTAGAAATCGCATACTTACCAGTAATAAAAAATGACAAAAATATGTACAGAGAGCGCCACCAGCAAACTCACCGTAAAGGGGATATGCAGGTACAACCAGGCTTTTAAAATGGCCTTGTATTGCATATCTTTTCTTATGCGACGTAACAAAAACTGTCGATTACCGAACAATAAAAATGCCTTGTTGAGCAGAGCAGACTGAATCTCATCATCACGCGCCTGCGGTATACGTCGCGACAGTATGCTAATCATCGCAGCTTGGTCCTTGTTGGACACCAGCCGGCCGGCGTCAATCGAGTAAAGCACAGACGTATCGCGAGCAAAAAGCTGGGATCGCTTGGAGCCACCAATCGCTGTGCCTTGTAGAGCGCTTAGAATCTCGGAGCTCCAGTCTGTCTGGGAGGTGGAGGCTAACTCGGCGAGTTTTCGATCGACTTCTGTGAGCTCAGCAACCCAGTGTGCCAGAAATCTTCCTCCGAGATTTTGACTCATGGATTCGGGAATGTGCAGATAGGCATAAAGCCCGGCAAAACCTGAAAGCACAACAATCAGCATTAACCAAAACGTCATGGTGTGCACGTTCAAGCTGGCAAGCTCTGCCGCGCAATGCAGGGTGGAAACAATCACTACCGATGCGCCAAGGTAGACATGCGCAGACGTCCACCCCTCTACAGTACCCATACGAGATCGATAGCGTCGCTTCCTCACGCCCAGCAAGGTTAACCACACAATTTGAAGCGCCCCGATGGTGCCCAAGGTGTAACCCTGCCAAGTCCCTCCCCACGCTGGCATGGAGCTGTAGAATTGACTGACAAAAATCAGACTGCTGGATAGCACGACCACAGCAAACCAACCGAAATAACGGTAGTTTTTCCACGCCAGGATGCTTTGATGGGTTGTCATGAGCTTTCTATCAGTGAAAGCAGCTGTTCGGATCCAAGTCTCGCAGCAGCACCGGTGGGGCAGGCACGCACACACGCGGGGCCGCCCGCTACCGTCATGCAGGCGTCACACTTCACCGCCCGCTTGACAGCCAAGGAGGCCCCTTGTCCGGGGGACGAAGCCGAACCACTCGCCGAATTCCCCGCCAGAGCATTAAACCAACGCGAGAACAGGGGTGCTTTTGGGGTCGGTGCAGCCACCAGCTGAATAACGTTATATGGGCAGTTGGACTCACAATTCCCACAGCCAATGCAGCTGTCTGTGATGTACACTGAGCCAGAAGCAGTTCGATGAATTGCGTCTGGAGGGCAGTCTTTCATGCAGTGAGGCGTTTCACAATGCCTGCATGCCGTTGGCACTTGAAAGCGGCCATAGTTATCGCCGATCGACCTCTGCAGCCGCGAGACACCGCCGTGAGTGTCTTCACAGGCGCGCTCGCAATTGTCGCAGCCAACGCAAAGACCGGTATCGATAATAAGAGCGTCCGTTGCCTCTCCCAAACCTTGATGCATGAAAAAACCCATCGCACGCGCTGACTCGGCATGGGTGAAAAGGGTATTATTTTCCTGCAAGAGTACCGACAAATCGTCTTCAAGCCTGCGGCGCACATCGGGATTTTCTCGCAACAATTCGTTAAAAATGTCAGCGCCGATCACGAGCGCCTCGGTGCGCGTCGCAGCAATTGCAGAATTCAGCCTTCGAGGGTGCCCCATCAACGATAACTGACCGATCAACTCACCGGCATATTGGTCCGCTATAATCTGCCGACTTTCGCCCCGCATAAGGTTAATCGTTCCTGAGCGAAGCAAATAAAGGCAATCGCCTATTGCGCCCTCTTCATACAGGCTCTCGCCCGCCTCAAACGTATGAGTACGCAATGTCTGACACAGCTCAAGTAACTGAGAATCGACTATTTTGGGCTTGAAGTAAACCTTGACTATGCCGAATACAAAGGCGAGGTCGATACGACTTCGGACACTTTGATTGGAGTTGGCAAGCTTGATCAAGATTCTGCGGGGAATCTCGACAATCACACTGTTACTGCCAATAACCACACTGCTTTGCTGTTGACGGCCGGCAAAAAGACAACTCTCGCCAAAAAATGAACCGGCCTCGGCTAACTCCCAAGACGCGGCATCGTCGAGTCTGAGGCTCACGTCACCTTCCACAATCAAGTAGAATCGGTTAACAAAATCACCGGCCCGCAGCAAAAAATCGCCATTGTTCTTGACCATGGGCACGCCCACCCCATCGATCGACTTGTCTAACTTGCTCGCCCATTCACCGCTCAGGACAAGGCGACTTTCAATCATTAGCTCCCGAAAAGCGATGGGGCTTACAGCGCTCAACAACGGTATTTTTGCATGAATATAATCAAGGGCCTCGTCGGCCGTCATGTCTGGGTAAATGCCACCTAAGCGATTGGTAATCAGAGAGTGATCCGCAGGCAAAATAACATTGCCCGCGATAAAGTCGACGACATCTTGCCCCTGATTCATCGCCTGTTTGATGAGAGGATAACCCGATAATTGCCCCACGACGTAAAGGCCTGGCACGTTGCTCTGATACTGACGGTCCAGGTCGGGCAGTGCGTTCTCTGACTCACTGGCCAGCGTAAGCCCACATTTTTCCAGAAACGCCCTGGGGGGCGAAGAACCCAGCCGGGCGATAATGAGGTCACAGTCAATACTGCGCTCACCCTGCGGTGTCGTTAGCACCAGCTTACCTTGACTACCCGGGGAGCCCGGCAATTCGATCGCGGTCACCGCGCTCTCGTAGTGACAATCCAGGCTGGTGTCTGGCGAATTGATCGCCATCAGCACAGCGTTCAGGTTGCCCGCTTTTGCCCTGCT
>JANQUV010000116.1:0-10269 GCA_030730585.1 Haliea sp.
CTCTTTTCGCGTTCCGCATTGGCCTGCAGAAAGCTGTCAAAGGCTGGACTAACCGTCATCTCCAAAGCCGCATACACCGCGTGCACCGTTTCCTGCGGGTGCGCCGTCAGCTCACGGTAGTCGACCACCGCGCGCGGGCTATTGGGCCGTGACGCCAACTGCTCGGCAGGGTTGTGAAAACTCTCGAAGGATGTTTCCAGCAATAGTTCAAGGGAGCGCGCATAATCCTGCTTGTGCCAGCCCTTGCTCTTCCAGGAAATCTCTACAAGCTTGAGCAGGCTGGGCACACATTCCGCCGGGTCGCGCACCATCACTACAATGCGTGCGTCAGGGAAAGTCTCGATAATCGACCCCACCCAACCGCTCATCACCGGGTTCTTGCTCAGGTGAATACGCTCGCCGCCATTGAGCAACAGCTGGCGCTTCACCAGCTCCTTGTAGTGATGCATCCAGCGACGGCGCTTGGCGGGCATCTGGTCCAGGTGGAAAAGATCCAGCACATCCATCACCGGCAGGTCCGTCGCCCACTGCTGAGTAACAAACGCGGCACGCATGGCGAACTGATCCTCCTCCGAAGTCCACAGGCTCATGTTGTGAATATGGCGAAAGGGCCCAAAGGTCTCGTCGTCCCACGCCTTGATGCGACGATACAGCGCGCCACCCAATAGCCCGCTGTCGACTTTGCCCAACCAGCGGATCACGCGCTTTTGCAGCAGAGAAGGAAACAGCGTTTCCCAATACAAAAAGTAGCTGAAACGCTCACCGTCAGCAGACAGCAGACGGTGCATAAGCGTAGTACCACTGCGCGCGTGGCCGACGATAAACACCGGCGTTATCACCTTCTGTGTCCACAGGCGTGGGAAAAACAGGTAGTCGAGCAGAAAACACGTTGTATGAAATAGTGTTGCCAGCGGCGTCACCAGCAACAGGCGCAAGAGCAAGCGCCGTCGTCCCGGCCATTGCTTGAGGCCCCAAACGTGGCGCAGCAGGCGCAGGTAATAATCGACATCGAAATACATGATGAGCCTTGCTCAGAATCAGGAATACAGTACTCTAGCCGCTTGGGGGGAGTTGACAACTGCTGTTTCCGTGACAAGAGGAAACTCGCAACCCTCTGTTATATAAAGGCTTTTCGGGCAACACATAATGCAAATGCAGCAGCCCTTACATTTCCCGCCAACGGCGCAGCACCTTGCACAGCAATGAGCTGCCCGCACCGCGCAAGCGGCCACGCCAACAGCGCTCCCGAGCGCTGGTGGAGGCTATCCGCGAAGCCTGCCTGAAAATTCTGGAACAGGAAGGGCCCGACCGCCTGACCACCGCGCGCATCGCCGACGTGGCCGGGGTGAACATCGCCTCGCTATACCAGTACTTCCCCAATAAGGAAGCGGTGTTGGCAGAAGTGTACGAAGAGCGCATGGCGGAACTGCTAGCGCAAACCGAAGGCGAATTCGCGCGTATCCACGCACTCACTGATCTTGGCCTGGAGGCGACCCTAGCGGCCATCATCGATCTGGAATCGGCCCTGCTGCTGCAACTGTATCGGATGTACCCGGATTTCTACCTGCAGTATCAGCAGAGCCTCGATATCCGTACCCGCGTTAACGAACTGACCCAGTCGCTTGCCAACCCGTCTTGGGAACAATGGTTCCCGGGCTTCCTTCGCCTTCACCGGGCGCAGTTATATAAAGGTGATATTGAGACCATGGCATTCGTTGCCCGACGCAGCCTCGATGCCTGCCTGCAATCTGCCCTCGTCGAGCGACCCCAGGCCCTGGAAGATCCGGCCTTTCGCCGAGAAGTGCTGAGCCTCGTGCTGCGCTACCTGTTGAAGCCGTCAGCTAACTGTTAGCTTTGCCAACGCCGCCCGCAGTCCCTGCGGTATAGGAACCGATCGATTGACCGCACGTTCCACAAACACATGCACAAAATGTCCATGAGCCAAGGCCTCTTCTTCCCCCTCGCGAAAAATGGCAATCCCATACTGTACCGAGCTGTTCCCCAGCCGATCCACGCGCAAACCGCCTTCGATCGCTTCCGGGTAACTGGCAGGGGCGTGGTAGTCACAGCCAGACTGCACAACGAAACCCACAATCTTGCCGTCGTTGATGTCCAGCCCGCCTTCCTCGATCAGGTAGCGGTTGGCCACCGAATCGAAGTAGGAATAGTAAATCACGTTGTTGATATGGCCGTAGGTGTCGTTGTCTGACCAGCGTGTGCTGATGGGGTAGAACACCTTGTAGGCGTCGCGCCCCGGCCGCTTGCTCATGCGGCTTCTCCATATGCTGCGCGATAAATTGCCAGCGCATCCGCTTCACTCACCTCGCGCGGGTTATTCACCAGCAACCGCTGCTGCTGCAGGGCATCCGCCGCCAGCATGGGCAGGTCCTCCGCGGGTACACCGGCCTCCACTAGCGTGGCCGGCAGGCCCACATCAGCAATAATTTGCTGTAATGCCTGCACCAGCGCAGCACTGCGCGCCGCCACACTGCCCGTGACACCCGGTACCACCAGCGGCGCCAGTTCTGCGTAAAGGGCCTGTGCAGCAGGCATATTGAAGGCCAACACCGCAGGCAGTACCAGCGAGTTACTGAGCCCATGGGGGATATGATAGTGGCCGCCAAGCGGGTAAGCCAAAGCGTGTACGGCAGCCACCGGAGCGTTAGCAAACGCCTGCCCGGCCAGGCACGCCCCCAACAGCATAGCTTCACGGGCTTCCCGATTGCTGCCGTCGGCCACTGCCGTGCGGATATTGGCCGACAGCAACCGCAATGCCGCGCGTGCCAGGTTGTCTGACACAGGGTTTTTCGCAAGCCTCGACGTGTAGGCCTCAATGGCATGCACCATGGCATCCACGCCGGTCATGGCGGTAACGCGCGGCGGCAGGCCCAAGGTTAAATCCGCATCCAACACCGCCACATCGGGCAACAATACCGGCGATGAGACACCGGCCTTGGTTGTTTCCCCGGTGGTAATCACCGCGACGGGGGTGACCTCCGACCCGGTACCCGCGGTGGTGGGCACTAAAATGAGGGGCAGGCGCGCACCGTGAATCTGGTCAACACCATACAACTCCTGCAGGGCCTGCGTGCCGCCCAACAGCGCAGCCACCACTTTGGCCACATCCATGGAGCTACCGCCCCCTACGGCAATCACCCCATCGACGCTGGCTTTGCGCCCTACCGCTGTCGCCGCCTCTACCGTCGCTTCCGGCGGGTCCTCCCGCACCTGGTCGTACACAACCACCGACAAACCGGCCGCCTGCAGTGCAGTTTGCACCGGTTGCACCAAACCAATGGCGACAAGGCCGGGATCTGTGACCAGCAACGGCCGAGTGATGCCCAAGCGCGCACAACTCTCCGCCAGTACCAGCGCACTACCGGGACCGCAAATCATCTGTGGTACGGTGTTAAAGACGAAGGGTTGCATGGCACACGCTCCTACAGAGTGAGAATCACCTTGCCGCGGGCACGGCGCTCCATCATGCAGGCGTAAGCCGCCTCGTACTCCTCCAGCGGGAACACATCCGTCACCACAGGCTTGAGCTTGCCCTCGGCAAACAGCACCCACAGGTCATGAATGTTCTGCAGGTTAACCGCCGGCTCCTCACCCATAAAGCGGCCCCAGAACACGCCCACAATCGAGCAGCCCTTGAGCAACGTGAGGTTCAACGGAACACTGGGAATAGGCCCGCTGGCGAAACCAATCACCAGGTACCGCCCGTTCCAGGCCATGCTGCGCAGAGCCGGTTCAGAGTAATCACCACCCACGGGGTCGTAGACAACATCTACGCCCTTACCACCGGTCAGCTCTTTGACCGCGTCCTTCAACGCGACGTCACTGTAGTTAATCAGGTCATCCGCACCGAGCTGCTTGCACAGCGCCAACTTCTCATCAGTGCTGGCAGCCGCAATCACTCTGGCGCCCATCAGCTTGCCCAGCTCTACCGCCGTGGTACCCACGCCGCCCGCTGCACCCAGCACCAACAGCGTCTCGCCGGGCTGCAGGTTAGCGCGCTGCTTGAGCGCGTAGTACGAGGTGAAGTAGGTAATAGCGATACCCGCAGCCTGCTCAAAGGTGAGCCCCTCTGGCATCGGAAATACGGAATGGTGATTGGCGGAAATCTGCGAGCAGAAAGCGCCGTGGGCGCCCATGGAGATGACTTTGTCGCCCGCTTTCAGCCGCGTCACATTTTTACCCACCGCCGCCACCACGCCAGCGCACTCACCGCCCGGGATGAAAGGCAGATCCGGTTTGGTCTGGTATTTGTTCTGAATAATCAGCACATCCGGAAAATTAAGCCCCGCGGCCTTAACATCGATCAGCACGTCGTCGTCGCCCATATCAGGATTGGGCCATTGCGTTTCAAACGCCAGCTTGTCGGGCAGGCCGTGCTCCTTGCAAACCACTGCTTTCATGTCAGAGCACCTCGAACAGGCCAGCAGCACCCATGCCACCGCCAACGCACATGGTAATCACCACATATTTCACACCGCGCCGCTTACCCTCCAACAGGGCGTGGCCGATCATCCGCGAGCCACTCATGCCGTAGGGGTGACCGATAGAAATCGCCCCACCGCTAACATTCAGCTTGTCGTTGTCGATGCCCAGACGGTCACGACAGTACACGACCTGCACGGCAAACGCCTCGTTGAGTTCCCACAGGCCGATGTCATCGACCGACAGCCCATGCTGCTTAAGCAGCTTGGGCACGGCAAACACCGGGCCAATGCCCATTTCATCAGGCTCACAACCGGCCACCGCAATACCGCGGTACAGGCCCAGCGGCTGCAGGCCTTCCTGCTCCGCCACCTTGGCATCCATCAGCAACTGCGCCGAAGATCCATCAGAAAGCTGCGATGCGTTGCCAGCCGTGATAGTGCCGCCCTCGATAACCGTCTTCAGGCCCACCAGGCCCTCGGCGGTCGTGGCGCGCAAACCCTCATCTGCGCTAACGGTGGCCTCGGCTGTGGACTGCTCGCCGGTTTCCTTGTTCCACACGATACGCTCGCAGGTAACCGGCACCAGCTCCGCCGCATAGCGCCCGGCTTCATACGCTGCCGCCGTGCGCTGCTGTGACTGCAATCCGTATTCATCCATGGCTTCGCGCGAAACACCGTAGCGCTTGGCTACCACCTCAGCCGTTTGCAGCATGGGCATATGAATATTCGGATGCATGGCCATCAGTTCCTCGTCGACCATTCGGTGCAGGTTCATGTGTTCGTTTTGCACCAATGAAATGGACTCCAAGCCGCCGCCCACCACACAGGTCATGCCGTCGTACATAATCTGCTTGGCTGCGGTGGCCACCGCCATCAGGCCGGAAGAGCACTGGCGATCCAGCGTCATGCCCGATACCGTGACGGGCAAGCCAGCACGCAGGGCAATTTGCCGTGCCACGTTGGACCCGGTGGCACCTTGCTGCAACGCGCTACCCATAATCACGTCATCGACCCGTGCCGGGTCGATACCGGCGCGTCGAACAGCCTCAGCGACCGAGGCCGCGCCCAGGCTCGCGCCCCCTAAATTATTAAATCCACCGCGAAACGCCTTGGCGATCGGCGTACGGGCAGTGGCGACAATAACGGCTTCTTTCATCAGGTTCTCCCGGAGCGCGCATACTCGGTGCTCCTGTTGTATTCAAAAAATACGTTCAAAAAGTGCATTCAAAACAAGCGTTCGACTCATGAACTTGTGACCTGCATGAGTCGAATACATGCCGCGGTTGCGTTAGTCGAGCTTGATACCAAGGTTTTCTGCGGCCTTGCCCACCATCTTGATGCTTTGCTCAAAGCCCGCGCTCAGCTCGCGCTCACCTTCGCGGCTACTGATTTGCTCCCAGTGTGCAGCAATACCCTCCGGCGTTTGTTCGTCCACCGGCAGCCAGGCGCCTTCGGTTTCCACAATACGCGACACGGCAAAACCACCGGCACCGGCAGCCAGAATAGTGCGATTTGGGCAGTCTTCGCTCACCAGATACAGCACCGCAGGGGTCACCGTTTCCGGGGTAAGCAGGTCAAACGCCTTCTCCGGCAGCAGGCCTTCCGTCATGCGCGTTCCGGCAGTAGGCGCCAACGCATTAACGCGGATATTGTACTTGGCACCTTCCTGTACCAGCGTATTCATCAGCCCGATCACGCCCATTTTCGCAGCGCCATAGTTGCTCTGGCCAAAGTTGCCGTACAGGCCGCTGGAAGAGGTGGTCACCACAATACGTCCGTAGGACTGGTCACGCATGATGTCCCACACCGCTTTGGTGCAGTTGACGGTGCCCATAAGATGCACGTCGAGCACTAGCTGGAAATCGTCCAGGCCGCCCTTGGTGAAGCTTTTATCTCGGAGGATACCGGCGTTGTTGACCAGAATATCGACTCGCCCCCACTGCGCCATGGCCTGCTGTACCATGGCTTCCACCTCAGCGTATTTGGCCACGTTGGCGCCGTTGGCAATCGCCTCACCACCGGCTGCTTCGATCTCTGCAACAACCGCCAGCGCCGCTGCGCTGGATGCGCCGGTGCCGTCTTTCGAACCACCCAGGTCATTCACAACCACCTTCGCGCCGCGGGCCGCCAGCGCAATAGCATGGCAGCGCCCCAAACCCTGGCCTGCGCCGGTTACAATCGCAACTTTGCCGTCATAACGAATGCTCATTCGCACTTCTCCTCAATAATGTTGCCCAGGCACATCGCGCGGGCAGAAATAGTTAACCTGCCACCACCATAGACAGCCATTCGGCCACCAAAGCAGGGCTGTCTTCACCTTCAATCTCTACTGTAATCGCCTGCTTGATCAGAAAGCGGTTGCCGTCTTTTGGCTGCACATCAACAATTTCGACGTGCGCGCGTACGCGCTTGCCTGCGCGCACCGGGGTGAGAAAACGCACTTTGTCGAAACCGTAGTTGATACCCATCAACACCTTCTCCGGCATGATGCCCACACCCTCACACATCTTAACCAGCATGGACAGGGTCAGAAAGCCGTGGGCAATGGTGCCGCCGAAAGGCGTTTGCGCCGCTTTCTCTTCATCAATATGAATAAACTGATGGTCTTCTGTCACATCGGCAAAGGCATTGATGCGGCTCTGATCCAACGTCACCCAGGGGCCGGGATCCAGTTTCAGCCCTTTCTGGTTGACCATCTCTGTGTTGGGGACAATCTTCATAGTCATACGGGTCTCCTTGCAATTATGTGCTTCAAATGGGGTGAACGTGGCAATGCATCAGCCGTCACGGAAGGTGGCATTAACGTCCGACTGCTGCGTGTAGCCTCTGAGCTCATTGCGCCCGACCACCATGCGGTGCACTTCATCCGGGCCGTCTGCCAGTCGCAGCGTGCGCTGTGCCATGTACATGGTTGCCAGTGGTGTATCCTGTGAAACACCCAGTGCGCCAAACATTTGTATCGCCTGATCAACAATGCGGATGGAGATATTGGGTACTGCGGTCTTGATCATGGAAATCCACACACGTGCTTCCTTGGGATCCACGTTATCCATCATCCAGGCGGTCTTTAAAGTCAGCAGACGCGCCATCTCAATATCCATACGCGCGTTGGCAATAATGTCCACATTGCCGCCGAGCCGCGCCAGTGGCTTGCCGAAGGCAGTGCGTGATACCGAACGTTCACACAACAGCTTCAGTGCTTTTTCTGCAGCACCAATCGCGCGCATACAGTGATGAATGCGGCCCGGGCCAAGACGCCCTTGGGAAATCTCAAAACCGCGGCCAGGCCCCAGAATCATGTTGTCCTTGGGCACGCGCACGTTGGTGTAACGCTGATGCATGTGACCGTGCGGCGCGTCGTCCATCGAAAACACGTGCATGGCGCGCAGGTTTTCTACACCAGGGGTGTTCATCGGCACAAGAATCTGCGACTGCTGCAGGTGCTTGGCGGCCGTCGGGTCGGTTTTCACCATCACGATCATAATTTTGCAGCGCGGGTCACCGGCACCCGAGATGTAATGCTTTTCGCCATTGATAACCCACTCATCGCCTTCCAGCACCGCCGAAGTACAAATATTGGTGGCGTCTGAAGAAGCCACGCCGGGCTCTGTCATGGCATAGGCCGAGCGAATTTCGCCGTCGAGCAGCGGCTGCAGCCACTGCGCTTTTTGTGCTTCGCTACCGTATTTGTGCAGTACTTCCATATTGCCCGTGTCGGGCGCGGCACAATTGAACACTTCAGCGGCAATGTGCGACTTGCCCATTTCCTCGGCCAGGTAAGCATATTCCACCGTGCTCAAACCCGAGCCATGGTTGCCATCCGTGAGGAAAAAGTTCCACAGCCCTGCGGCCCGCGCCTTGCCCTTCAGCGACGCCATGATTTCGGTTTGACGCGGGGTAAACTGCCAGCGGTCTCCTACCCCGATCTCTGCCAGGTACTCTTCTTCCAGCGGCGCAATTTCCTCGGCCACGAAGGCTCGAACCTGCGCCAGCAGGGGCTGTAACTTATCACTAACTCCAAGATCCATAGGGCACTCACTCTTGCTCTGGGTGATTGGTTTAGCCGGCTTTTAGCGCTCGGCTGCTGACGCCAGCGTGGCTGCGTACTCCGCTTTCAGCTGGCGTTTGAAAATCTTGCCCGACGCTATGCGCGGCAGGGCTTCATGTTGTAACCAGAAGTGCAGCGGCACTTTGAAGGCCGCGAGGTGTTCGCGCAGAAACGCCTGCAACTCGGCGGCACCCAACGATGCACCCGCCCGCAGTGCAACCACCGCCCCTACGCTCTCACCGAGCCGTTCGTCCGGCAGGCCGAACACCGCCACTTCCTGCACCGCAGGGTGGCGATGAATGGCGGCCTCAACCTCAATGCAGCTGATGTTTTCCCCGCCCCGGATAATGATGTCCTTGATTCTATCAACAATATAAAGGAAGCCTTCCTCATCCAGGTAGGCCACATCACCGGTATGAAACCAGCCGTCTACAAAAGCCTCGCGAGTCGCCTCCGGCTTGTTCCAGTAGCCGCGCACGTTGGCCGTAGATTTAATGCAGAGTTCGCCGCGCTCACCTGAAGGCAGGGCGGCCCCCGCACTGTCGATCACTTTGAATTCGGTAACGGCCGGCACAACGCGCCCCGTGCTCGCGGGCCTGGCTAAGTAAGCAGCGCCCGCATTCACAGCACCAATGGCATTGGTTTCGGTGAGGCCGTAACCAATACCCGGCACTGAGCGTTCAAAGGTGCCAGCAATTTTGCCCACTTGATCGGGCGGCCGCGCTGCACCGCCGGAAAAAATGTCGACCAGAGAAGAGAGGTCGTGAGTGCTAGTGCGCGCTGCCGCCTGCAACTCCGCCGACATAGTGGGCACACCGTTAAACCAGGTGATTCGCTCTGCCTCAATCAGACGTAGAGCTTCCTCCACATCCCACTTGTGCATGATGACCAGCTTTCGCCCCACCAGCAGGGACAGTAAAAAAGCCGAGTGGCTGGCGGTGCAATGAAACAAAGGGATAGTCAGCAGGCCTGCGGGCAGGCCAGCAGGTGCAGCCGATTTTTCCGCCAACTGCTTGTTCACCACACCCAATAACAGCCAACTCCACAGCGCAGCGAGAATCGCGCGGTGGGTCGACACAGCCCCTTTGGGGTGACCCGTGGAACCCGACGTGTACATAATGGTGGCATCCGCTCCGGGCGCCACCTCCACTTCAGGCATGGCGGCCGCGCGGTAGTCACGCTGCAAGGCCTCAAAATCCACCGTAGCTACAGGTATGGCCGCGCAATCGCCGACCGAGATAATGGCCAAGGCGTGGCGCTCCGCAATCGGTGCCAAACGAGCCACCCGCTCAGGGTCAGCAATCACCACTCGGCTACCGCTGTCGGTAATACCGTAGTCCAACTCTTCCGTGGTCCACCACGCGTTCATCGGCACGGCCACGGCGCCAATCGAAACGATGGCGATAAAGGCCATCATCCATTCTGGGTTATTGCGACTGATAATGCTGACCCGATCCCCGGGCTGCACGCCAAAGCGTTGCTGCAGGGCGGTCGCCAAAGCGGCGCTGCGCGCCCAGGTTTCCTCAAATGTATAACGCTGATCACGATAGACGACGAAGCAGCGATCGGCGTGCTGGCGCATGAGCGCGCAATAGCCACCAAGGTTGGCAGGCATCGCGGAATATTCAAGGCACTCAACCCCATCGACTGTCACTGGCTGCAACGCGAAGGCTTGCCCCGGCGCAGTCAGCGCCGATACCAACGCCGGCACGGGGTCAGGCTTACGCATTGCTATGGCCTCGAGTTCTCAAAAACGGAGGCTCAGAAGCCGCTGAGCTG
>JANQUV010000116.1:10369-12702 GCA_030730585.1 Haliea sp.
GCAAACAGCTCCGCCGCGCGATGCGCCAAGCCTTGAAAGGAACCGATGACCCTGCCAAATTGTTTGCGCTCTTTGAGGTACTCGACCGTGGTTTCAAAAGCTTGTGTGGCCAAACCCAGCAGCTCCGAAGCCAACCCGATGTTGGCGATATCCAAAGTCCTGCTGAGCCCCTGCCACGCTTCATTCACGTTGCCCAACACAGCATCCGTGCTGAGCTGCACATTGTCTAGGTGTACCACGCCCACTCCGCGGGAGTCGACCAGGCTGCGCCGCTCTACGCTCAAGCCAAGCGCGCTTGCCGGCACCAGAAACGCCGTTAACCCCGACGTTTCGCCGACGCTTCCGGAGGTTCGCGCGATGACCACAAACTGCTGTGCCGCTAATGCGTCCAGCACCAAACACTTGGTGCCACTGAGCCGGTAACCCACACCATCCGCCGCTGCTACTAGCGCGGTACGCTCTGGGGCATGCTGCGCGCTTTCCTGCAGTGCCAGGCTAATGTGCAGCTCACCGGCGGCAAGGGCGGGCAATAGAGCTTGTTTCTGTGCCTCACTGCCCAGTTCGTTGATCAGCGTTGCGCCCACCAAAATCGTTGATTGCAAGGGAATAGGGCTCAAGTGACGGCCCGCCTGCTCCAACACCAGGCCGAGCCCGGTGTACCCATAACCCAGCCCGCCGAAGGCTTCCGGTATGGCGATGCCGGGCCAGCCCATATCGGCAACAGCTCGCCACACCGCAGGGGAGAAACCCAGCGCATCGTCTGTATCGCGTAGCGCGCGCAGCTGCGCGACGCCCGCTTTTTCCGCCAGCAAACCCGCTGCGGACTCCTTGAGCATTACCTGTTCTTCTGTCAGTACCAGTGCCATATCGTTATCCCCTTGAGCTCAATCCGGCAGGCCCAGCACACGCTTGGCAACAATGTTCAGCTGCACCTCTGACGTGCCGCCCTCGATAGAATTGCCCTTGGAGCGCAGCCAGTCGCGGCTGGTTGCGCCGCCCTGATAGGCGTCGCCTTCCCAGCCCAGTGCCTGCTCACCGCCAATGGCCAGGTTCAGCTCGTTGCGCCGTTTGTTCAACTCAGTCCCGTAGTATTTAAATATAGATGAAGCAGCGCCCAGGCCTTGGCCAGCCTTGGCCTCGTCACCTACGCGGCTCATCGTGGCGCCAAAGGCCAAGGCATCCAGCTGATACTGGGCAATCGTATGACGCAAAATTCCATTGTTCAGGCGCCCGCTCGCATCCGCGCCGAAGGCTGCCAGCGCCGCGTCCCCCGGTGACTGCTTTGGTGCAGCGCCAAAGGACGAAATCATCTCGCGTTCGTGAGTCAGCAGGTACTTGGCGATCGCCCAGCCCTTGCCCTCCTCGCCCACGAGATTGCGTTTATCGGCACGTACGTTGTCAAAGAAGGTCTCACAAAATGGTGAGGAGCCACTGATCAGCTTGATCGGGCGCGTGGTAACACCCTCGCTCGCCATATCAAACAGCACGAAGCTGATACCCTCATGCTTGCTGCCACTGTTATCGGTGCGCACCAGGCAGAAAATCCAGTCTGCCTTATCGGCATAAGAGGTCCAGATTTTTTGACCGTTGATGAGGTAATGGTCGCCGTGGTCTTCAGCGCGCGTCTGCAGGCTGGCGAGGTCGGACCCCGCATTCGGCTCGGAATAGCCCTGGCACCAACGTATTTCGCCGCGGCAAATTGGCGGCAGGTGTTCCTGTTTCTGCGCTTGCGTACCGAATTTCAGCAGCGCCGGGCCCAGCATGGAAATGCCAAAGCTCTCCAGCGGGCGGCGCGCACCGATACGTGCCATCTCCTGCTGCAACACCTTGGCTTGATCCTTGCTCAGGCCGCCGCCGCCGTACTCGCGGGGCCACTGCGGCACGGTCCAACCTCGCTCAGCCATGCGCTCGCACCATAGCTGCTGGTCCGGATGGGCAACTTCGGGGTTGCGGCCACCCGTGTAAAGGTCATCAAAACCGCCAATGGGTTCACACATGGAGGCGGGGCAATTCTCCGCCAACCATGCGCGCGTCTCAGCACGAAAATGTTCCAGGTCGCTCACGTGGGCACCTCTTGAAATCAGGACGGACGTTCTCGGGACGGAGGCGACGCAACGCGTTCACCTCTCAAATTTGAACATACAGTATGTTTTGCTAACGTTCAAGAATGCGCAGGCTTATCCCGGTACATATCGGCATCGGCGTGCCGCAGCGTGTACCGGCTACCACTGAGCGCGAGGCATCTCGACCTGAGAGTAAGTGAGGCCACCGTTCACTCCGCAAATTTCGCCAGTCACGTAAGACGCTGCGGGAGACGCCAGGTAAAGCGCACA
>JANQUV010000116.1:12802-16586 GCA_030730585.1 Haliea sp.
GTCGCCACCATATGCGGCGCGCAAAGCCGAGACAGCGAGAATGCGGAGGTGACGTTGAAATGAAAGCAAGCGTCGAATTCGTCATCCGTGGTTTCCAGCGCGGGTTTGGGCCCCCAGCCACCGGCATTATTGACCAGAATATCCAGCCGCCCGAACTCCGCCATCGCCTGCTCCACCAACGCGGCGCGCTGCGCGGCGTCCGTGACATCACAGGTAACCACCCGCACTTTGCGCCCGCGCGCGCGCACCTGCTCGGCCACGCTCTCCAGCTCACTCAAAGTGCGAGCCGATATCACCACGTCGGCCCCGGCATCGGCATACGCCAGTGCCGTGGCGGCGCCAATCCCGCGCCCGCCACCGGTGATAATGGCCACTTGGCCGTCAAGACGAAAGCGATCAAGAATACTGCTCATGGGAAACTCCTCAACAGGGCATTCAATTCACCGCAGCCGCGGGAATTGTGTTCGATAGCAGGTCGTTGGGCGGATTATGCACGCACCAGGTGCCAGCGGGATGATAGATGTACGCCACGCAGGCATTGCAGTTATCACAACCAGACTTCGTCAATTCACCGCTACGCAGTTTATTCACCAGCGCGGGGTCGTGAATCAGGGGCCGCGCCATCACCACACACTCAAAGCCCTCGGCCAGAGATTGCTCGGCATCGGCGAGCGAGCGGGCGCCCCCCAGGTAGGCTAGCGGCATAGTCACAGCGGCACGAATTTTACGCGAATACTCCATAAAATACAGTGGCTTGAAGTCGACCTCAGGCTCTGTGGAGGCCGCCGCTTTCATCATCAACGAGGTCATCCAGTCACCCTGCTGTTTGAGTACACGGCTGATAGTCTCCCGGTTCATATTGCTGCCGAACATAAACCAGGTGGATTCCACATTGCGGCCACCGGACAGCACCAGCATGTCCGCACCCGCCGCCTCCAATGCCCGCGCCGTGACCATGCCGTCTTCAGCCGTCGCGCCACGGCGCACGCCATCCGCGACATTGATCTTCGCAAGCACAGCCATTTCCTCGCCCACCGCGCGCTTGACCGCGGCCAGTACCCGCGCCGGAAACCGCACGCGATTTTCAGCGCCACCACCATATTCATCTGTGCGCCGGTTACTCAGCGGGGAGATGAACTGGTTCAGCAGATAACCGTGGCCCATATGCAGCTCAACCGCATCAAAGCCACCCTCACGAGCCAGCTGCGCCGCGCTCACGAACTCTGCCTCTACACGCGCCATGTCGTCTTCGTTCATGGCGCGCTGGAAGATATTGCCTTTCATCATGCCCGCGGGGTTGAAACCCGAAGACGAACTGATCGTGCGGCCACGGACCTTCATGCCGGTAACAAAAGAGCCACCGTGGGTAATTTGCGCGGAGATTGCCGCGCCCTCGTCGTGCACCGCCTGCGTGAGCACCTTTAAATCCGGGATGACCTCAGGCCGCATCCAGATCTGGTTGGGCAGCGTGCGCCCCACCTTGGCGACTGCCATATAGGCCACCGTCGTCATGCCAACGCCGCCGGCGGCCAAATTCCGATGGTGCTTGACCAGCGCTTTGGTAGGCTTGCCGTCAATGCACATCGCTTCGTTGGCACCCGACTTGATAAACCGGTTGCGCAAGGTGATAGGGCCGATGCTGACCGGATCAAAGGGTGAAGGTGTATTCGCCATAGCACACAGCCCTGTTATCAAAAAATATGGATGATATCTTACGCCGGGCCACTCAACACCGCGATGTTGCGCTGCATCTGGGCTGGCATCGGTTTAACATGGCAGGCGCGTCACATAGCACCGGGAGCCAACTTTTTATGCAGATACTGGGCATCGACTTTACCAGCCGCCCGCGTAAGGCCAAACCCATCACCGTGGCCCACTGCACACTGCGCGGAAACCACCTGCAGGCAGACACACTGCAAACACTCCACTCCCTTGAAGAGTTTGAAGCGTTGTTATGCGCGCCCGGGCCATGGATAGCCGGCCTGGACTTCCCTTTCGGCCAGTCACGCCGGTTTATCAACACTATCGGCTGGCCCGCGCCCTGGGCCGACTACGTGGGCGTAGCGCAGAGCTTGGGCCGCGAAGGGTTTCGCAGCGCTCTGGACGACTACCGCAGCGGCAGGCCCGCCGGTGACCGCGAACACAGGCGCCGTGCCGATATTCTGGCCGGCGCCATCAGCCCCCAAAAACTGTATGGCGTGCCGGTTGGCCTGATGTTCTTTGAGGGCGCTCCGCGCTTGCGCGATGCAGGTGTGCATATACCAGGGCTGCAGGCAGGGGATCCGTCACGCATTGCCGTAGAGGCCTACCCCGGGCTGTTAGCCCGGCACTGCGTTGGCCGTCGCAGTTACAAACAAGACACCCGCAGCAAACAAACCCTGGCTCAGCTGAACGCGCGCCGCGACATCTTGCAAGCAGTGCGAGGCGCCCCGGTACAAGCACTCTACGGCCTGCAGGTAAGCGCGCCGGATGGCTACGTGGACGACCCAGGCGCAGACAGCCTGGACGCACTGCTCTGCGCGGTACAGGCCGCCTGGGCCTGGCGTCAGAGTTCACCCGGTTTTGGGGCACCAGAGACCATCGATACTACAGAAGGGTGGATCTTCGACCCTGCTCTGCGCGAGTGAGTAAGACAAGCCACCACCAAACCTTTGCCAACACCCGGCAGCTGCTCTATCCTGCCGCTGCAACGCCACCCCGTGCGAAATTCACGTCATGACTCTCTACACATGAAGCCTGTCTCACCTGAACACGCCGCACGCCTGATGAAACAGGCCACTTACGCCTCGGTTACCGTGGCGGCAGTGCTGATTGTGGCCAAAAGCCTGGCTTACTGGCAAACCTCCTCGGTGAGCATTCTGGCGTCACTGGTCGATTCCCTGATGGATTCGGGCGCTTCGTTATTGAATTTATTCGCCGTGCGCTATGCACTTGAGCCTGCAGATCGCCAGCACCGCTTTGGCCACGGCAAGGCGGAATCTATCGCGGCCCTGGCTCAAAGCGCTTTTATTATAGTATCAGGACTGTGGCTGCTGGTTGAAGCCAGCCAGCGACTGCTCAATCCAGAACCTATTGGCGCCTTCGATCTGGGGCTGGCCGTTATGGCGCTGACTATTGGTGCAACCGCCGTGCTGCTCATGTTTCAAGGATATGTCATCCGCCGCACCAACTCACCCGCCATTCGTGCCGACGCCCTACACTACCGTACCGACCTGCTGACCAATTCCGGCGTTGTCGTCGCATTGCTGTTGGCCCAGTTTGGCTGGCCGGGCAGCGATCCTCTTTTTGCTATTGCCGCCGCCCTGTACATTTTATGGTCGGCGCGCAGCATCATGAACGGCGCCTTCAACGAGCTGGTAGACCGGGAGCTGCCAGACGCGCAGCGCGCAGAGATCATTGCGATCGCGGAAGGTCACCCCGAGGTCCGCGGGGTACACGACCTGCGCACGCGCAGCGCCGGGCGCATCGATTTTGTGGAAATGCACCTGGAACTTGATGGCAGCATGCCGCTGGTAAAGGCCCACCGGATTTCCGACGAAGTTGAAGCGGCGGTGATTGCCGCTATGCCCGGCGCCGATGTGGTGATTCATCAAGACCCCGCCGGTATTGTAGAAGTACAGCAGGATGAACAGCTGCAATAGCCCTGGCGCGTGAACAGCAAAGAGCCTCTTTGACGCCACTCACACTTCGGGCTACCATCGGCTCGCACTGCGGGTGTAGTTCAATGGCAGAACTTCAGCTTCCCAAGCTGATAGCGTGGGTTCGATTCCCATCACCCGCTCCA
>JANQUV010000117.1:0-4485 GCA_030730585.1 Haliea sp.
CTGGTAACGCCGAGGACAGCAGATGGCAGTCGGAAAAGAAATCCGGACCAAGATCCACAGTATCCGGAGTACACAGAAGATCACCAGCGCCATGGAAATGGTTGCTGCGAGTAAGATGCGCAAGGCCCAAGAGCGTATGGCTCTGGGCAAGCCCTACGCGCGTCGTATGCGTTCTGTTGTAGGGCATATTGCGAATTCTGCCCCGGAGTATCGTCACGCCTACATGATCGAACGCGAGGTGAAGCGAGTCGGTTTTGTGGTGGTCTCTACGGATCGCGGCCTGTGCGGCGGCCTGAACATTAACCTGTTCAAGGCAACCATCAAGTCGATGAAGGCGTGGGCTGACCAGGGTGTTGGGATTGACCTTTGCCTGATTGGCGCCAAAGCAGCGGCGTTTTTCAAAAGCTATGGCGGCAACGTCACAGCGGCAGTGCGCGATATTGGCGAAGCACCCACGCTTGCTGATTTGATCGGCAGCGTGAAAACGATGCTGGACTCCTACGAAGAAGGGCATATAGACCGCTTGTTTTTGGTCAGCAATGAGTTCGTCAACACCATGACCCAAAGCCCAAGCGTAGAGCAACTGCTGCCCTTGTTGGCGGAAGACAGCCAGGAAATGAAGCACCACTGGGATTATATTTACGAACCCGACGCCATGGAGCTGCTGGAAAGTCTGCTGACCCGCTATATCGAGTCACAGGTATATCAGGCGGTGGTCGAAAATGGCGCATGCGAGCAGGCAGCACGAATGCTGGCGATGAGAAATGCTACGGATAACGCTGGCGATCTGATTGATGACCTGCAGCTTATCTACAACAAGGCACGTCAGGCATCGATCACCCAGGAGCTGTCGGAAATTGTCAGCGGCGCTGCGGCGATCAGCTAGGAAGCACCCTATTCGGTACCCGCGGGCAAGCCCGGCGGTGCCACCCGGAATTGAACTTTGATGCAGAGGATCCGAACATGAGCAGCGGACGAGTCGTACAAATTATCGGTGCTGTGATCGACGTGGAATTTCCACGCGACCAGGTACCCAAGATCTACGATGCACTGTTGGTGACCGAGAAAGGCCTGACTTTGGAAGTTCAGCAGCAGCTGGGCGACGGCGTGGTGCGCACTATCGCCATGGGCTCTTCCGAAGGTATGAGCCGTGACCTCGCGGTAGAAAACACAGGTGCGCCGATCGCGGTTCCGGTGGGTATCGAAACCTTGGGTCGCATCATGGATGTGCTCGGCAACCCGATTGACGAGTGCGGCCCTATCGGCGAAAAAGAGCGGGCCTCCATTCACCGCAAGGCGCCCGAGTATGATGAGCTCGCCGCTTCTGAAGAGTTGCTGGAAACCGGCATCAAGGTCATCGACTTGGTTTGCCCGTTCGCCAAAGGCGGTAAAGTCGGCCTGTTTGGCGGTGCTGGCGTGGGCAAGACCGTCAACATGATGGAGCTGATCAACAACATCGCCACCGAGCACTCAGGCTTGTCAGTGTTCGCCGGCGTGGGTGAGCGTACTCGCGAAGGTAACGACTTCTACCATGAGATGCAGGAAGCCGGCGTTGTTAACGTCAAGGACTTCTCCAAGTCCAAGGTTGCCATGGTCTACGGCCAGATGAACGAGCCGCCCGGCAACCGTCTGCGCGTTGCACTGACCGGCCTGACTATGGCCGAGAAATTCCGTGACGAAGGCCGTGATGTACTGTTGTTCGTCGACAATATCTATCGCTACACCCTCGCGGGTACCGAGGTGTCTGCACTGCTGGGCCGTATGCCTTCCGCGGTGGGCTACCAGCCCACACTGGCCGAGGAGATGGGTGTATTGCAGGAGCGAATTACCTCCACCAAAACGGGTTCGATCACCTCCATTCAGGCGGTTTACGTGCCAGCCGATGACTTGACCGACCCGTCACCGGCAACCACCTTCGCTCACCTGGACTCCACCGTGGTGCTGTCACGCGATATCGCTGCCAAGGGTATTTATCCCGCGGTTGATCCGCTGGATTCTACCAGCCGTCAGCTTGACCCATTGGTGATTGGCCAGGATCATTATGATGTCGCCCGTGGCGTACAGACAGTACTGCAGCGTTACAAGGAACTGAAAGACATTATCGCCATTCTCGGCATGGACGAATTGTCTGAAGAGGACAAGCAAACCGTGGCCCGTGCGCGGAAAATTGAACGCTTCCTGTCGCAGCCGTTCCACGTTGCGGAAGTGTTCACCGGTGCACCGGGTAAATATGTGTCGCTGAAAGATACCATTGCGGGCTTTAAAGGGATTCTGGCAGGTGAGTACGACCACCTTCCGGAGCAGGCCTTTTATATGGTCGGCGGCATCGACGAAGCGATTGAAAAAGCGGGCAAGCTGTAAGGCTTGTGCGAGAGGGGCTGTAGATGGCAATGACAATTCACTGCGATATCGTGAGCGCCGAGGAAGAGATCTTCTCCGGGCTGGTGGAAATGTTGGTAGCGACCGCCGAGCTCGGTGAAATGGGCGTTGAATACGGCCATGCACCGTTGTTGTCCTCGTTGATTCCCGGGCCTATCCGCATTGTTAAGCAAGGTGGCGACGAAGAGGTGTACTACGTATCCGGCGGCTTCATTGAAGTGCAGCCCGGTATCGTGTCCATTCTTGCCGACACGGCCCTGCGAGCGGGCGACGTTGACGAAGCGGCGGCAGAAGAAGCGCGTCGTGAAGCGCTGCAAACCCTCAGCGATCAGTCGGGCGACTTCGATTACGGCCGTGCCTCGGCACAGCTGGCCGAGGCGGCTGCGCAGTTGGCTGTTTTGCGTAAAATGCGCAACCGCGCGGGACGCGGCTGAGCACTCCCTTCTGGCCCTGTTCTACAGGGCCTTTTTGTATGCAGTACTGCATCACACTTTCTGTAATAGCCTAAAAAATCCAGTTGTTTCCAGTTTCACCCGCGTTAACATGCAGAGTTCCGGTTGGGCGACACACTCATAAGTAACCTGACCGTTTGCAGCAAAGGGAATTCGCTATGACTCTGGAAGTTGTTATTCTGGCTGCTGGCCAAGGATCGCGCATGCGTTCCAATACACCGAAGGTGTTGCACCTGCTGGCCGGCAAGCCGCTGCTTCAGCACGTTGTCGACAGCGCCCGTCAGCTCAATCCTGCCGCCATCCATGTGGTGGTGGGCCACGGTGGGGCCGAAGTGCGCAAGGTGATGGACGACAACGGCTTGTCATGGGTAGAGCAAACTGAACAACTCGGGACCGGCCATGCGGTGTTGCAGGCGCTGCCTGCGCTCGGCCAAGCCAGTACGGTATTGGTACTTTACGGCGATGTGCCGCTGGTGTCCGGGCCGGTATTGCAGGCCTTGGTGGCTGCGGCCCATGATGCACCGGCCCTGTTAACAGCCTCGCTCACGGACCCCAGCGGCTATGGCCGCGTGCTGCGTGATGACAACGGTGCCTTTCGGGCGGTGGTAGAACACAAAGACGCTAGCCCTGCTGAGCTTGCCGTGACAGAAGTGAATACGGGTATTCTTGCCGCGCCGGCCCATCTCTTGCAACGCTACCTGCCGCAGGTGGGCAATCGTAACCAGCAGCGGGAGTATTACCTGCCCGATGTACTTTCTCTTGCAGTTGCCGAGGGCCTTGTTGTACACACCGTCAGTGCGGGTAATCCACTTGAAGTGATGGGCGTGAACGACCAGTTACAGCTTAGCCGTCTGGAGCGCGAAGTGCAGCGCCAGCGGGCTGAGGCACTTATGCTGGCGGGGGTTCGACTTGCCGACCCTGCGCGGCTGGATGTGCGGGGTAGTTTGCGCTGTGGGCGCGATGTGTTTATTGATGTGAACTGCGTGTTTATCGGTGACGTGGTGCTCGGTGACGGTGTGCGCGTTGGGCCTAACTGCGTGGTTGCGGATAGCCAAGTGGGCGCGGGCAGTGAGGTGCGCGCTATGAGCCACTTACAAAAGGCCAAGGTGGGCGAGCGCTGCAGCGTAGGGCCCTATGCCAGATTACGCGCCGGCACTGAACTGGCCGCGGAAGCCCGTGTGGGCAACTTCGTGGAAACCAAGAAAGCGCGTATCGGGGTGGGTAGCAAGGTCAACCATTTGTCCTATATCGGCGATTGCGAAATGGGTGACGGCGCGAACATCGGCGCTGGCACCATTACCTGCAATTACGATGGTGTCAACAAGCACATTACCCGGATCGGCAATGGTGCGTTTGTAGGGTCTAACGCGACATTGGTGGCTCCCTTGGAGATTGGGCCTGAAGGCTTTGTTGCCGCCGGTTCGACAATTACCCGAGAGGTGCCTGCGGCGGAGTTGGCTGTCGCGCGGGGCAAGCAGCGGAACATTTCCGGCTGGAAACGGCCGGCTAAAGCGACAAAGGACTAAGTCATGTGCGGAATTGTAGCGGCGGCAGCGCGGCGGGAAGTATCGGAAATACTGCTCGAGGGCTTGCGGCGTCTGGAGTATCGGGGCTACGACTCCGCCGGTATGGCGCTGGTCGATAATGAGCACAA
>JANQUV010000117.1:4585-16509 GCA_030730585.1 Haliea sp.
TGGAGTATCGGGGCTACGACTCCGCCGGTATGGCGCTGGTCGATAATGAGCACAACCTGCTGCTGCACAAACGCCAAGGGAAAGTGGCCGAGCTGGAAAACGCGCAGGCCATGGACCCGAAGTACGGCTGCGTGGGTATTGCACACACGCGTTGGGCAACCCATGGCGTGCCTTCGGCGGCCAATGCCCACCCGCATATTTCCGGTGAGCGCGTGGCAGTGGTGCATAACGGGATTATTGAGAACTACGAAACGCTGCGCCAAGAGTTGCAAGCGGTCGGTTACAGCTTCCAGTCTGCCACCGACACAGAAGTCATCGTGCACCTGCTACATCAGCAGCTCCATGCGGGGTTGAGCCTACTCGAGGCGCTCAGAATGGTGGTGCCCCGGCTGCAGGGGGCTTACGCCTTGGCCGCGGTAGATTCCCAGCACCCCGACGAAGTGGTGGGCACGCGCGAGGGCAGCCCGCTGGTGGTGGGCGTGGGCATTGGTGAATACTTCCTCGCCTCCGACCAGTTGGCACTGCGTCAGGTTACCGACCGCTTTGTGTACCTCGAAGAAGGCGACGTGGTGCGTATTACACCCACGTCCCTGGAGATCAGCACCTTGCAGGGCGAGGTTGTTGAGCGCCGCATGACGCAGATCTCTGCGCTGGAAGAAAGCACTGCGCTGGGCGACTACGAACACTATATGCTCAAGGAAATTTATGAGCAGCCGCATGCGCTGGCCAATACGATCCCGGTTGCGGGTACCCGGGAAATCGATGATGGCGTGTTCGGCAGCGAAGCCGCTGCGCTCTTTGATAAGGTAAAAGCCATACAGATTGTGGCCTGCGGTACCAGTTACCATGCCGGTATGGTCGCGCGTTACTGGTTGGAAGAGCTTGCAGGGATACCCTGCGCTGTAGAGGTGGCCTCGGAATTCCGCTATCGCAAGAGGGTTCCGTTGCCAGGAACTTTGTTGGTCACCGTGTCCCAGTCCGGCGAAACCGCCGATACTCTGGCAGCGTTGCGTGACGCAACCGAAGCTGCCTACCTGGGAAGCCTGGTGATATCCAACGTGGATCACAGTTCCCTGGTGCGTGAATCGGATCTGGTTTTTCTCACCCGCGCCGGTACCGAAATTGGCGTTGCGTCTACCAAGGCGTTCACTACTCAGCTGGCAGCATTCCTGATGTTGACCCTGGTGTTGGGAAGGCGTCACGCGCTGTCTGCGGAAGCCGCCGCAGACATGGTCTCGGCCCTGCATACGCTGCCCGATTATGTGGAACAAACGCTGCACCTTGATCCGGTGATTAAGCGAATGGCTTCGGCGCTGATTATGAAGCACCACGCGCTGTTTTTGGGGCGCGGAATTCAGTACCCGATTGCGTTGGAAGGTGCGCTCAAACTGAAGGAGATTTCCTACATACACGCGGAAGCCTATCCTGCCGGTGAACTCAAGCATGGCCCGCTGGCGTTGGTAGACGCCGATATGCCCGTTATTGCGGTGGCGCCGGGTGATGCCCTGATGGAAAAGCTGAAGTCGAACCTCGAGGAGGTTCGGTCGCGCGGCGCTGAACTGTATGTCTTTGCCGACAACGCGGCGCATTTTGCCGAGGAGTCCCGCGTGCACGTCATTGCACTGCCCAGCTGCCCGGAGCTGCTTAAGCCCATTGTGTACACCGTCGCCTTGCAGCTGCTGGCATACCATGTTGCCGTGCAGAAAGGCACCGATGTGGACAAGCCGCGCAACCTGGCGAAGTCGGTGACGGTGGAGTAAACCGCGGCGGGCATTAATGCCCCGCAGCTTGACCTGGCTACGGGTTTCAGTAAACCTGCAAATCGGCTTTTTTCAATGAGAGGCATTGATGGCTGACCGGCTACTCATCGTCGAAGACAACCGCGACATTCTTGCCAGTATTGTCGATTACCTTGAACTCAAGGGCTTTGAGGTTGATGCCATAGAAAATGGCAAGGCGGCACGTGCGCTCATTCAGGCCCATCACTACGACCTGCTGGTGCTCGATATCGGCTTGCCCGGTATGGACGGCTTTACCCTGTGCACCGAGCTGCGCGAGCGGGACCGCAACCCCCTGCCGGTGATCATGCTCACCGCCCGCGATGCGGTCGAGGACCGCTTGCTGGGATTTGAGGCAGGTGCCGATGACTACCTGATAAAACCGTTTTCCCTGCCCGAGCTGCACCAGCGCATCCGCGCCGTGTTGAAGCGCTCCCAGCGTAGTTATGAGCATGCGCTGCAGGTCGGCGAGCTGTCGCTGGATACCGGTACACGCCAGGTTCAGCGCCAGGGCCGGGACATCAAGCTCGACCGTAAAGGCTATGCACTACTTGAGCTGTTGATGAAGCGCTGGCCCGAGGTCGTGCCGCACGAAGACCTCAACCATATGCTGTGGGGCGAAGATCTACCGGACAGCGCGGCACTGAAATCACATATCTACCGTTTGCGGCAGGCAGTAGACGGGCCGTTCGGCAGCGCCATGGTCCGCAATGTGTCGGGCGCCGGTTACACGCTGGTCGCTGATGGCCAATAGATTTCGCCACGCCATTCGCGCTCGCCTGCAGTGGAGCATGATGGCGCTCATCGTGTCACTCACAGTGCTGTGCGGCGTATGCATGCTGTTGCTGGTGTCCTGGTTTGAGCGCACCTTGTTCTATAACCACCTGGTCGGTGACCTGAACCACGACATCGCTGAGCACCAGGCGGTGCAAACGGCCATAAGTGTGCCGCAAGGAGACAGCACGTTCTACAAGCTGCCGAACACCGGTCATCCGCTGCTCCCTAAGGCGTTTCAAGACTACCCGGAGGGTAATTTTGAGGTCTTTGGAGATGCCAGAGTCTATAACCTCATCGTGCGCCATCAAGCGCCCTGGGTGTATGTTCTGGCGCAGGATCAGAGTGAGTTTGAGCGCTACGAAGTGCTCGCGATAGCTGGAATCTTGCTGGGTATGCTGCTGATATCGGGGCTGGGCTACTGGCTGTCTCGCTATATTGCGAACCAGGTTCTGTTGCCGGTGATGACGCTTGCTGCGGCGGTTACGGACGATGAGACATCCGGTCGCAATCCGGCTTTCAGCCCGGATATCTATCCGAATGACGAAGTGGGTGCGCTGGCGCGCGCCGTACAAAGCTACGCCGACAGGGTGGCGGACCTGCTCGAGCGTGAGCGGCAGTTCACGGGCGATGTCAGCCACGAATTGCGTACGCCGATGATGGCGATTCAGGCGGCGAGTGATCTGTTACAGGAGATGGCGAGCAACGACCCTGCACAGCAAAAAGTGGCTGCCCGAATAAACCGCGCGCTTAAGGACATGCAGCAGCAGATAGCGCTTTACCTGCAGCTCGCTCGTGACCCTGAGGAGTGCCAGCGCGACACCAGCTGTACCTTGCCGGATGCCGCCCGGGCGGCTTTGGCTCTGTGGAGCGGGCGCGCAGACGAGAAAGGCATCGCCCTCGTTTGCCGGGGCCTCGATGCGCAAGCTCCCGCCCGCGTGCCGCAGTTTCTCATCGGCGCTGTGCTCAACAACCTGTTGCACAATGCCCTCAACCACACCGTGCAGGGAACGATCAGCATAGAGGTGGGTAACCAGTCGATTGCGGTGTGCGATACCGGCAGTGGCATCGACCCCGGCGTCGCCGCTCATATTTTCGAGCGCGGTGTGCGCTCGCCACAGGGCCCGGGCTCTCGTTATGGGCTTGGGCTGTCAATCTCGAAACGTATTTGCGACCATCAGGGCTGGCAGATCGATGTGCAACCCAACCTGCCGCAAGGTACAACGTTCACTGTAACCGCGCCTTAATACCTGCGCCGCATCAGCAGCTGCGACTTTTCTGTCACCTCTCACCCCTTAGGCTCCTTTTATTACTGCGTTTCCTGTCGCTTTTTCGGCGGCACTTCGCAGGTTCAGGAGCCTTTGTATGACGATTAAACCGATCGGCTTGAGCCAGTTTACCCTGTTGTTGGCCGCCTACTTTGTGTTGGTTATCAATATTCCCCTGGCCGCGCACCTGATCACCATCCTGCAACATACGGAAGGGTTGAGCGTAGGCATGGTGCTGTCGCTGCCCCTGTTTTTTGGTTCCGTGTTTTATCTGTTGTTCAGCTTTTGGACCTTGCCTTATCTGGCCAAGCCGTTTGCTGTTGTGTTGTTGCTGGCGTCCTCACTGGTCAGTTACGCCATGTTCTACTACGGCACCGTGTTTGACATGGAGATGATCCGCAACCTGGTTGAAACCAATCCCGGTGAGGCGCACGCCTACCTGAATACCAACCTCGCCGTGTGGTGGTTGCTGACCGGTGTGCTGCCTGCAGCGCTGTTGGTCGTCATTCCCCTGCGCAGCCGGCCCGCTGCGCGTGAATTGGCTTATAAGGCGCTGACCATGGCCGCCGCCGTTGCCATCGTCGTTGGCATCGCGGCGCTTTATTACAAGGACTACGCTTCGCTGGGGCGCAACAATCACGAGCTGAACAAGCTGATCAATCCTACGCATTATCTTTACAGTGCCGGGAAGTTCGTCAGCCGCACTTATCTCGCGCCGCCTCGTGCGCATCAGCAGCTGGGCGAGGATGCGACAATTGCGGATGTTGATTCAGCGCGGAAAAAGCGCTTGATGGTGCTGGTACTGGGTGAAACGGCGCGCGCCAGCAATTTCGAGATAAATGGCTATCCACGCCCAACCAACCAGTTCACGCGCGACCTCGGCCTTGTCTCGTTCAAGAATGTATCTTCCTGCGGAACTGCCACCGCTGTATCGGTACCCTGCCTGTTTTCGCGGCTCAATCGGGCCGATTACGAGCCCGCTATCGCCAAAACACAGGACAATCTGCTCGACATTATTCAGCGTGCAGGGGTATCTGTGCGCTGGCTGGAAAATGACGGGGGTTGCAAGGGCGTGTGTGCGCGTGTGCCGACGCAGGCCTTTGAACCCAGCCCTGGTGTACATTTTTGTGAGGGTGAATACTGTCAGGACGAGGTGCTGCTTGAGGGCCTGAAAGCGCAACTGGCGTCACTCGGAAACGAGGATGCCCTGGTCGTTATGCACCTCGCCGGCAGCCACGGTCCAACCTATAACCAGCGCTATCCCGATGCCTTCCGGCGTTTCACTCCGGACTGCCCGCGCAGCGATATACAAAACTGTTCGGACCTGCAAATCGTCAACAGCTACGACAATACGCTGTATTACGACGACTTTGTGATGAGCCGCGTCATTGCCACGCTGGGTGAGCAGACCCAGTGGCAAGCCAGCCTCCTGTATGTGTCTGACCATGGCGAATCATTGGGCGAAAACGGCCTCTACCTGCACGGCATGCCCTACGCGCTGGCCCCGGAAGAGCAGACACACATCCCCATGCTGCTCTGGATGTCGCCAGAATTTTCTGCCTTGTCAGATTATGACTCGCAATGCGTTGCCCGTGCCGCTGAGCAGGCCGACCTCTCCCACGATAACGTGTTTGACGCTGTGTTGGGCTTGCTGCAGGTGGAGACCAGCCTCTATCGCCCGCAACAGGACATGCTTCGGCCTTGCCGGGAGCCCGTTTTGGTGGCCCAGGCGCCCCTCGCCGAAATTCCTGCCCCGTCTGGCGCGAGCAAGGGCTGACCCCCGGTGTCTCATATGCCCGAGGATGTATTGATGGTCCACACACTCCCTGTTGCCCTTGAGCGTCTGGTCCGCCCGCTCTGGTTTTTTCTCGTATCAGGCCTGCTGCTGACAACCGCCAGCCGCGCGGGCCTTGTCCTCTGGCAGGCCGACCGTTTTGAGGACTTTGCCGCTGTGCTCACAGTGTTTGGCTTTGGGCTTCGCATTGACCTGGTGATGTTGTGCTACTGGTTGCTTCCCGCGCTACTAATGCTGGTGGTGTTGCCCCCGCGCTGGCGCGCCCTGCCGGTCGCCGTCTGGCTGGCGTTGGGCCTGAGCTTGTTAGCCTTCATGGAAGCGATTACTCCCGGGTTTATCGCCCAGTATGACCTGCGCCCCAATCGGCTGTTTGTCGAATACCTCCAGTACCCGCAGGAAGTGTTTGGCATGTTGCTCGGCGGGTTTCTTGTCGAAATGCTTTGCGGTCTTTTGGTGCTGTTGCTCGCGCCCTGGCTGGCCCTGCGCATCTTTCGGCGCTTCGCCCTGGCCTCTTACGTGTCCGCTGCGTGGTGGCTCAGGTTGCTGGTGCTGGCGGTGCTGTTGCCGCTGCTGGTGCTGGGCGCCCGCGGCACACTACGACACCGGCCCATCAACCCTGGATTTACGGCATTCAGCAGCGATGCGCTGTTGAACGATCTGACACTCAACTCACTCTATTCGGTGGCTTACGCCGTGCGTGCGATGCGCAGTGAAATCGATGCCTCGCGGCTTTACCCTGCGCTGCCGGACGCCGTGGTATTTGCCGAGGTGCGCAGCGCTATGGGCTTGCCGGAGGCGCAGTTCCTGTCCGCTGAATTCCCGACATGGCACCTGCAAAAGCCGTCGGCGACCGCGCCGCGCCTGCGCAACCTGGTCATCGTGCTGGAGGAAAGCCTGGGCGCGCAGTATGTGGGGACGCTGGGCGGCGACAACCTCACCCCGGCATTTGACGCACTCGCAGAGCAGGGCTGGTTGCTGGAGGAGCTCTACGCCACGGGCACGCGCTCTGTGCGCGGCATCGAAGCCGTGGTCACGGGTTTTGTGCCTACACCGGCGCGCAGTGTAGTGAAACTCCCGCGCTCCCAGCAGGGTTTTTTCACGCTGGCCTCGCTACTGGGGAAGCGGGGTTACGACACATCCTTCATCTACGGTGGTGAGGGCCACTTTGACAATATGGCGAGCTTCTTTCTCGGTAACGGTTTTGATCGCGTGGTTGACCGGCGGCATTATGAAAATCCCGAGTTTATGGGTTCCTGGGGCGTGTCTGACGGCGACCTGCTGCGCAAGGCACATGATGAGTTCAGCCGCCTGCACGAAGCGGGTACACCGTTCTTCAGCCTGGTGTTCAGCTCATCGAACCATACGCCCTATGACTATCCATTGGCCGCGATTGCGCCCGTCGAGCAGCCGCCCAATACCAAACGCAATGCCATACGCTATGCGGATCACGCTATCGGTGAGTTCTTCTCACTGGCTCGTGCAAGCAGCTACTGGGACGATACGTTGTTTCTTGTTGTAGCAGACCACGACGACCGCGTTTTCGGACGCCAACTGGTGCCGGTTGAGCACTTTAGAATACCCGGCCTGCTGATTGGCAATGGCGTACCGGCGCGGCGTGATGCAAGGGTACTCAGCCAGATCGACCTGCCGCCAACACTCCTCTCCCTGATGGGCATTGAGGCAGAGCACCCTATGGTGGGTCGCGACATCACACAGCTGCCTCAATCCTACGAAGGGCGCGCCATCATGCAATACGGCCCCAACCAAGCGTACTGGCGAGGTGACCAAGTGGTGGTGGTGCAGCCTGAGAAAGCGCCAAAAACCTACCGCTTTGAGCGACAGGGGTTCAACTTCAGCCCCGCCGTCGCGAACCCAGCCCTTGAGCGCGAGGCGCTGGCTCACGCCCTCTGGGGTAGCCTTGCCTACAAGCGTGGCTTGTATCCTCCAGCCATTGACCGGGCGCCATAGTGCACCGCTATCGGAGTCGCAATATGCCTGACTACAACCCGGAAACCCCTCCACGCACGGGTATTGCGAGGGTGCTGAAAGCGTTTGTGCACTCCTTTCGCGGCTTGCGGTATGCGTTTCGGCATGAAGCCGCGATACGTCAGGAGTGCGCCGTGCTGCTATTGGGCACCATTATTGTCTGGTGTGCTGACCTGACAGCGCTGGAGGCGACCTTGTTGCTCTGCAGCTTGCTCTTGTTGCTGGTGGTAGAGCTCCTGAATTCCGCAGTGGAGGCAGCGGTCGATCGGGTGAGCCTGGACTACCATCCCCTGAGTGGCGCCGCCAAGGACATGGGCTCAGCGGCGGTTCTGCTGTGCTCGCTGGGCGTGGGTTTGTTGTGGATTATTACATTGGTGGGCTGAAACAGTAGCTCACATCCATCGAGTATGTGATGTCGCTGCAGAAAAGCGCCTTTCCCGCATGTGCAGAGCTTCCCCGCGCGGGGTCCGCCGGCTCTCCAGCCTCCTAGCGCAAGCGCGGGCAATACCAGGTCGCGCTGAAAGGTGTGGACGCTACTGTCACCCGGACGCTGTAACAGGTTGGCCAGCCGCTCCCGCCAATCCCCGGGTGAGGTTACCAGCGGCGCCACGCTGTGGATATCGCGGCGGGCAGCATCCAAACTCAGAGCTCGGCCCAACCCCCAGATCGCGCCCAGCTCAGCCACCAGCCCCAGTAGAAAATGGTCCAACCGCCCAGCCAGTCGGTCGGGTCGTAGGCGTACAAGTTGAAGGTCTTGGTTACCAGCGCACCGATGTAGGCGCCAAAATTCTCAATGGTCGCCTGTAACACAATGACAGTCGGACCCGCGAGCAACACGGTCACCAGGAGCAGCATCGCAAGGCTCAGGTTGAGCTCAGAAAGGCGCTTGATGCCGGCATCCAGCCCCATGACAACCGATACCCCTGCCAGTCCCAGTGTGAGCAGTATCAGCAGGACCTGGACCCCGGGCGTGATTGCGATACCGAATAGGTAGGACAACCCGGAGTTGATCTGCAGCACGCCGAATCCGAGGCTGGCTGCAATAATGCCGGCAGCAAACAGCATCGCAATCCACGACAGATAGGTGTATGTGGGTTCCGCGTGATCCGGGCCCAGCTTAATGTCGCCAAAACGCGAGAGGCTGAAAAACGCCACACTGACCAGAATGATTGCAACGACGAGTACGTAGTACCAACTTGCGTAAAGAACGATAGCGTCCTGCAGTACC
This sequence comes from Haliea sp., assembly GCA_030730585.1. Lineage (GTDB taxonomy): Bacteria > Pseudomonadota > Gammaproteobacteria > Pseudomonadales > Halieaceae > Haliea. The sequence continues at coordinate 13,415 of JANQUV010000117.1, forward strand.
TGGAACAGATGTTCACTGAGCTTTGGCCTCAGGCCGGCGAACGCCACCAGCGCCAACAGTGCCGCGCTGGCGGGCCAGAAAACCGCTTTATCAACCAGAAATCTTGGCTCCGCCCGGGCACCCTCTGTCGTACTCAAAACCTGCTTCCTCCTTCTGCCTGTCTAGGCAAAAACCTGCGTCGCGGCACAAGGTGGCACCCGATGTGCCAAAAATGATTACAAGACTGTATTTTATACGAACCAATTTTTAGTTGAAATCATAGGGCTGTATCTGTTCAAATGATATGCAGTGGCACTAATTATGCGGCATTTTAGTCGACAAGTGCCTGTTTTTTGCTATTTTAGTCGCGTGGGGGTGTGTGAGAGGCTCCTGCCCGCGGTGTTAAAGAAGATAATTTTACTTCGCATCCAAAATATTATTTTACTTTGAATCCAAAATATTATTTTAAACGGGTAACAAACCGTGGGCGCCAAATTCAGAGCCACGCGGAACACCAAAATTCAGCAACCCAGAAGAAGGTCAAGACAATGTCCAGTAATACAACCCCCAGACAGCGCAGCCGCTTGTATAGTGCTGTAGTCAGCACACTGGCAGGTTCTGCGCTCGCCACCGGCGCCAGCGCGCAAGGACTCGAAGAGGTACTGGTAACAGCCACCAAGCGCGTCGCCAGCACCCAGGATATTCCGGTTTCGGTGCAGGCGCTGGGCGAGAACTCCCTCAACAACATGGGCATCGCCAATTTCAACGATTACCTGATCCAATTGCCCGGGGTTACCGCAGGCGGCAGCGGCCCGGGTCAAAACACCATTTACATCCGCGGCGTTGCCTCAACCACGCCCAACCTCACCACCGCCGGCGTTGCCGGCCTGTCACCCAACGTAGCTCTCTATCTCGACGATCAACCGCTGTCTCAACCTGGACGCAACCTGGACGTCTATGCCGCCGACCTGAATCGCGTCGAGGTGCTGGCTGGCACCCAGGGCACCCTCTTTGGCAGCAGCTCCCAGGCCGGCACTGTACGTCTGATCACCAACAAGCCCGACCCCAGCGGCACCTATGGCAGCGTCAAGCTGGGAACCGCCTTCACCCGGGGGGGGGGACATGAGCAATAACGCAACCGGCATGTTCAACCTGCCGGTGACCGATGCTTTCACCCTCCGCGGCGTCGTCTACTTGGACCGCATGGGCGGCTATATTGACAACGTGGCCGGCACTCGCGACGCCAGCGAAAGCGCCCGTTTTCGGCCCGAAGGCACACCCCGCTCCAACGGGGTAGCGGTAAGCGCACAGCGAGCCGGGTTCCAGTCGACCGCCGACCTCAGCGACGTCGAATTCCTGGCCGCGGACAACTCCACCAAGACCGGCGACAACATCAATGACACGGTATACAACGGCTTTCGCCTCAGCGGCCTCTACGATATCAACGACCGATGGAGCCTGCAGGTAAGCCACATGCAGCAGTCGCTGGATTCAGATGGGGTCTTCTTCTCCGACCCTGATCTGGGCGACTACGAGGTCAGCCGTTTCCACGAAGACAATATCGACGACACCTTTGACAACACCAGCTGGACCCTGGAAGGCCGTATCGGCCAGCTGGAAGCAGTTTACACCGGCGCCTTCACCAACCGCGAAACCAATCAGACGGTGGATTACACAGACTACCTGTTCGTCGGCCAGTATTTGCCCTACTACATCTGCGATGGCTCCGTGTCCTACCCGGGAGGGGCGCCGTCGGGCACCTGTCAGCCGCCGGACCTGTTCGTAAAGTCCACCACTGAAACCGAAGTCATGACCCACGAAATACGCGTGAACACTCCCGCCGAGCACCGCCTGCGCGCCACTGTCGGCGGTTTCTACAGCGACCTGCAACTCGATGAGCGTAACGACTTCACCTACCCTGGCTCCGTTGCGGCGCAGCCGTTCGGCGGATTCGCACCCAGCTTCCCGTTCCAGACCGGCTTTCGGTCGGACGAAGGGCCATTCCCTCCGGGGGTGATCTTTCGCAACGATATTCGGCGCACCGACAAGCAGTACGGCGTGTTTGGTGAGGCAACCTTCGATATCAACGAGCAGTTCGCCCTCACCGTGGGTGCGCGTTGGTACGACATCGAAGTGGACTTCGATGGCAGCGCCAACGGATCCTTCTTTAACGCGGGCGCGGCCGCAGACTGCCAGGCATTCGGCACGGATATCAGCGACCTGTACAACGGTGATGGGCAGATCACTGACCGCAGCACCTGCTTGCCAGATCAGGTCACCTACACGCTGGACACGATCGACCAGGCCCCGGCCCAAGTTGCAGCGGCACTGCGTAACGCCCCCGACACCGCCCAGACCGATGGTGTCATTGGCAAGGTCAGCCTGGCGTGGACTCCCAACATGAATCAACTCTGGTATGTCACCCTGTCCGAGGGTTTTCGTCCTGGCCTGCTCAACCGGCCCGGCGGCGCCCAGGGGCCTGGTGACTATACGGTACCCTTTGCGCTTGATACCGACGACGTTACCAACATGGAGCTGGGCTGGAAGCTGGACCTGCTGGATAACTCACTGAGACTCAACGGCAGCCTGTTCTATGTTGATATCGAGCGCCTGCAGACCACCATCTTCGACCCCAGCATCGCCAATCTGTTCTTCTCCGACAATGCGGCAAATGCCGAGGTCAAGGGTCTCGAGGGTGTCGTGACCTGGGCGCCGGCTGCTGTCTCCGGCCTGATCGTAACCGGCTCGTTCTCGTTCCTCGACACTGAAATCACAGAAGTGCTCACGCCCACGGACGACGTCCGCAAGGGCGACGAGCTGGCGTTCGCGCCAGAGTTTCAGGGCAATCTGCGAGCTCGCTACCAGTGGCAGCTCAACTCCGGCTACCAAGCCCATGTGATGCCGCATATCGCCTACTCGGAATCATCCTTCAGTGATATCGTCACCATCAACCGCGCCAAACTCGACAGCTGGGCTCTGGTCGGGTTCACTGCTGGTATCAGCACGGCCGACTGGACCGCCGAACTCTATGTTGACAACCTGTTGGATGAGCAGGCCGAGTTGGCCAACAACTTCGTCTACGATCGGGAACGCGTTACCTTGGCGCGACCAAGGAC
>JANQUV010000118.1:0-12617 GCA_030730585.1 Haliea sp.
GCCGGCACTCCCGCCTCTACGACTGCAGTGCCTGTCATGCCGCTTTGGTTGCTCGGGTTCATGGGTGGAATGCTATCTTTGCTTGGAGTAAGGAAGCTAAGTAAAGCCTGATACTCAAACAAGGTCTGAACGCCCCGCTCTTTGCGGGGTTTTTTATCCATAATTTGGGGTCGAAATGTCGCTTCGTGGCGCAAGGCTTGAAGGCGACTCCCATCTCTCGCAACCAGCGTACGCCTCACTGGTCTGCCCCAAGTAGGCGGGATTGTCGAGACCGGCAATGTAAACCAGCGCCTCTTCGCGCGGCCCGTGACCAAACTCGAGCTCTACCACCACGCGCAAACAATCATGCTTCGTATGATTGCATTAAGCGTATGGCCAATCAGTAAGGTGTATACAGCCGCCGCTTAAGCCGACATGCCCCACAGCGGCTTTACGCCATTGCGCGGCAGATGCGGCAACACCCGGTCTTCAAACAGCCGCAGCATGGCCCAGCCCCGAGCGGGATCAATGCCACCGAACAAGGGCGTCAAATAAAGCGAGCTGTGGTCCCCCAGCTCGCCCGCCATCGCCACCACCTCTTCGGGGCGCAGCACCTTGTAGGCAGAACTTTCGCGCACGGTGTCTGCGGTCATGCCACCGGCATAGGGGCCCTGCGGTGTACCGTACGCATCTGCCGTCCAACGTGAATAGGAATCCAAGACGTGCAGAATGTGCGGCGCAATCCACTTCCAATCACCTTCCGGATCTTCTGATACCCACAGAAACGTTGGGCCCTGCTGCGGGAATGGCCCTGGGTCCGGTTTAGCCAGGCGCAGGCACTCGTCACGGTAAGGTTGCCATACCTTGGATGGAAACAACGGCACCAAAAACCCATCGGCTATCTGCGCAGCGGCACGCGCCACTTTAGGAGCCATACCGCCGAGCAAGATAGGCACCGGCTTGGCGGGCACCGGTGACACCAAACAGGGCCGCCCCTCGTAGTCGAAGGGCTCGCCCGTCCAGGCCGTTTTCAGCAGCCGCGCGGTGTTGCAGGTCAGCTCGAAACGGTCTTCCACCCGTTTGCCGTACATGGCGAACTCCACCGGGCGGTAACCAAAACCGAGGCCGAGCTGTATGCGTCCACCGCTTATCAATTGCGCGACCGCGAGGTCTTCCGCCAAACGCACCGGGTCGTAGAGGGGTGCAAGCAGTACTGCCGTGCGCAGCGCCACCTGCCGGGTGCGGCCGGCCATCGCCGCTGCCAACACCAGTGGCGAGGGGTTGTAGCCATCTTCAGCGCAGTGATGTTCACCGAAGCCCAGCACGTCAAAACCCACCCGGTCGGCCCATTCAGCCATGTCGAGCGCAGCGGCATAAGCCTCACCCCTGCCCACGCCAAAGTCTGGCGTGCGCATATCAAAAATCATCACCAATTCCATGGGCTTGCTCCGGGCGATTCGGTTATCCGAACAAGCACTGTAGCAAGCCCGTTGCCGCAGCCAAAACCAATTTCAACGATCGGGAACCAACAGCGTATTTCTTTGAGCTACTGCTGCGCCGCTGCGGGGTCACCGCCTTCGGGGGCGCGAATGTGTAGCACTTCGGTATTCGCCGCCTCCGCCGGCGGTGTATCCGAAAAATGCACAGTGCCGTTGGGGCCCTCCGAGCGGTAGACCGTGGTACCGGCAGCCACAGCCACACCCGCGGTGAAACCAAAAAAACTGCGCAAACCAGGATCGGGGTATACCTCATGGGCCAAGTACAGATCAGCTGTCCATATTCGTCGACCGATTAGCGCGCTGTGGAGCTGGCCGACTGGTACTCGGACGCATGGACCGATTGGGAAATGCGCGCCATTCCCATCGAAACGCTGGGCCGGGAGCTGGTCGACAACATGGCAGATATGGCCCACTTTGGCCCCATCCACTACTCTGCGGTGAAGTCATTCCGTAACACCATGGACGGACCCACCGTAGAAGAGGTACTGGCAGCGCAAGGCCAGTAGTCTTTGTTGTTTTAGCGCCGGGGAGCCACGCGCACCTCGGCGCTTTTTTCGTTAGACTGGCCGAGAAAACTTGTGGAGTACTGCGCTTGTTCGCTCTCTTTGCCGTCAATATGCTCGTCGTCATGCTCACCGTAGCGATTCACTACGAGTTTCTCTACTGGATGACGCGGCTCCTGCCGAAGCTGAACATTGTGCACCGGGCACGCATCGTGTTCGGCGTTGCTGGCGGCCTGCTCGCGCATTCTGTTGAGGTATGGGTGTTTGGTGTTGCCTATTACGTGAAGATTAATACACCCGGCTGGGGCCAGTTGCATGGCGAGTATTTTGATGGATCACTGCTCGACTGTGTGTATTTCTCCTTTACCGTCTTCACCACGCTCGGCTTTGGCGACATTTTTCCTGCAGGAGACTTGCGCTACCTCATCGGCATTGAATCCCTCACCGGGCTTGTACTGATTACCTGGACCGCCTCATTCCTCTATTACGAAATGCAACGCAGTTGGAGCAGCCGTTAATGTCGACCTTGGCCATTCGCCCGGCACAGCAAGCCGACTGCGTCCTTATTCTGCGTTTCGTTCGCGACCTTGCACTGTACGAACGCGCAAGGGACAAAGTTAAAACCACGGTCGCGCAGCTGGCAACACGCGCGCAGTGGCGCATAATGGTGGCAGGGATTCATCAGGGACAGCGTATTTATGAACATGAGCAAGGTAGTTTTCGGTTTTTTCGTGTTGCTGGCGGTCACACTGAATTTCGGGTTTTTCCTCGGTGACATCGACAACCCGGAGCACCACGACGTCTATGAACTTTTCGCCGCACTGGTAGTGAGCCTGATCGCTACCGTGCTTAAATTTGGCGAGCGCTCGCAAATGGGTGCGATTCTGTTGGCGTCCAGCCTGGTGGTAAACCTCCACCTGCTGGCGGCAGCCTTGGTTTGGACTATTTCTGTGCATGTCATTGAGGTAGGCCTGACGCCGCGGGTGATGGCGTCTATCGTCTCCCTTTCCGGCGGGGCGCTGCTCGCCAACCTGGTATCACTGGTGCTCCTCACTCTGGATACGGCAGGACTCAGCCGGAAGTAGCGCGCCATGAGCCGGCATGTACACAAATCTCTGGTGTTCCTCTTTTTACGCCGCATGCGCATGCCCTTGGTGGTGCTCATTGCGGCCTATGCCATCGCCACTGTCGGCTTCACGCTAATTCCGGGCGTGGATGACCAGGGTAACCCCTGGCGCATGAGTTTTTTCGAAGCCTTTTATGTTGTCAGCTATACCGGCAGCACCATCGGCTTTGGCGAAGTGCCTTACCCCTTCTCCCAAGGCCAGCGCCTGTGGACCATGGTCAGTATTTATCTGACCGTGATCGCCTGGCTGTTTTCCATCGGCTCTATTGTGTCGCTGATGCAGGATCCCGCCTACACCCGTGCCCTGCGTCGAGCGCGCCTGGCGTGGAAAGTACGTAATCTCAACCAGCCGTTCTATCTGGTGTGCGGGTATGGCGATACCGGGCGCATGCTGACCCGCGCGCTAACAGACCGGGGCCATCAGGTCATTGTGGTAGAACAGAACCAGGAGAAAGTCGAGGCGCTGGAAGTGGTTGAGTTCCTCACACCGGTCATCGCGTTCTGTATGAACGCGAACCTGCCCGATAACCTGATCGAAGCCGGGCTGCGCAGCCGCTGGTGTGCCGGCGTGATTGCCGTCACCGGTGAAGGCCACGTAAACCTGAAGGTTGCTATTAGCGCCACACTGCTCAACCACAAGGTCACTGTGTACGCTAGCGCCGACACCCGCAACGATGCCGATAACATGCGCTCGTTCGACACTGATTACGTGATCAACCCGGTCGATGAGTATGTTCGGCGGCTGGACCTGGCTATCGACAAGCCCGATTTGTTCCGGCTCTACCACTGGCTGAACTCCGGCCCGGGCGCGCGCCTTACCCACGCCACAGCGATTCCGCGCGGTAAGTGGATTGTGTGCGGCTACAGCCGCGTTGGCCGCGCCGTGTACCAGTTGTTACAACATAGAGGCATGAACGTTACGGTGATTCACCACGACCCGGAACAAGCCGGTTGCCCACCAGGCACCGTGCGCGGCCGCGGCACACAGGCAGAGGAGCTGGATGCTGCAGGCATAGCCGACGCGGTGGGTATTGTGGCGGCCACCAGTGACGATGCAGACAACTTATCGATACTAATTACAGCGCGCGCGCTGAATTCCGAACTCTTTCATGTGGTACTGGAAAACGGCCTGTCCAGCCATGCGCTATTTCGAGCGGCAGAACCTCAATTCCTCGGCCAGCCAAGCATGGTAGTGGCCGGCACCATACTCAGCAGAATTAGCTCCGGGCTTGTAGAGCCGTTTATTGCACTGTTATTGCAGCAAGACAACGATACCGGCCGCAATGCCCTGGCGCGTTTCCTGCGCCACCAGAGCAACCATCCACCGGAGTTTTCTTCTGGCAGAGTCAGCAACCGACGCTCCCCTGCCCTCGCGCGCGCTTTGAGCGCAGGCCAGCGTATCACCGTAGGTAACTTACTGGCGGACCCCAGCGACTGGCGCCAGCGCCTGCACCTGGAGGTGGTGATGATTCGCAGACAAAAGGACGACATCTTGTTCCCGGCGGACGATTTGCCACTGGAGATGGGCGATCGCCTGCTGCTTGCCGGCCGCGATGGCGAAGCACAGCGCCTGCAGGCAGTGCTGGAAAATGACCAGCGACTGGAATATCTATTAACCGGCAAGGATCGGCAGCAAGGCTTGTTCTGGCAGTGGTTGGAGCGGCGCAGCCAAGGCTGATCAAACGCAGCGTATGGGCTCTTGCCCCGGGCTCAGCGCGGCAACGTGGCCTATCACTGCAGCGGCAGCGTAGCCCGCTTCCTGCAATGCCGCGAGCAAGCCCGGAGCAGCAGCGGCAGCCACCCCCAGCAGCAGGCCACCACTGGTTTGTGGATCAAACACAATGTGGTGCCGGGGCGTGGCACCGATGTCGGCCACACCGGCATTGGCTGCATGCATGGAACTGTGCCGCCCCGCCGCCAGCTGCGCCAGTGCCCCCGGCAATACCGGTAGCGACTCAAGCGCGAGTTCAGCACCCTGCCCCGGCAGCAGCATTTCGCGCAAATGACCCCACAGGCCAAAGCCGGTGACATCGGTGGCCGCGGTAGCACCATGCGCAAGAGCCAGGCGCGCCGCCGCAAAGTTGCTCTGTAACATCATGAGGATCGCTGTGTGCAGGTTACGGCCATCGGCGCCGAGCTGCATATGTGCAGCAAACAGTGTGCCGGTACCCAACGCCTTGGTGAGTATCAACTGATCGCCAGCGCGCAAACCGCGCTTATGCAGCAACCGGCCCGCGTGGTCCAGCGGCTCACCCGTCACGGCAAACCCGAGTGCCAGCTCAGGCCCTTGCAGGCTGTGCCCACCCACCAGCCGGCAATCTACACGCGCAAATTCATCCAATGCACCCGCCAGTAGCTGTACCAGGTCCCGCTGTTGGATCTGCGCAGCACTGAACGGCAGCGTGACGGCGGCGAGCGCGGTAGTGGGCCGTGCCCCGCTGGCGTACAGGTCAGATAGAGCATGGTTCGCTGCAATACGGCCCATCACCCACGGGTCGGACACTAGGCTGCGCAGGATATCGATGCTTTGCAGCTGAATACCGCTGGCCGGGGCAGCCAACACGGCTGCATCATCTGCGCCCTCAGCCGGACTGTGCAGCGGATAACTTTCGCGCAGCTCAGCAAGCGCCGCGGCCAGGCTGTCGCCACCCACCTTGGCTCCGCAACCGCCGCAGGGAGCTTGCAGTGTTGCCGCCTGCGCTTCGGGCAAAGCATCGCCGGCTGCCTGCGCCATAATCTCGGGCAACTCTGTGAAGCGGCTCATAAAGCCCCGGTCAATGCGATCTTTCCAGCGCCACACCCAAGCGCCGCTGGCGGCCAAAGGGCCACGCTCAGCGACCGCTCGCTGGTCTCCCAGCGACAGCAGCGAGAGAAAACCGCGTTGTGGTGTGTGCGCCTGCAAGGGACGTTGCAGCAGAATATTCCGCAGATTCGCCGCCAACACGGGGGCCTGACGAACCGCGTAGACACCCGCCTTGGGCCGAGGGTGCTGTACTTGCGTGGCAATATCACCGGCTGCAAAAATGGCCGGATCATCGACAGACTGCAAGGTGTCGCGTACCGCTAAAAACCCACCGTCTACGGTGGTCAAGCCACTGGCCCCTATCCAGGGTGCGGCGACGGCTCCCGTACACCAAAACAGGTGGTCAAACTGTGCCTCGCTACCGTTGTTCAACGCCAACCGCCCAGCGGCCACGCGGCTCACCCGGTTGCCACAGTGCACGTGAATGCCCGCATCGACCAAAGCCTGCAGCGCGATAGCGCGGGCGCGGCGGTTATAGCCCGGAAGTATATGCGCTGCCCCACAGAACAGGCTGATTACGGGTGCTGGCACGGACGGTGATCGCAAATTCAGCTGATAAGCCATAGCCAGCGCCAGCTCAACACTGCCAGCGCCGCCCCCCACCACGGCGATGCGCAGGGGTGCATCTGCCGCTTGCAGCCCGGTTGGCTCCAGAGCCTGCCAGCGCGCCCAGAACTCTGCCACCGGCTTCACCGGGATAGCATGCTCGCGAGCGCCGGGTACGCTGTCCAAATCGGGCTCCGAGCCGATATCCAGGCTCAGCAGATCGTAAACCAAGGGCGGCCTGCCGGGCAGGCTGAGCTGGCGGGTTACGGTATTGAGGGCGACGGCTTCAGCCTCAATAAACCGCACACCCGCCCACTGGCAGAGCCTGGCGAGGTCGATGTGGGCGTCCTCAAAACTATAGTGCCCCGCTATAAGCCCCGGCAGCATGCCCGAGTAGGGCGTGTGGCTGGACGGCGACACCAGCGTAATCCGCAAGCCCGCCAGCGGCTGCATGGCGAGCATGCGTAACACCAATGCGTGCGCATGCCCGCCGCCAACCAGCAGCAAGTCACGCTGTAGCGGCGTTGCGGTCAGCACGGAAGCTGGCTCCGGGCATAGTCGATCACTTCCTCGCGAGTGCCCTGAAACAGCACCTTGCCATCACGCTGGGCCAGCTGATAACTGTACATGGGGTCGTAGTAAAGCTCGAGGAGTTCACGAATCCAGGCACGGTGAGCGTCCGTCACCCCCGTGGTGTGCTGCAGCGTAAAGGCGCGCTCCATGGCCTCACGCAGCGCCTGATGGCGCGCCCCCCCGAGGCGCTTGCGAATACCATCGAGGCCCTCCAGCAGACGCGTGCGATGCATCCTTGGGCCCTCCACCACACCGTAGCGAGCGCTGTAACGCTGCCCCAAATCCTCAATATAGTCATCGAGAATTACCGCTACGCGTTCGTCCAGCGGCTCCTCAACCACCAGCATGGGGGCCGCCTGCATTAACTGTCGCAGGTTTTCCGGCAGCGCCACGCGTCCGATCAGCCGCCCCTCGTCTTCGAGCAGTAGCGGCCCCGAGCCGCGGGCCAAACGCTGCAGAAAGGCAATGCTGAGGGCGTTTTCAAAGTCGATCTGGCTTGGCTGAGGGTCCGGCAAGTGCCCGAAACTCGACCCGCGATGCCGCGCCAGGCCCTCGAGGTCCAGCGCAGCCTCCAACGCATGAATAACACGCGTTTTGCCGGTGCCAGTGCGGCCGCTCACCAGCAGCAGTTGGGCCTGCTGCAGAGAGCGCTCAAGTTCTTCCAGCAGGAAACGCCTTAGAGCTTTATAACCGCCCACGATACGCGGATAAATAACGCCCTCGTCCGCCAGCCACTGTTGCACCGTTTGAGAACGCAATCCGCCGCGCCAACAGTACAAATATCCCTGTGGATTCTGCTTGGCGAACTCAACCCAGGCGGCTGTGCGCCGCTCACGCTCGCTGCCGGCGACCAGCCGATGCCCCAACTCGATCGCCGCGGCTTGCCCACGCTGCTTGTAGCAGGTGCCGACTTCAGCGCGCTCATCGTCTGTCATCAAGGGCAGGCTGGCGGCGCTCGGAAAGGCTCCGTGGGCGAACTCACCGGGGGAACGCAGGTCTAGCAGCGGCGTGTTCACCAGAAACAGGCTGCGGTAGTCCTCGCTGACAGGCAGATCCGCCATGCGCAGCCCTTACTCGACCTCACCACCGAACAGGTCGATGACGCGTTCTTGCAGGCGGGTCACAATATCGGACATGAGCGCAAAATCCGCATCCAGCCGCGCGGCCTGGTCCGCTTCCGGCAGGTCCGCGTTTTCTTTCATCAACTCGTCGGAGAATTTAAGGCGACGCAGGCACAGGTCCTCCGCCAGCACCAATGACACGCGCTCCTCCCAGCTCAGTGAAAGGCGTGCAACCTGTTTACCCGCATTCAGATGCGTCTCTACTTCTTCGCCGAGCAAATCAACACCACGGCAGCGCACAACGCCGCCTTCATCGCCCGGTTCGCGCAGCTCGCACTCCTCACCAAGAGCAAAGTCCTGCGGCAGGCTTTGGTGCGCCAACCAGCCGGTCATGCTGGCCGTGGGCGCATTGTTGACCTGTGGCAGCACCACGGGGAAGGTGCCAATACACTCGCGCAGCAGGTTGAGAAATTCCTCAGCCCGCGCGGCGCTAGTGGCATCGACAAACACCCAGTTCGCCCGGGTATCGATATAGGCATACAGGTAAGAGGACCGGGTGAAGGCGCGAGGCAGGAAATCCAGCACAATCTCGTCCTGCAGGCTCAGGCGCTCTTTGCGGTACACCTTGCGACCCTGATCATCCTCAATCGCCGTGACCTTCTCGGCCAACTGCTCCCGCACCACCGTAGACGGCAAGAGCCTCTCTTCGCGTCGCAGACGCAGCAAAAACCGACCGTCAACCGGATGCGCCAGAGCTTGCGTATCACCGCCCAAGGCAGGAACCCAGCCTAGGGAAACGGGCTGTGTGGCAGCGCAGTGCTTGAACAGGTGCTGGCCCAGCTGTGTATCCAACTGCTCGGCAGACAAGGTAAAAGGCGTTGTGAGGCGATAAGCCCGCACGTTTTTAAACCACATAGAAGACTCCGCTGTGAACCACCTGTAGTGGCGGCCAAAAGACACGGATTGTACCCCATGCACGCGCGTGTGGCAGGCGCTGCCGACAGCAATACGTGTTGCGGCTTGGCCGGCAGGCTCCTAACATGGTGAGCACCTGAAGCGGAGGCCGATTCTATGCAATACCTGCACACCATGGTGCGAGCGAGCGACCTGGATGCCTCGCTGGATTTTTACTGCGACAAATTGGGCTTGGTGGAAGTACAGCGCTATGCGAGCGAAGGCGGGCGCTTTACGCTGGTTTATCTGGCGGCGCCGGGCGATGTGGAAAAAGCGCGAGCAGGCGGCAGCCCGTTACTGGAAATCACCTGGAACTGGGACCCGGAAAGTTACAGCGGCGGCCGCAACTTCGGCCACCTGGCTTACCGCGTAGAAGACATCTACGCGACCTGCCAACGCCTGCTGGACGCCGGGGTGAGCATCAATCGCCCGCCCCGGGACGGCCACATGGCCTTTATTCGCTCCCCTGACGGTATCTCCATTGAGCTGCTGCAAGCCGGCGAAAGCCTGGCGCCTGCCGAGCCCTGGGTATCGATGGAGAATACCGGCAGCTGGTAAACGCCGGGGGCTGTTTTAGGCCAATTCAGCGACGCAGAAACGCGAGCATCCAGCGCCCGACCCGGTCAGCCTCAGATTCCGTGCTCAATGAAGCCATGCCCGCTGCGTAGGCCTCCTCGCCAATCCGCTCTCGGCGAAACTCCATCACCTCGCGCGAATACTCAGGCACGAACTCGGCATGACCCTGAAACGTGAGAATGTGCTCGCCCAGCTGGCACACGGCGTTTTCACAAAATGCGTTGCCGGCCAGCACCTGAGCGCCGGTGGCGGGTATGGTCACCTGATCCTGATGGCTTACCAACAGCGCGACCTCAGCGGGGCCTTGATCGTGCCATCCGGGCAGTTTTTCAAAGCGGTGACGATGCACTCCCACACCCCAGCCCTTGGGTGATTTTTCCGCCTTGCCGCCCAACGCATGTGCCACCAGCTGGTGGCCAAAACATACGCCGATCAACTTTTTCTGCCGCGCATGTAACTCGCGCACAAACTCCATCAGCCGAGCAATCCAGGGGTCGTCGTCGTACACGCTACTTTTGCTGCCGGTGATCAGATAGCCATCGACTTCGTCTACGTCATGCGGATAAATACCCTGCTGCACGTCGTAAACCACAAACTTCAGTGCCGGGTCGAGGCGGCTGAGCAGCGCGATAAACATATCGGGATACTCACCGAAGTCAGGCACCCACTCGGGCCGCACTGCATCTGCTTTCAAAATACCCAGTTTCACCTTGATCTTCCCGTCTTACAGTGGCTTGTGCGCGCATGGTAGGAGAGCCTCTGCGCGGTGTCTAGCTAGCTGAACATCACGGGCAGCTCACCGCGCAGCTGGCCGTGGGCCCGACAGATTCACACAACTGTCACCAAGCCGTCATGCTGATGCCACACAGCGAAATAACAATAGCGACATGAAGCTGCTCATCGCCATACACAGGCTCGACCTTCAGCTGCTGGCCCGCATTTTCTCGCAGGGCGAGCGGCGTATGGTTCGACCGCTGGCACGCGCGCTTTCCCGCTCTGGCGACGGCTACCTGCACGCTCTGATCCCCCTACTGTTGTGGCTGCTAAGTGTGCCGCGCGCGGGAGATTTTGCGGCGACTCTTGCGCTGGCACTGGTGCTCGAACGATCACTGTATTGGAGCTTAAAGAATAGCCTGCGGCGCAAGCGCCCCCAGTTCGCCGTGCCGGGCTTTCGCAGCCTGATTACTGCAGCCGACCAGTTCAGCTTTCCCTCAGGGCACTCATCCGCCGCATTTTTGCTCTCGACCTTACTGACCCTCATCTACGGAGGCGCCTTCGCTATAGTGTTTTGCTGGGCTTGCGGCGTCGCCATATCGCGTGTGCTGCTGGGTGTTCATTTTCCCGGCGATACCCTTGCGGGTGCGGCCATGGGCGCCTGCACGGCACTGTGTGCAGCCCATCTGCTCGGGCTAGTGTAAATGCGCATTCTCTACGGCGTGCAAGCCACCGGCAACGGGCATATCAGCAGAGCGCGGGCCATGGCCGACGCCTTTCGCGCACTGAACGTGGAGGTGACGTGGCTGTTCTCAGGTCGCCCGCGTGAGCAACTGTTCGATATGGCGCCGTTTGGCGATTATCTGCACCGGCGCGGCCTGACCTTCGTCACCGAAGATGGCCGGATTCGCTACCGGCGCACATTGCGTAATACCAACCTGCTGCAATTTCGCAGGGATGTCCGCAGCTTGCCCATGGACGAGTTCAATCTGGTGGTCACAGACTTCGAGCCCATAAGCGCCCGAGCCGGGCGCAATGCAGGCGTTGCCACTATCGGCATTGGCCATCAATACGCCTTCGGAGGCGCCACGCCCACCCCTTCAGGCCACTGGCTGGCGCGCAAGCTCATGCACTACTTTGCCCCCGTTGAGCGCGGTATTGGCCTGCACTGGCACCCGTACGCAGACACTGTATTGCCGCCCATTCTGCATTTGCCAGCACTCGACACGCAGCCTCAAGGACATATCCTCGTATACCTGCCTTTCGAGAACGCGCGACACATCAACAGCTTGCTGCAACAGTTCCCGCAGCACCAGTTCGAGCTCTTTGGCCCCGGTATTGAAGCCACTCGCGCTGGCAACGTTCGACAGCACCCCGCTCAAGTAGAGGCCTTCAAGCGCGCGCTCGCCAGCTGCTCCGGCGTCATTTGCAACAGTGGGTTTGAGTTGATCAGTGAATGCCTACAATGGCGCAAACCCGTGCTCACGCGCCCCTTACGCGGTCAACTGGAGCAGCTGGCAAACGCCCTGTCCCTGAGTGAACTCGGCTATGCCACGGTGGCGCCGGAACTTACCCGGGAGGCACTGGGCGCGTGGCTGAATCAACCGGCGCTGGCTCCTGCGCTACACTTTCCCAATGTAGCGGGCGTGCTGGCACAATGGCTGGCCAACGGTGCTCGGGATGAACCTGTTTTACTCCATCAGAAACTGTGGGGCAGAACGCGGCGCCCTATCGAAACACCACCGATCAGACTTGGGAATCAAGTCGCCATAGGTTAGCCTGACACCTGTTCCGTGTAGGGTATTCAACCGTGCTGCGCACAATCCTCTTGTTTTGCCTGGTGCTCAGCGTGCAGGCGCAGGCTTCCAGTGATTTCGTCGGCGGCGCAAGCTGCGTCAGCTGCCATGGGGAGCAGCATGAGCTGTGGCAAGGCTCACACCATGACCTCGCCATGGAAACCCCTGGCGCAGAGTCTGTGTTGGGCGATTTTAACGGGGCCACGTTTACCCACCGCGATGTAACAACCACCTTTTTCCGCAAAGGTGATGAATGGCTGATACGCACGGCAGGTGAGGATGGCAAGCTTGCAGACTTTCCGGTGCGTTACACCTTCGGTGTTTACCCCTTGCAGCAGTACCTGTTGCCGCTTTCGCGCGGCCGGTTGCAGGCCTTTGAAATCGCCTGGGACTCACGGCCCAAAGAAGAGGGCGGCCAACGCTGGTTTCATCTCAACCCCGAAGAGGTGACCGACCACACCGACCCGCTGCACTGGACCGGCCCCTA
>JANQUV010000118.1:12717-15438 GCA_030730585.1 Haliea sp.
TCAACCCCGAAGAGGTGACCGACCACACCGACCCGCTGCACTGGACCGGCCCCTACATGAACTGGAATACGCGCTGCGCCGAGTGCCACAGCACGAACGTGGAGAAGCGCTACGACGCGGCCACGCGCAGCTTTGATACCCGCTTTAGCGAAGTGGATGTGAGCTGTGAGGCCTGCCACGGGCCCGGCGCGGCGCACTTGAAATGGCTGGAAGCAGGTAGCGACGATACAGTGCCGGGGGCAGGCTTTCCCGTTGCTCTGGACCAACGTGGTGACTGGGCTTTTGTCGATGGTGCCGCTATCGCGCAGCGGCTGGAGCCGCTCAACTCAAATACACAAATTGACAGCTGCGGCCGCTGCCATTCGCGGCGCGGCACACTGGGTGAATACCACTACGGCATGCCGCTGCTCGATACACACCGCCTGGCACTGCCGGAGAGCCCGCTCTATCACCACGATGGGCAGATACGCGACGAAGTGTTTGTGTACGGCTCCTACGTGCAGAGCAAAATGCACCAAGCCGGCGTGGTGTGCAGCAACTGCCATGAATCTCACAGCCTGCAGTTGCGAGCACCTGCCAACGGTGTGTGCGCGCAGTGCCACCAAGCGGCTGTTTACGATCAGCCCGAACATCACCATCACCCGGCAGGGTCTACGGGCGCGGCATGCGCCAACTGCCACATGCCGGAAACCACGTATATGGTGGTGGACCCGCGTCGCGACCACAGCATGCGTATCCCCCGGCCCGACCTGAGTGTGGTGATGGGCGTGCCCAATGCCTGCAATCAATGCCACCAGGACCAGAGCGCCGAATGGGCGCTGGCGGCGGTGCGCGATTGGGGAATGCGCCTTACCGATACCGGTTCGCACCCCGGGCGCGCCTTGCAGCATCTGGAGCAGGGCAAATTGCAGGCGACACCCAGCGTGCAGGCCCTCGCCGCCGACAGCACCGCCACGCCGATTATGCGCGCCACCGCACTCAGTGCCCTGGGGCAGGCCGGCGCCGGCTTGCCCCCGGAAACACAGGCCCTGTTGCGCTCGCCAGAGCCTTTGCTGCGCATGGGTGCGGTGCGCAGTTTAAGCAACACCAGCTTGCAGCAGCGCTATGGTTTGTTGCAGCCACTTATTGCCGACCCAGTCACCAGCGTGCGCCTCGCCGTTGCGGAAAACCTCGCCCCGGTACCGCTGGCGCAAATTCCTGAGGAGCAGGCGGAGGCGTTACGTGCTGTGTTTGCGGAATATGTTGCCATTGCGCAAGAACACGCTGATATGCCCGGCACCCAACTGCAGCTGGGCATGTTCCTGCTCAACCGGGGCGACCTCCCGGCTGCAGAAAAAGCCTACCGCGAAGCGCTTTACTTGAACCCGCAGCTGCTGCCAGCGCGGCTGAACCTGGCCGACCTGCTGCGCGTGATGCAGCGTGAGGATGAAGCCCGCAGCGAACTGCAAACGGCGCTGGAGATCGCACCGAACAACAGCGCGGCGCTGCACTCTCTGGGGCTACTGGAAACCCGTGCCGGAAATCGCGCCGTCGCGCTCGACTACCTGCGGCGGGCTGCGGAACAAGAAACTGAGGGAACACGCCACCGCTACGTGTATGCCATCGCGTTACATGACAGTGGCGAGCAGAACCAGGCAGTGAGTGTGCTGGAGGCTTTACAGCGCCGAGCACCGGGTAATGCGGACGTCCTGTTAGCGCTGGTGAATTACACGGCAAATTCCGGTGACCGCGAGCGAGCGCGACACTGGGCAAAGCTGTTGGTGGCGAGTGACCCGGGGAACCGCAATTACCAAGCCTTACAGCAGCAGCTTGGAGGGCCATGAAGGCTCAACGGAGGCTGACGTTAAAAGCAAGCCCCCGCTAACCACAGCCCGGATTCTTAACTTCCCGCGGGTGCAAAGACCAGATTAAAGGTTACCGGCACCGCGGTGCTGATGGAGCTCAAGCCCGCCACCGATTGCAACGCTTGTACCCCATCGGCAAGGCCGAAGGTTTCGGCATTTACCACCACCGGGCGTGCGCTCACCACACGTAGCAGGCTACCTTCAGTGCCCGACACCAGCACCGGCACCGACAACTTGGCCTCTTTACCGTGCAAGGTCAGCATCACTTCGATATCCGTAGTGACTACGCCGCCTTCAGTGACGATCGCCAGCACTTCGGGAGACACCGTGGCAGCCACATTGGCGGCCGGGAATTGCACCGTTTTGAACAGCAATTCACGCATGCGTTCGTTGCGAATCGGAATCAGCGTCTCAACACTGTCCAGGTCGATCCCCAGCTGCACTTTACCTTCTGCGCTGACAAAACCTACCAGCGAGGTGAAGTGGTGACTTTCAGCAATTGCGTCATTTTTGATCGACAAGAAATTCAGGCTCGACCGGCTGTTATCCAACTCCCACTGCGCCTGAGCCAGTGTGCTACCCAACAACATGGCCGCTGTTAGCAGCCCCTTGCACATTGCCTTCATTGCTTTGCCTCCACCATTGCCTGCGATATACCCACTATAAGGCTTTTGATTACAAAGTCCGATGTCAGTTCACTTCCGCCAGCCGTTTCCGTATGGCCTGCAATAAGGCACTAGGCACCGAAGAGAGGCTCAGATCACCGCAATATCCGCGAGGTCGCCCTTGCTCTCCAGCCAGGCTTTGCGGTCACCCGCCCGCTTCTTCGCCAGCAGCATGTCCAGCATGCTGTTGGTTTCATCGCCGGCGTCGATCG
>JANQUV010000118.1:15538-61309 GCA_030730585.1 Haliea sp.
TTCTTCGCCAGCAGCATGTCCAGCATGCTGTTGGTTTCATCGCCGGCGTCGATCGTCAGCCGCACCAGGCGCCGGGTATCCGGGTCCATGGTGGTCTCACGCAGCTGCAAAGGGTTCATCTCACCGAGGCCCTTAAAACGCTGCACGTTAACTTTGCCTTTCTTGTTCTCGGCTTGAATGCGGTCCAGCACGCCCTGCTTTTCACTTTCATCCAGCGCGTAGAACACTTCTTTACCGACATCGATGCGATACAACGGTGGCATGGCAACGAACACGTGCCCAGCGGCGACCAGCGGGCGGAAGTGGCGCACAAACAGTGCACAGATCAACGTTGCAATATGCAGGCCGTCTGAGTCGGCGTCGGCGAGGATGCACACCTTGTGGTAGCGCAGGCCGGAAAGGTCGTCGCTGGCGGGGTCCATGCCAATGGCGATAGAGATATTGTGGACTTCCTGCGACGCGAGGATTTCCTGAGAGTCCACTTCCCAGGTATTAAGGATCTTGCCACGCAGCGGCAGAATCGCCTGAAACTCGCGATTACGCGCCTGCTTCGCCGACCCTCCGGCAGAATCGCCCTCCACCAGGAAGAGTTCGCCCCGGGTTGGGTCTTCGCCGGAACAATCCGCCAGCTTGCCGGGCAGAGCGGGGCCAGACGTCACCTTTTTGCGCGTGACTTTCCGCGCGGTCCGTAGCCGGTTCTGCGCGCTGTTAATGCACAGTTCGGCGATGCGCTCAGCTTCCCCCGTGTGCTGGTTCAACCACAGGCTGAAGGCATCCTTGGCCACACCCGAGACAAACGCCGCCGCTTCGCGCGATGACAGACGCTCCTTGGTTTGCCCGGAAAATTGCGGGTCCTCGAGTTTTACGGAGAGCACGTAGCAACACCGGTCCCAGATATCATCCGGCGCCAAGCGCACACCGCGCGGCAGCAGGCTTCGCAGCTCGCAGAACTCACGCATGGCCTCCAGCAGCCCGGTACGCAAACCGTTCACATGGGTACCGCCTTGAGCGGTAGGAATGAGGTTGACGTATGATTCGGCAATGATCTCGCCACCTTCCGGCAGCCACTGCAAGGCCCAGTCGGCAGCGGCACTGCGGCCACTGAAACTGCCGACAAACGGTTGCTCGGGTACACAGAGATGGTCGATAGTGGCATCGCACAAATAGTCAGTGAGGCCGTCTTCGTAATACCACTCTTGGGTCTCCCCCTTCTTTTCATCCTGAAAAGTCACCCGCAAGCCGGGGCAGAGCACCGCTTTGGCACGCAGCACGTGTTGTAACCGGGAAACGGAAAAATTTACCGAATCAAAGTACTGTGGGTCTGGTACAAAATGGATTGAGGTTCCGGTATTGCGCTTACCGCAGGTATCAATAACCTCCAGGTCACTGGCTTTTTCACCCCCCGCAAACGCCATACGGTGTACGCTGCCATCGCGCCGAATGGTGATTTCCAGCCGCATTGAGAGCGCGTTCACTACCGACACGCCCACCCCGTGCAAGCCACCCGAAAACTGGTAGTTCTTGTTGGAAAACTTGCCGCCAGCATGCAGGGTGCTGAGAATCACCTCAACGCCCGGCCGGCCCTGCTGCGGGTGCATATCCACCGGCATGCCGCGGCCGTCGTCACTCACTGTAATAGCGCCATCGCGATGCAGAATGACGTCGATGCGCGTAGCATGCCCAGCCAGCGCCTCGTCGACACTGTTGTCGATAACTTCCTGGGCCAAATGGTTGGGGCGAGTGGTGTCGGTGTACATGCCGGGGCGCTTGCGCACCGGCTCAAGCCCGGTGAGGACTTCAATATCTTCCGCGGTGTAGTTGCTCATGCCTACCTGTGATTTCCTGAAACTGCGTTAGTCGGGCGGGCTGCATTGTAACCCAGCGGCGCAGAGCCTGAGGCCCGTTTAGCGACTAATCCTGAAGATAACCGCCGGAATTCAGGTCGACGCGGAAGGCCACGTCTTCAACCCGCGACAGGCCGGTTTCAATGCGCCCGTCGGCGTGCAGCTCCAGCCAGCGGTAGCCGGGCGCTGCGCTGTCGGCGCAGAATTTCTCACTGCCCGGCGCAAACTGCACGCAGGTTGAAGGCGATCCCATCAGGCGCCGCCCCTGCCATTCCTTGTCCACCGCCTGGTGAACATGCCCCCAAAGTACACCGCGCACCGCCGGAAACTCTGCAAGCACTAAAAACAGAGCATCGGCATCTGCCACCTTTTGCTCATCCAGCCAGTCGCAACCGATGGCGACCGGGTGATGATGCAGGCAAACCAAACTGAACAGGCCCTCCGCCGCGCCCTGCTCCAGCGCCTGGCGCAGCAGGGCCAACTGCTGCGCGCCAAGGTGACCGCCCACTTCGCCCGGCACTTGGGAATCCAGCATGACCAATTGCCAACCACCGAGGCGTATGTCGTTGCCGAGCAGGGTGCCGTCGGTATCCACTTCGACCATTTTTGCGCGGTCGTCGTGATTCCCCGGTATCCAGAACTGCGGTGCGCTGAAACGGGCAAAATACTGCCGCAAGCGCTGATAGGCTTCGAGGAAACCGTGATTCGACATATCACCCGTGCCCAACACCGCATCAACCCGGGGCCGTTCGCGCAGGGCCAGGTCAATGACGGCCTGCAGCGAATGGTCGGTATCCATACCCAGCAACTTCCCGCCGGACTCACGGCAGAGATGGGTGTCAGTGAGCTGCAGCAGCCGCACCACCTCGTCGGAGACCGGAACCTTGACTGTCAGGCACTTTACAGCGGACATGGCGAACAGCGCTCAGTGAGTTCCGCGCGGCGCCAACGCCGGCATCTGGCCCAGCCCGTTAGCCTGGCAATGCGTCAACCAATCGCCGAGAAACTGATTCTGTTGCAACTTTTCATCCTGCTGGAACATTTGCTGATTGGGATAGGTATAACGAGGTTGAATACGGGCTTGCGACTGGAAGGCACCCACTTCCAGCATCCCGGCATCGTGATAAGCACGTACGTCGATCACCAGACTGCGCAACCAGCGATCCTCGCCGTGCATTTGATGCAGGCGAAAAAACGTGGTGTAGCGGCTGCGCTCGAGCACTTCAAGGCGCACCCGGGCATCCGCTACTGCAAACTCACGGCAATTGGACCTTTCATAATCCGGGAACAGCTGTAGCAGGCGGGCATAGTTCGCCTCACACAGCGCGTGCAGGCGCGAGAGATCCATTTTAAAAGGGCGCTTGCGTGCCCGCTGCACTGCCATTGACTGAATCCTGTACGACGGAGAAATGGCTGCTGGCCGTACAATCACAAGCCCAGCTCCCTCCAAAAGCGTCGAGTGTAGCACTTGTATTGGTGAAAACCGTGAGTAAATTACCGCTTTTGAGACCCTGTTAACGCATGCGGCCACGCGCTTGTGCTGCTACACTCGCTTTCGCAACTGCTCACGTAAGACAGAGGATTCAGAATGAGAAAGACCGGAGCCGCATTGCTGGCGCTGGCGCTCTTTGCGAGTACCGCACCGGCCGGGGCAGAGTCCCTGGGCGATATTTACGAGCTGGCGCTGGCCAACGATGCACAGCTAAAAGCCGAAGAAGCACAGTATAAAGCGAATCTTGAAACCGAAAGGCTTAGCCTATCGCGCCTTTTGCCGCAAGTAAGCGCCAACTACGACTATACCGATGTCGACCGCAGCTCCTCCGACGAAAGTTTTTCTGTCGATGGCGGCTTTGGCGGTGGCCTCGAAACAGTACAAACACTGACCGACATCAACACCAGCCGTGAAGGGTATGAGGTTAACCTCAATCAGGCCCTGTTCGACCTGCCAGCCTGGTTCACCTTCCAGTCAGGCAAAGAATTCACCAAACAGGCAGAAGCCACCTTCGCCGCCAATCAGCAAAACCTCATTGTACGAGTGGCCGAAGCCTATTTGCTGGTGCTGCGCGCGCAAGACAACCTCGCCGCGTCCGAGGCCCAGGAGAAAGCCTTCGAACGGCAGCTGGAACAAACCCAACAGCGCTTTGAAGTGGGCCTGATCGCCATCACCGATGTGTATGAAGCACAGGCGGCGCGCGATCTCTCACAGGTGAACCGCATTGTTGACGAGAATAACGTCTCTGTGGCGCTGGAGCGCCTGTCAGTATTGACCGGCCGCGCGCACGGCGAGCTGGACGTACTCAAGGCCGACTTTGCAGTCAAACCTCCGGTGCCTGCCGACCGCGCAGCCTGGGTAGAATTCGCCTTGGAGAACAATTTTAACCTGAAGGCCTCGCGCTACGCCGAGGAAGCCGCGCGCCAGCTGGCCAAGGCCAACCAGATGGAGCACTCGCCCCGCCTGAGCGGCACCTATCGCTATTCCGACTACGAAACCGAAGGTGACCTCACCCGTACGCCCGCGACCGGCTTCGAAACCTCACCCGCTAGCGAGCTCGATGAAAATGTTTGGCAAATCCGCCTTGATGTGCCGCTTTACAGTGGCGGCGCCGTAAGCTCCAACCGGCGCAGGGCCGCACAGGAATTCAATGCGGCGCGCGAGAATCGCATTAATCTGGCGCGCACCACAGTCACCGACGCACGCTCGCTGCACATGACTGTCATCAGCGATGTGTCACGGGTAGCGGCGCGGGCACAGGCCATCGTGTCGTCGAGGAGCGCCCTGGATGCCACTCAGGCAGGCTATGAAGTGGGCACAAGGAACGTTGTGGATGTGCTGAACGCGCAAAACACCGTGTTCGCCGCCCAGCGTGACTACGCCAACAGCCGGTACGACTACATTCTGAACAGCATGCGGCTCAAGGCGCAGGCCGGCCTGCTGAGCCCCGAGGATGTGTACCAGTTGAATGAATCGCTGGAGCCCGCACCCGCACCCACCGCCAGCAGCACTCCCTGAGCCAAAGGGGCCACGGCTGCGCGCCGTGGCCCTGCTATAACATGCTGCCCGGCCTGCCCGCTGACATTGACCAAATCAAAGGTTTCCTGCACCCGGAAGAGGCCGCAGCGCTGCACCGCTGGGCGCGCACCCAAAGTGCCGCTGGCCCGCTACTGGAAATTGGCAGCTACTGCGGTAAATCTACTCTGTATCTGGGCATTGCGGCGCGTGATAACGGCAGCACCGTGTTTGCATTGGACCATCACCGCGGATCGGAAGAGCACCAACTGGGCGAAATGTTCCACGACCCGGCACTCTATGATGCACAGATGGGCCAGGTGGATACTTTTAAAGAATTTCGCCGCAACATAAGCCGCGCCGGGCTGGATGACACGGTGGTGCCTGTGGTGGCAGGGTCTGCCGCAGCCGCCAGACACTGGCAAACGCCGCTGGCCATGCTGTTCATTGATGGCGGCCATAGCCTCGACGCGGCACTCACCGATTACCGCTGCTGGGCAGGGCACCTGCAACGCGGCGGCATTTTAGCCATACACGATGTCTACCTCGATGCAGCCCTCGGCGGGCAGGCACCGCGGGCTATTTATCGGCTGGCGTTACAGTCAGGCTTATTTGAATGCTGCGAGCAGGTGGAGAGCCTGGCAGTACTGCGTCGCCTCTGAGGTGGCCCTGAGGCCTGTGCCGGGCTTTACTGGTCGCGCCGCAAGCGTGCGGCAACATCCACGGTATCCAGCGGCAATAGCTGTACGCTGGTAAATAACTTGGCTGCCGGCGTGTGCCCGGTCAGCGCATCCGCCGCCAGCAGAATTGCCGCTGCGGTCCAGGTAGGCTGCTCTTCAGGCCACAGCAGGTCCTCGACAAACTGATAACCTGTCCAGTAAGCACCATCATCGGAACGCCACTGATGTAGCCAGCTGTAGAGTTCCACCGCCCGCGCATGGTCACCCGCGGCCAGCAAGGCCATCACCAACTCGCAGGATTCTGCTACCGTCACCCAGGGCTCATCGGCCACGCAACGGCAACCAAGGCCCGGATGTACAAATTCGTCCCAGCGCTCGGCCAAACGAGCGCGCGCCACCGAACCGCTAAGCGCGCCGCTAAGCACCGGGTAAAACCAATCCATCGAGAAGCGAGCCTTGCTCTCCCAGCTGCGGTCGAAGCGCTCCGGGCGCTGGCGCAGGGCCGTACCCAGTGCAGAACGTGCCTTGCCCCACTCAGGCCGCGATTCGCCCAAAGTCACGCTGATATTGATAGCGCATTCCAAGCTCTTGTAAATGGAACTACAGCCGGTCACCAACGCATCGCGCAGTGGCTCACCGGCGGTATTCACCGCCCAGTCAATTTCACCATGGGAGCTCTGCAGCGCCACCACAAAGGCGATAGCAGCATCCACCGTAGGCCACAGCTCGCGCAGAAACGCGTCGTCACCGCTGATCAAAAAATGATGCCAGACGCCCGTGGCCACATAGGCCACAAAATTAGTCTCGCGCCGATGGTCGTTGTCTACGACCTCACCGCGGTAAGACGCCCACCAGCTGCCGTCGGCCAGCTGCCGCTCGGCGAGCCAGCGGTAGGCCCGCACCGCCGCCGCATATTCACCGCCAATGGACAGGCCCATGGCCGCTTCCACGTGATCCCAGGGATCGGTATAGCCACCCTCGAACCAGGGAATTTCCCCACTGGGCCGTTGGCAGGCAAGCAGGTAGTCGACCGTTGGGCGCAAAAACTCCTGCGGGAAAAGGCCGCGGCTGAGGTATAGACCGCTCACTGGCCGGCCTCCGCACGAAAATAAAACACTACGCTTTTACCCAACAGCGGGTTCAAGCAACGCTCCAGTGTCCGCGTCAGCCAAGGTGCCTGCAGCAGGTCCCATACCAGCAAGCGATGGTACTGTCGCACCAGCCACTGTTGCTCGCCTTCGCGCCAAAACAGGCAGCGCAGCCACCAGTAGGGGGCATGCAAGGCATGCGCGCCATGCTGGTGAAAACCAGTAAAGCCGCAGCGCTCGATTTCTGCCCACAGCTGATTCCCACGGAAAATACGCAGGTGGCCCCCTGGCGTCTGGTGGTAACGCTTGCTCAGCGCCCAGCACAGGCGCTCCGGCCAGCGCCGCGGCACACTCACACAAAGCAACCCACCGGGTTTCAATACCCGGCGAATTTCCTCAAGCGTGGCGTGGTAGTCCGGAATATGCTCGAGGACTTCAGAGCAAATCACCTTGTCGAAGGTGGCATCCGCAAAGGGCAGGTTCAACGCCGATGCCTGCGTCAGGTGCAAATGTTTGCCGGCAACGCCGGCTTCCTCGAAATCGGCAAAGCGTGACTGCGTGGTGCATAAATCCTGATGCGAGAGATCCACCCCCACCGCGTGCACCGGCGCCTGCGTGTAGGCGGCAATCACATGACGGCCTTCGCCGCAGCCAAGGTCAAGCACGCAGTCGCCCTGCTGCAGCGGGAAATAGCGAAAATCAACCGTTTGCATGGGTGATCACTTGCCGGTAGTAGGCGTCCATGTCGCGGGCACACACCTCCCAGCTGAATAATTCGAGAATACGCTGGCGGCCGGCAGCGGCCAGCAGAGTGCGGCGCTGCGGATCCTGTAACAGGCTGTCAATGGCAGCGGCCAAAGCTTCGGCATCCCGCACCGGCACCAACACACCAGCATCGCCTACCACTTCAGGCAGAGCACCGCCGTCAGTAGAAATCACCGGCACGCCACAGGCCATCGCTTCGCCGGCGGGTAAGCCGAAACCTTCATAAATTGATGGCACTACAGCAATACTGGCCTCCGCGTAGTAACGGACCATATCGGCGGTGCTGATGCCGTTCACGCAGCGGATGCGATGGCCAATGCCCAGCCGCTCTATCAACCGTTCCGTGCGCCCGCCTGACTCAGGCTTGCTGACCAGCAGCAATTCCAGCTCAGGGTAACGGCGCAGCAGGCGGGCCATGGCCAGCAGCAGGTAGCGCAACCCTTTTAGCGGCGCATCGGCGGACGATGTCGCCATCAGCCTCAAGGGCTGCCGAACCACCTCGGGGAGGGGGCGAAACTCTTCCGTATCAATGCCGTTGTGTACCAGCGCAATACCCGCCGGTTGCAGGCCAAAATCACGGGAAATGTCCTGCCGTGAGCAATCCGACACGGTGACCACATGGTGTAACTGTTTGATCACCTTTTTTTGCATGGAAAGAAAAGAGTGCCAGCGGCGGATCAACAACCGCTGATGCCAGCGAGGCGCAGCCGCGAGAGCGATGCGCAGATCACTGGTTATCGGGTGATGCACCGTAGTGACGAGGGGCAAACCCATCGCCTGCAATTGCAACATGCCATAACTCAGGCTTTGATTGTCGTGAATGAGGTCGTAATCAGCGCAGTGTTCACGCAGGTACTTCACCGCGCGTCGACCAAAGGTATAGGGCTCGGCAAAGCCACCGGTCAGCTTGCTCACCCACTCGATAATGTTAGTGAATGAGCGCAGATGCCGCAGGCGCAGCGAACCGAGGCCATTTTCGAACAAATCAAGGCTGGGCAATTCAATTAGCCGCACACGCGGGTCGAGCTCAGGATAAGGGGGCCCTGAAATCACATCTACCGTGTGGCCGGCGTCCACCAGGGCTTTGCTCAAATATTTGAGGTACACGCCCTGGCCACCGGCGTGGGGCTTGCTGCGATACCCCAGCAAGGCAATACGCAAAGGCCGCAGCGCCACGGCTTGCGGCAACAGTGGAGCCTTAACCTCTGCGGCAAGAGCTGCCGGATGTTCACTCACTACTGTATCAAGCTGCCTGATAACGGCGCCTCTTGCAATGGAGTTCAGAGAGGTGGGCCGAAGCCCGGAATTCGCTACCCGTGCATCAGGCTGCCCCGTGATTCTAGCAGTGTCGCGGGGGGGGAGACCAGTCCTGTCCGTCGGGAACAGCACCGATCACCGCGCCTTGTCGTCAATTGGGTGCATGTTCCCGTATAATCGCTGCTTTTCAGCTGACCGGGTCCCGTATGGCCGCTACGCATTACAAGGGCATCATTCTCGCGGGTGGATCGGGCACACGCCTGCACCCACTCACCAGCACGGTGAGCAAGCAGTTGATGCCGGTGTACGACAAACCGATGATCTACTACCCATTGGCGACACTCATGCTAGCCGGCATTCGCGATATCCTGGTCATCACCACGCCACGGGATCAGGCGGCCTTTGGCGACTTGCTCGGCGATGGCAGCCAGTGGGGCGTGAACATTCAGTACACCGTGCAGCCCAACCCCGATGGCTTGGCACAGGCCTTCCTGCTCGGCGCGGACTTTATCGGCAACAGCCCCTGCGCGCTGGTGCTGGGCGACAATATTTTCTACGGTGGCGGGTTTACCCAGAGCCTGCGCAAAGCGGCCCAAAGCCAGGCCGGGGCCTCCGTCTTTGCCTATTATGTGCAAGACCCGGAGCGTTACGGCGTGGTGAGCTTTAACACTCATGGCGTTGCCATAGACATCGAGGAAAAGCCCGCCAAGCCACGCTCTCACTACGCCGTGACCGGGCTCTATTTTTATGACAACGATGTCGTGGATATCGCCCGTGGGATTAAACCCTCTGCTCGCGGCGAGCTGGAAATTACCGATGTGAACAAAGCCTACCTGGCCCGCGGTGACCTGCGCGTAGAAGTCATGAGCCGCGGCACCGCCTGGCTCGACACCGGCACACATAACTCTCTGCTGGATGCCGCAAATTTCATACGCGTGGTGGAAGAGCGCCAGGGCCTGAAGATCGCCTGCCCGGAAGAGGTCGCCTACCGCATGGGATATATCGACGCGGACAAACTGCTGGCGCTGGCAGCGCCGCTGGAAAAAAGCGGCTACGGCCTGTATCTGAAGCAACTGCTGGACCACGACGGAGTCATGGGTAATGATTTTTGAAACCACGCCGCTGGCTGGGCTCTGCGTGCTGGAGCCTCGCGTATTTGGCGACGAGCGCGGGTTTTTTCTCGAGAGCTGGAATGCGGCCAGCTTCCGGGAGGCCGGGTTCGACCTGAACTTTGTGCAGGACAATCACAGCCGCTCCGCTGGCGGCATCCTGCGTGGCCTGCACTACCAAACCGAGCAGACGCAGGGCAAACTGGTGCGGGTCACCTCTGGCGCAGTATTCGATGTCGCCGTCGACCTGCGGCGCAGCTCTGCCACATTGGGCCAATGGTTTGGCCTGGAGCTCAGCGCCAGCAACCACCGCATGCTCTGGGTACCGCCGGGGTTCGCGCACGGCTTCTATGTGCTGTCGGAGTTTGCCGACTTCCAGTACAAATGCACTGACTACTATCATCCTGCCAGTGAGGTATCGCTGGCCTGGGATGACCCCAACCTCGATATCCACTGGCCACTGGTGGCGGGTGCGCCTCCCGCGCTGTCCGCCAAGGACGCTGCAGGCCGGCGCTGGGGCGACATCCCACTATTTGACTGACATTACTTCAATAACGCACCGCAGCACTTGGCCGGGCGTTGCTGAGCCTGCAGGTAGAACAGGCACTTGGGAGTTGCACATGGCACAGGACTACTTTCAGCTAACCGGCCAAACCGCTCTGATCACCGGAGCCTCCAGCGGCCTTGGTGCACATTTCGCTCGCGTGTTGAGCGAGGCGGGAGCCCGCGTGGTGTTGGCAGCGCGCCGTACCGAACGGTTGGCAGAGGAAGTGGCAGCACTGCGCGCTTCCGGGGCCGACGCCGGCGCAATTGCGCTGGACGTCAATGACCCGGAGAGTGTCGCCAGCGGCTTTGCACAATTCACCCGCGAGTGGGGCACACTGGATATCCTGATCAACAATGCCGGCGTGGCCAGCGACCCGATCAAGTTTCTGGAAACCACAGAGCAAGACTGGTATCAGATCATTGAAACCAATTTGAACGGTGCCTGGAGAGTTGCACAAGCCGGGGCCCGGCAGATAGCGGCCCAAGGTAACGGGGGCAGCATCGTAAATATCGGTTCCATCTACGGCGTGCGCACCGGCGTACTCAAGGCCGCCTACAATGTCTCCAAAACGGGCATTGTGCAGCTCACCAAGTCCATGGCCATGGAGCTGTGCCGGCAGGATATTCGAGTCAATGCGCTCTGCCCAGGCTGGTTTTTGACCGACATCAATAGCGACTATTTTCTCAGCGAGAGCGGTGCACGCTACGTCAAAACAATCCCTGCGCGACGCATGGGCAACCTGGACGAGCTGAATGTACCACTGTTGTTACTGGCAAGCCGCACCGCGGGCGGTTACATGAATGGCTCTGTGCTCACAGTCGACGGCGGCATTGCCGAAAGCCCCATCTAGCCCGTTAATCACCCAGCAGCGGGCGCCACCAGCTTTCATTAGCAAAGTACCAGTCGATAGTGCGCTCGATGCCGGTTTCGAAGGTTTCCAGCGGCGCATAGCCAAGTTCACGCGTAATCCGGCTGGCGTCAATTGCATACCGCCAGTCGTGGCCGGCGCGGTCTTCAACGAATTGAATCAGGCCGCGGGCGCTGTGCCCCTTGGCGCCGGGAGCGGCGGGAAACCGCGCAGCCAACGCGGGCTCTGCTGCAAAACGCTGGTCGAGCTGATCACAGAGCAATTCCACAATTGCGAGATTATGCCACTCATTGTTGCCGCCGATGTTGTAGGTCTCGCCCACTTCCCCCGCACCCAACACCAGGTCGATGCCGCGGCAGTGGTCTGCCACATAGAGCCAATCTCGAATATTGCTGCCGTCGCCATACACCGGCAGCGCAAGGCCGCGCAGCACATTGGTCAGGCACAGCGGGATGAGCTTCTCGGGGAAATGCCAGGGACCATAGTTATTGGAACAATTGCTGGTGGTAACCTGCAGACCGTAGGTGTGGTGATAGGCACGCACCAGATGGTCAGAGGCCGCCTTACTCGCAGAATACGGTGAATTGGGCTGATATTGCTGTGCCTCGTAAAAACCCGGGGCAGCAGGGGCGAGGGAGCCATAGACTTCGTCAGTAGAGACATGATGAAACCGGTGTGCCGGGCTTCCGGGGCCATCCAGCCACACGGCGCGAGCCGCTTTTAACAGGCTGTGAGTGCCAACAATATTGGTTTCAATAAAGGCATCCGGGCCGCTAATAGAACGGTCAACATGGCTCTCCGCCGCGAAGTGCACCAGCGTATCCACGCCGTGCTTGCGCAACAGACCTTCGACGAGGGCCTGATCGCCAATATTTCCGTGCACAAAGTGGTAGCCAGGCTGCCCCTCCAATGCAGCGAGGTTAGCCCGGTTGCCGGCGTACGTCAGGGCGTCCAGCACCACCAACGCATCATCTGGATAGCGCTGGTGCCAGTAGTGCGCAAAGTTGGCACCAATAAAACCGGCAGCGCCGGTAATCAGCAGTGATCTAGACATGGCTCTGCTCCTGCAAGGCCTGCAACATGACGCGAAGCTGCTCCCGCCAGTGCGGCGGCACGCGTTCCAGCGCCGCCCAGCTGGCGTGTTTATCCAGCACGCTACAGGCGGGCCGCTTGGCCGGCGTGGGATAGGCAGTACCTGGAATCGGCTCAATGATCGGCGCCTGCTGCAGCAAGCCCAACGCAAGCGCCTCTTCGGCGATGGCCACGGCAAAGTCATACCAGCTACACACACCGGCATCGCTCCAGTGGTAAATGCCTTGCAGCAAGGGCCTGTCGACCGCGCCCCACAGTGCGAGAGCGAGGCCCCGCGCCCAGGTCGGTGTTCCTACCTGGTCGCAGACCACCGACAAGCGCTCGCGCTCGCCCATCAGCCGGAGCATGGTTTTCACAAAGTTGCTGCCAAAACGGGAATAGACCCAACCTGTGCGCACGACCACTGCAGCGGGACAAGCACCGTGCACGGCGCGCTCGCCGGCCAGTTTGCTTCGCCCGTAAGCGCCCAGAGGATTGGGCTCGGCCGCAGGCAAGTAGGGGTGGCCTGACTCGCCATCAAAGACGAAATCAGTCGAAACATGGATGAGCCGGCTGCCCGCACTGGCACAGGCCGCAGCAAGATGGCCAGGGCCCTCTGCGTTGATTGCAAAAGCCAGATGTTCCTCGCCTTCCGCGCGGTCGACGGCAGTATAGGCTGCAGCGTTAAGCACCACATCCGGATGCAGCTCGCTAAAAACTCGGCGCACCGCGGCTGGGTCTGTGATATCGAGCTCCGCACGGCCCAGCGCATACACACACAAGCCCACTGGGGCAGTTGCCTGCAATTCCTGGCCTAATTGCCCCTGTGCGCCAATAATCAGTGCCGTTGCTGTCACGCCTGGGTTTGCATCCAGGCGGCCAGCTCGGCAAACACCTGCTGCTGTTCGGGTTCATTAAAAATTTCGTGATACAGCCCCGGGTAAAGCCGCAAGGTCACATCACGGGAGCTCACGCGCGTACTGAAATCACTGGAACCGGCCGGCGCGGTCATCACGTCGGCGTCGCCGTGCATCAGCAGCAAAGGCAGCGTTATTGCAGCCGCACGGGCGTTGACCTCACCCATGGTGGCAAACAGCTGGTTCACCAGCCGTGCACTGACTTTACCGTGGTGCACCAGCGGATCCGCTTCATAAGCGGCGACCACGTCCGCATTGCGGCTCACCTGGCTGGCATCCAGTTTGAGCATTCCGAGCGTAGGCCAAAGACGAGCGAGCAGGCGGTTTAGTAACAGCAGGGCTGGCGCAGGCTGCTCGGCAACGGCCAAGGCCGGTGCCGACAGTGCAGCCCCCGCAAACTGGCACTGTGCGTCCAATAACAGCCGCGCTGCAATTAACCCGCCAAGGCTATGGCCAAGCAGGAAGCAGGGGATGCCCGGATACCAATCATCAATG
Organism: Haliea sp.; assembly: GCA_030730585.1. Lineage (GTDB taxonomy): Bacteria > Pseudomonadota > Gammaproteobacteria > Pseudomonadales > Halieaceae > Haliea. The sequence continues at coordinate 29,187 of JANQUV010000118.1, forward strand.
TGACGACGCAGGGCTTTGAGGGGTTGCAGGTAATCTTCGAAGGCGCCTACGTGCGCCCGATGGCCAGGGGAGCGGCCATGACCAAGGTGATCGGGCGCCACGACCGCATAGCCACTGCGGGTGAAGTAGTCCGCAAAGTGCTGATAGCGGCCACTGTGCTCGCCCAGGCCGTGGGCCAGCAGAATGACGCCTCGCGCAGGATCGTTGGCGGCCCAGTGACGATAAAAAGTGCCATCGTCGATTAGGCCTTCAGTGGCAACCCTGTGACTCCCCGTAGGCTCTGCCATCGAATACGCCGCCCGTCGCCTAAGCGACCGGCGTCAGCCACTCTGGATGTTGCGGGCGTTTGTCGCGCACTGAATCAAAATACATGGCCTGCAGTTTTTCGGTCAGCGGCCCACGGGTACCCGTGCCAATTTTGCGCCCGTCCAGCATACGAATCGGCACCACCTCTGCGGCCGTTCCGGTGAAAAACGCCTCGTCAGCAATATAAACCTCATCGCGGGTAATGCGGCGCTCGCGAATCTGATACCCGAGTTCTGCAGCCAGCGCAAAAATCGTGTTGCGCGTGATCCCGTCCAGGCAAGAGGTGAGGTCCGGAGTAAAGATCTGGTTTTCGCGAACGACAAAGACGTTTTCGCCGCTGCCTTCCGCCACGTAGCCTTCGTTGTCCAGCATCAACGCCTCTTCCGCGCCACTGTCCAAAGCTTCGCGCAGCGCCAGCATCGAGTTGATATAGTTGCCGTTCGCCTTGGCCTTACACATCGTGATATTCACGTGGTGGCGAGTGAACGACGAGGTGCGCACCTTGATGCCGCGGTCGCGGGCTTCGGGATCCATATAGGAAGGCCACTCCCAAGCAGCGACCATCACGTGCGTTTGCAGCTTGTCGGCACGCAGGCCCATGCCTTCCGAGCCGAGAAAGCACATTGGACGCAGATAGCCTTCGGTCAGCTTGTTTTCACGCACCACCGTGCGCTGGGCTTCGTTCAGTGTTGCTTTATCGTAGGGCATATTCATGCCCAGGATATGTGCAGAGCGAAACAGCCGGTTGGTGTGTTCCTCCAGGCGGAAAATACAGGTGCCGCGGTCCGGAGTCTGGTAGGCGCGCACGCCTTCGAATACGCCCAAACCGTAGTGAAATGTGTGGGTCAGGACGTGCACTTTGGCATCGCGCCATGGCACGAGTTCGCCGTCCATCCAGATGACACCGTCCCGGTCTGCAAAATTAGGTGTTGCACTCATATTCAGTCCTGCTGCTGAGTTAATTCCAACGGCGCCGGAAACAGGCGCTGCCATACGGCTTCAACGCTAGCCCGCTGCTGCGCGTAACCGGCTGCATCCACTCGCCCCGCCAACTGCTGCAAGGCCAACTGGTGAGCGGCCGACCGAAACGCCAGATACGCCTCAACCAGCGCAACGCTTTCGCTGTCGCTAAGCAGGCCTGCCACTGCCAGGGTTTCCAGAATGCGGATGTTGTCCGACCAACGTACCAATTCAGGTATACGGTGAGACCACGCCAGAACCCCGTATTGCACCATAAATTCAATATCAACGATACCTCCAGGGCTCTGTTTCAGGTCAAAATCCTGGCCCTCAGGCAGCTGTGAGGGCAACAGTTCCTTGCGCATGCGCGCGCGCATCGCTACCACCTCTGCTGCCAGCGCATCCGCATCGCGCGCGCGGGTCAGTATTGCCTCGCGCACCGCATCAAACTCGACAGCCACAGCCGGGTCGCCCGCCACATGCCTTGCCCGCACCAGGGCCTGGTGCTCCCAGGTCCAGGCACTCTTTTCTTGATAACTGCGAAACCCTTTCAACGAGGTCGCCAGCAATCCGGACGCACCAGAAGGACGCAGCCGCATATCCACTTCATAGAGCTGCCCCATGGCCATGCGGGTTTCCAGAATGTGAATGACGCGCTGCCCCAACCGGGTATAAAAGCGAATGTTGTCGGTGCTGCGCTCACCGTCAGTGACCGCCTGCGAGTCCGCATCAAAAATAAACACCAGGTCGAGATCGGAGCTGTAGCTCAACTCAATGCCACCCAACTTGCCATAACCGAACACGGCGAAACCGCTTCCCGCGCTATTCCGGGCCGGGGCTCCAAAGCGCGCCGTCAGGTCACTCCAGGCCACAGCCAGCACCTGCTCCAGAATCACCTCGGCAATCCACGTCAGCTTATCGCTGACCTGCATAAGCGGTAACCTGCCCACCACCTCACTAGCCGCAACCCGTAGTATATGCGCGGCCTTAAAGTAGCGCAGCGCGTCCATTTGCGCCTCCAGATCGCCGGGCTGCAGACGCGCAACCTGCTGCCGCAGCTCATCGGCGAGGCGCGCTTTATCCGGCGCCGTGTAGAGGCTGGCACGGTCCAGGAGTTCGTCGAGCAGCACCGGGTGGCGCTGCAACTGCTCGGCAATCCACGGGCTGGCATCGCAGAGCAAAACCAGATCGGCCAAGGCGGGGGGGTTTTCCAACAGCAGCGCCAAATAAGCACTGCGCCGCAGCACTGCATTTACCAACGGTAAAATGCGCTGTAGCGCCCGATCGGGGTCAGCGGCTTCGGTGCAGGCAAGCAATAGCCGCGGCATAAACTGCTGCAAACGCTCGCGCCCCTCGGCCTGCAAGGTGGCTACCCGGCTGCTGTCATGCAAGGCCGACAAAGCTTCAAGGCTGGCGGCGGCCCGATAACCTAAATCAGTTAGAACGCGCTCGGTGAGCTCATCGCCCCAAGCAGGTAACTCGTCGGCAGCCGCTTCATCACGGTCCGGTTCCGCAATGAGGTCACGGAAGTGGCTGGCCACGCGGCTGCGGTGCGCGGCCAAAGCGGCCAGATAGTCCGGCCAAGCCGCGTAACCCATCACCGTGGCCATGGCTTCCTGCTGCAATGGTTCGGTGGGCAGTGCCTGGGTCTGTTGGTCGAGGTAGCCTTGAATGGCGTGCTCGCTGTCACGCAAAAACAGGTAAGCTGCGCGCAGCTCAGCCACTGCCTCGGCGGGCAAACACCCCAAGGCAACACACTCGCTCAATATCTGCAAAAGTTCACGCTGCTGCAGGACCCAATCGCGCCCACCGCGAATCAGCTGAAAGCACTGGGCAATGAACTCAACCTCGCGAATGCCGCCATGGCCAAGCTTCACATCATCCTGCAAGCCACGGCGACGCACCTCGCTATTGATCATCTGCTTCATACCACGCAAGCTTTCGATCACGCCAAAGTCGACATAGCGACGGAACACAAACGGCCGCAGCATGGCCATTAACTCGATGCCGCGCTGCGTATCGCCGGTAATCGGGCGGGCCTTGATCAAGGCATAGCGCTCCCAATCACGTCCCTGCTCTTGGTAGTATTCCTCAAGTGAGGCGAAATTAACCGCCAGGGAACCACTCTCACCGTAGGGACGCAGGCGCATATCCACACGGAACACGAAACCATCAGCGGTAACCTGGTCGAGGGCGTTGATCACGCCCTGGCCCAGCTTGGTGAAATATTCGGCATTGCTGATGCTGCGGCGCTCCCCGTCGGTTTCACCCGCTTCCGGAAACACAAAAATCAGGTCGATGTCAGAGGACACATTGAGCTCACGCGCGCCCAGCTTACCCATGGCAATCACGATCAACTGCTGTGGCTTCCCGCCGCGCTGCCCGCGGGGCGTGCCGAATCGCGCCTGCAGCTGCTGCCCCAGCTGCTCCTGCGCCAGCGCTATACAGGCCTCTGCCAGCGACGACGTATCGGCTACGGTTTCCAGCGTGTCGGCATTGCGACAAAAATCACGCCAGACAATGCGCAGCATATGCCGCTGACGGAAACGGCGCAGCACCCGGTTGAGCTCTGCGCCGGGCTCCGCGAGCCATTGGCGCAACTCAGTGAGCATCTCTTCCGGTGCCAGCTTGCGCTCAAGCAAGCCCGCCATAACAAGCTCTGTGAGTAAGGCCGGCTGGCGGCGCACCGCGCCCGCCACGAACGGGCTACAGGCCAGCACACGCGCTAAAGACGCCGCCAGCGTGGGCTGCGCTGCAAGAGCCGTTGTTAGCGCAGTCACAGCTGCGGCATCGGGGTTATCGAGAATATGCTGCCAGGCGTTGCTGGCAGCCGCCGCCAGGTTCGGGGTTAACGCGTGAGCATCGATCATGGGTGTTCAGAGTTCCGTAGACTGATTAGGCGTCGAACAGCGGGGCGACTCGCATCACTTCCTCAATTGTCGTGGCGCCGGCAGCGACTTTGGCAGCTCCCGCCAGGCGCAGCGTGCGCATACCTTCGGACATCGCCACTTCGCGCACCTTGCGCGACTCCATATCCGGGACAATACAAGCGGCCAGTGCCGGGCTGTTCACTAATAACTCGTATATGCCCTGCCTGCCGCTATAGCCCGTTTCGCGGCAGGCACGGCAACCCACGGGCCGCGCCACCTCAACCGGGGTGGGCACGTCAAACGGCTGCACCAGCTGCAACCAGGCCTGCGCATCTACCTGCTCGAAAACCTTACACTCGTTGCACAAAATACGCACCAGGCGCTGAGACATGATGCCGCGCAAGGTCGCTTTAATAAGATATGCAGGCAATCCGAGCTCCAGCAGCCGCGCCAGGGAGCCCGGGGAGTCGTTGGTGTGCAAAGTAGAAAGCACAAGGTGTCCAGTCAGCGCCGCCTGCACCGCCATATGTGCGGTTTCCAGGTCGCGTATTTCACCCACCATGATGATATCGGGATCCTGGCGCATCAGGGCCCGCACGCCGGTAGAGAAATCCAGCTTGATCGTATGGTTGACCTGCATCTGGTTAAAGCTGTCTTCAACCATTTCGATCGGGTCTTCGATGGTGCAAACATTGACCTCGGATGTGGCGAGGCGACGCAGCGTTGAATACAGCGTCGTCGTCTTGCCGGAGCCGGTGGGGCCTGTGACCAGCACGATGCCATTGCCGTGGGCCGTCATCTGCTGCCAACGCAGCAGGTCCTCGTCCTCCAACCCAAGCTGGGCAAAGCTTTTCTGCAGCAGTTCGGGGTCGAAAATACGCATCACCAGCTTTTCGCCAAACGCGGTCGGCAAGGTCGACAGCCGCAGCTCAACTTCGCCTCCGGTTTGCGGCGAGCGGGTTTTCAGGCGCCCATCCTGGGGACGACGCTTCTCCGCTACGTCCATGCGCCCGAGAATTTTGATACGGCTGGTAACCGCCGCACAAACCTGCTGCGGCAGCTCATAAACGTTGTGCAGCACGCCGTCGATGCGAAAACGCACATGACCCGTGTCGCGCCGGGGCTCTACGTGAATATCCGAGGCTCGCTGTTCAAACGCATACTGCAGCAGCCAGTCTACGATGGTAACAACATGCTGGTCGTTGGCATCGAGCTCCTGCATGGAGCCCAGCTCCAGCATTTGTTCCAGGTTTGTGACGCCCGGCGCTGCACTATGGCCGGCACCCGTATGCCGCGCACCGCGGACTGAGCGCGCCATACTGTAGAACTCGGCAGTATGCCGGGCGATATCCCGCGGGTCTGCCAACACGCGCCGGATAGGCTTACGTAACACGTGTTCCAGGTTAAGCTCCCAGGCATTGATCCAGGGCTCGGCGCTGGCGATGACTACGTCGTCCTTATTGACTTCCACAGCCAAAATGCGGTGGCGGCGCGCAAACTCACGCGACATAACCTCAGACACGGCGCTCACGTTGATTTTCAGAGGATCAATATCGTAGACCGCTTGCCCGGTGCGTTCAGACAGCCAAGCCAGCAAAGCGCCCATGTCCAGCCGCTTGCCGCCGTGCCGGGCATCCGCCAGCTTTTGCTCGGCGACATACACCAGCGGGTGAATGCTGCCCGCGTTGACCTTGATCAAGCGATCACGATCAAGCGCAGACAAGCGGCCCGCCGTATGCAACTCTTGCGCCATCACGTGCAGCTCGAGCGACCGCTCGGCGTATTCAGGGCCAAAGGTGGCGGTCATGGTGCTGAGACTCTCTTTGTTGGGGCAGCTAACATGCTAACACAAGCCAGTACCGCCGCGCTTCGACCGGTGTGACAGAAGACCAACCCTCACCTATACTTCGCGCCTTCCTACAGGAGAGCCAGTGATGCCCAGTTCGAATCCGCTCAGCAGCCTGTTCGGTCGCTCACCGATCAGGCCCATCCAAGAGCACATGCAGGTCGCCAACGACGCGGCCCAGCTGCTGCCGGTGTTCATTGAGGCCGCACAAAATGACGACTGGAAAGAGGCCGAGGACATTTTCCGGCGCATCGCCGAGGCCGAGGAGGCCGCGGACAAGCTCAAGCGATCAGTGCGCCGACACCTGCCCAACAGCCTGTTCTTGCCGGTGCCACGTACCGATTTGCTGGAACTGGTGACGATTCAAGACCACGTGGCCAATACGGCCAAGGACATCGCGGGCCTTATGCTGGGACGTGAAATGCGTTTCCCCGACAAACTGGAAAAACACCTGCTTGAGTTCACTCGCGCCTGTACCGCCACCTGCGAGCAAGCCCTGGTTGCGATTCGCGAACTGGACGAATTGCTGGAGGTCGGCTTCAGTGGCCGTGAAGTGGTGCGCGTTGAAGGCCTGATCAAAGAGCTGGACAAACTGGAGGGGCGTACCGACAAACAATCACGAACGCTGCGCGCCAAACTGTTCAAGCTGGAAAGAAAACTCTACCCGGTGGACGTGATGTTCTACTACAAGGTGATTGAACTGCTCGCAGGACTGGCGGACTCCGCCGAGCGAGTGGGTCACCGACTGCAGATACTGATGGCAAAATAGGACAAGCGCATGGACATAATTGCAGAACACGGCACGCTGCTGCTGGTACTGGCCTGCCTGTTCGGGTTTTTTATGGCGTGGGGGGTCGGCGCCAACGACGTCGCCAATGCCATGGGGACCTCGGTAGGCTCTAAAGCTCTGACGCTCAAGCAGGCTATTCTGGTTGCGATCGTCTTTGAATTTTTGGGGGCTTACCTGGCCGGCGGCGAAGTGACCGCGACCATTCGCCAAGGCATCATCGATGCCGACTCCATGGAGGGCAGGCCGGAGTTAATGATCTACGGCATGCTCTCGGCTCTGCTCGCCGCCGGCACCTGGCTGATGATTGCCAGCATCAAGGGCTGGCCTGTGTCGACCACGCACTCCATTGTCGGCGCCATTGTGGGTTTCGCCGCAGTGGGCATCGGCGTTGACGCAGTACACTGGGATAAAGTTGGCACCATCGCGGCCAGCTGGCTGGTGTCACCACTACTGGCCGGAACCATCTCCTTCGCGCTCTTTATGAGCGTCAAAATCCTCATTCTCGATACCGATGACCCCTTTACTCGAGCCAAACGCTTCATCCCCCTTTATATGTGGATGGTGGGCTTCATGATCTCCATGGTCACGCTGCTCAAGGGCCTGAAACACATCGGCGTGGAAATGGACCTGGGGTTGGGTTCAAAGTTCGCCAACGCCGTGCCGCTGTCGTTCCTGATTGGCCTGGCTGTCGCAGCGATCGGCAGCGTGCTGGTCAACCGCATCAAACCAGAGACCAATCAGCAGCATCGTTTCGCCAACGTGGAGCGCCTGTTTGGTATTTTGATGATCTTCACCGCCTGCGCCATGGCCTTCGCGCACGGCTCCAACGATGTTGCCAATGCGGTAGGGCCGCTCGCTGCGGTCGCCAGTACCGTCATGTCCGGGGGCGTTATTGCCTCTCAGGCGGCGCTGCCCTGGTGGATCCTGCTGGTCGGCGCCATGGGCATCGTGGTGGGGCTGGCAACCTATGGCTGGAAAGTGATCATGACCGTCGGCCGCAAGATTACCGAGCTTACGCCCAGCCGCGGGTTTGCGGCGGAGCTGGGTGCCGCTTCCACCGTTGTGCTGGCATCGGGAACCGGGTTGCCGATTTCCACCACCCACACACTGGTGGGTGCCATTCTGGGTGTTGGCTTTGCAAGAGGCATTGCTGCGCTCAACTTGCGCACGATCGGCACGATTTTCATGTCCTGGATCATTACCCTGCCGGCAGGTGCCGGGCTCTCAATCATCTTCTTCTTTACCTTCAAGGGCATCTTTGGATAATCAGCCATGTCAGAGTACGAAAAACAGATTATCAGCCAGCTGCGCGCGCTCGTCGCCACGCCCTCCGTCAGCTCTACCGACCCCGCGTGGGATCAGGGGAACCGCGCGGTGGTGGAATTACTGGCAGACTGGCTGAAAGTGCTGGGCTTTCGTACCGAAATCATGGATGTCACGCCCGATGGGCGCAAAGCCAACCTGATTGCCACGCTAGGCAGTGGCCCCGGGGGCTTGGTGCTGGCAGGGCACACCGACACCGTACCCTTTGATGACGGCCGCTGGCTCTCCGACCCGCTGCAACTCACCGAGCGCGACCAGCGCCTCTATGGCCTGGGCAGCACAGACATGAAGGGGTTCTTCCCCATTGCTATCGCCGCGGCCAGTGCCTTTGCCGGTAAAACCCTGCGTCAACCCCTGATCATTCTCGCCACGGCCGATGAAGAAAGCTCCATGAACGGCGCTCGGGCACTGGCCGCCGCGGGGCGCCCTCGCGCCAGAGCGGCGATCATCGGCGAGCCCACATCATTACAGCCCGTGCGTTTGCACAAGGGCATTATGATGGAGTCCATTGAAATCACCGGGCAGGCGGGGCACTCCTCCAACCCTGCCCTTGGCCTGAATACCATTGATATCATGCACGAGCTTATTGCTGAACTTATGCAGTTTCGCGGCGAGCTTGCCGTGCAGCATGCCAACAGCGCGTTCGAGGTGGAGTTCCCCACGCTCAACCTCGGCTGCATACATGGCGGGGACAGCCCAAACCGCATCTGCGGACGCTGTGAGCTGCATTTTGACCTGCGCTTGACGCCCTCTGCGGCCGCCGCCGGTGTGCGCGAACAGCTGGAGCAGCGCTTGCACTCGATAGCCCGTGAGCGTGGCGCCACCATGGTGCTGCGCTCATTGGTTGAGCCGGTGCAGCCCTTTGAGCAGCCGGCCAACAGCGACTTGGTGCGCCTCGCAGAAAAACTCACAGGCCACAGTGCAATGGCAGTCGGTTTTGCGACCGAAGCTCCATTTTTACAAGCCATGGGCATGGAAACCATCGTGATGGGGCCGGGATCCATTGACCGCGCCCATCAGCCGGATGAGTTTTTGGAGCTGAACCAGATTCAGCCCTGCATTGAGCTGCTGAGGTCCTGCATTGCGCATTACTGCCTTTAAACAAAGGGAAGTAACACGCTGCCGGCAACGCGCACAGGCCATGAGCGCAGCAACGCTGTGAAAATTTGCATTAGTCGGCAGCGCCCGCATTGGGTACTCTTGGCACACACTCGCAACAAACAAGCGGAACACATAACGTGACCACCCCCGGCCGTAGCCATATTCGCTGGTTCAGGAATATCGCGCCCTACATCAATACACATCGGAACCGGACGTTTGTCCTGATGCTGGGGGGTGATGCCGCTCAAGATCCCAACTTCCCGACCATCCTCAACGACCTCGCTTTGCTGCACAGCCTAGGTGTTCGCCTGGTGCTGGTACATGGCAACCGGCCACAGATCGACTGTCGATTGGCGGCAGCGGGAATTCCCAGCCGCTTCCACGAAGACATGCGCATTACCGACAGCGCGACCATGCACCATGTCACCGACGCCGCGGCCTCATTACGTGCACAGATTGAAGCCCTGTTCTCGATGGGATTGCCCAACTCGCCCATGCAGGGCGCACGCATGCGCGTATGCTCGGGCAATTTTGTTACCGCAAGGCCGCTGGGCGTGGTGGATGGCGTCGACTTCCAGCACACGGGCCGCGTGCGACGCATCGACAACGCCGGCATCCAACAGCAACTTGCCGCTGGCTCCATTGTGCTGCTGTCACCCCTGGGCTATTCACCCACCGGCGAAATTTTTAACCTGATGCTGGAAGATATTGCGGTGCACTGCGCCGCCGGTATCGGCGCCGACAAGCTAGTGCTGTTTGGCAGCGCCCCGGGCATCACCGGCCGCGAAGGCAAACTGCTGCGACAGCTGACGGTGGCTAATATTGCCGGCATAGAGGGGCAGGACGGCGAACAGGAAAAACTGCTGGCGACGGCGAAGCGCGCCTGTCTGGCAGGTGTTTCCCGCTGTCACATCGTCAGCTACCGCGACGATTGCGCGCTGCTCGAGGAGCTCTTTACCCATGACGGAAACGGCACGCTGGTAGCCAAGGATGACTACGAGCAAACGCGCAGTGCCAGCATTGATGATGTGGGTGGCATTCTCGAGCTGATAGAGCCTCTGGAGCGCGAAGGCGTGCTGCTCAAACGCTCGCGTGAATTACTGGAAAACGAGATTCGCCAGTTTCGCATCATCGAACGGGATGGACGCACGATTGCCTGCGCAGCGCTCTATCCGTTCCCGGAGGAAAACTGCGGCGAAGTGGCCTGCATTGTGTCCCATCCCGATTATCGGGGTGGCCAGCGCGGCCAGCGCCTGCTTAAGGAAATTGAACGGGAAGCACGCGCACTCGGGCTGAACCGGGTCTTTGTACTGACCACACAGACTGCGCACTGGTTTGTGGAACAGGGATTTGAGGAGCGCTCACGGGATGCCCTGCCGGCGCAAAAACAGGCACTCTACAACTTGCAGCGCAACTCCAAGGTGTTTTTCAAGTCACTCTGAGTCCGCGCCGCTTGCAGGGGCCGTGACGCTGCCACTCACACCACCGCCCAAACGGCCGTGCTCAAGAATCGGCTGCACCCAATAATGCAACCGCTCGCGGCTAAAGCCGCTAACGGTGGCGACGATATTCGCTAAATCAACATCGATATTGAGGACTACGATGAATAGAGTCCCTGCGACTAAGTCAGTCCCGCGGCTCCCCGGTAAACACCTTGTCGCCAGAAAACATTGCGGATACCAGCCCGTTCCGCTCACGCAACTCAGTAACGACCACACCAGCAATGTGCAGCGGGATGGCAAACAGCAACGCGTAAAACCCCAGCTCATGTAACTGAATAAAAGGTTTGCGGAAGTCGCGCATTGCAGCATAGGCCTCCGCGTTCAGCAATTCAGTCTGCGCGGGCTTCAAGCCCGCCAGCTGTTCCGCGGTAGCGCCGGCCACGCCCACCCAGTCCAAAAACCAGTACCCGAACGGCGGGAAATACAAGTCGGTACCCGCCAGCACCAGGCCGGTGACACACTGGTTAACCAACAGAAGGAGCAGAGCACCCACCATAATCCGGCCCAGCGGATTGTGCCCACGGTAAGCAGGCGGCTCACCGGCTTTGACACCGCGCAGGTAGGCCACCAGATCACGCCCATAGCCGCGCCCCGCCGGCAGCGCTGCGGACCAGCGCGCATAGCGGTTGCCGATAAACCCCCAGACGATTCGCCACAACAAATTGACAGCAAACACGTAGCCTATCCACACGTGGACGGTTTTCAGCGCCAGTTTACCGTCGCCGCTCACCCCCAAGGTGCTGGCATTGAGAATGACGACACCCACCGCCAGCAGGCCAAGCACGCACAGCACGTTGATCCAGTGGAACCAGCGCGTTACCGCATCCCATACGGGATACGCTTTCAAGGTTGCTGACAATTCTTGCTGGCGCATAAACGACCCCCCGGCCTGTATTTGTGACTATTCTGCACGGCGAAGCTGAAGCCGTGATTAAGAACAGTATGCGCTCATTCTACTCAGGAACCAGCAGCGTTTTGCTACGTGCGTGAGCCCTAACCTGCTCGGGATCGAACCACCACGCCCGGCGTTCGCCGTCCGCCCACAACCGCGCCTGGTCGCTCTGATGCGGCTGAAAATGGCGCTCAACGACACCGCCCGCAAGCACTGCCTCAACTTTATCCGGGTCCGCGAAGTCCACCACCAACTTCAATGAGGCAAAGAAATTAACCGCGAACGGCTGCTGGAACGCATAGATACCCCGGTTGAGCGTTTCACCACTGCCGCTGCGCTCTCGCTGAAAACTACCCGCCAAGCCGCTGCCAAGCCCTGTGGGCCGCAATGGGCTGACGAAACTCAGGGTATGTGCCCGGCCCCAGCGCCAGGCATTGGCATCGGGTCCGTACAGCGCCTCGAGGCTGGCACGCACCCTGGGCGTGGCGGTGCGAATCACATCGGCCAGCGTTTCACGTTGGCCCGGAGTACCGATATCGTCAAACCAATCGCCGTTGGGGGCGGCCAGTAAAGCCTCAAAGCGCTGCTGCCAGAAATACCAGCTGCTGAGCATAGTGCCAGCCAAGGTAGGCCCAAGATCATCGCCAAAGGTGCCCTGCGCAATTTCTCTGTAAAGTGCCTGGTAGATGAGCGGAGCCGGGCTATCCGCACGGTCCACGCCATCCCAGCTCGCCAGCAGATTGTAAAGATCGGCATGCTCTGGCCGTCCAGCCAGCGCGTCAAGAATAGGCGGCAGCAGTGTGTCGCTCTGCAGGTTCCGATTATCTGCCATAAGTGCCCAATGCGACGCGACGGTCATGTCGGTGGCCTGATTAAGCACCTGGCCCATGCGTCGATAGCGATAGTCCGGCGCTACGTAGCTCGTGTAGTACCAAGGGAAATCAGCCGGCCGCGTATCGTGGTTCGCGGTGCCCACCCAGCCTCGGGTAGGGTTGAAGGAACCCGGCATACTGCCCTTCGGTATCCAGCCAACCCAATCGTCACCACCATCAACCGGAACTTGCCGGGGCAAGCTGCCATCTGCGCCCTCCCGCACCGGCAATGCACCCGAGGCGCGGTGCCCGATATTTCCCTGGTCATCGGCAAACACGAAGTTGAACATCATCAGGTCGATATCCTGCACCCGAGCATCAAAGGCCTGAGCGTCTGCCGCGTTCAACAAGCCCTCTATACCCAGCTGGGGAGCGTGCTTTTCCCAAGCCGTTGTGCGCAGCACGAGTACTTGGCTGCTGCCCGACCCTCGCCCGTAATCCAAACTCTGATCTAACGCTTGATGATCGCTGATCACCGGGCCACGGCGCGTGTAACGAACGGTGAGCGGGTATTCACGCACACCTCCCGGCAGCGCATTGTCCTTGATCTCAATAACCTGCTCGCTGCGCTCAAACGGCAGGCTTTCTCCGCCCTGCAGGTAGCGCTCTGGATCGGCCGGATCCAGGGTTTCCAGGTAAATATCTTGCACATCGCCGTAAGCATTGGTGACACCAAAAGCAACATGCTCGGTGCGCCCCAGCAATAAACCCGGCAAGCCCGGCAAGGTGGCTCCCACCGCCTGAATGCCCGGCGCAAAAAGGCCTATGGGATGAAACATGCCAGGCAGGATCCGGTTATCCAGGTGTGGGTCATTGGCCAGCATGGCGTGGCCGGCGGCACTGCGTTCAGCACCGACTGCCCAGTTGTTGGAGCCAATTCCACCGTGCTGTGGAGTATCCGAGAACAACAGCGAGTGCACGCCGGCAGGGCCCGGTTTCACCTGCGCTGCAGCCGGCGGGGGCAAGTGACGGGGCCTCTCTGCGTTGACGCGGTCAGGGCTGCGCAACAACGGCATCAACTGCGCTGCTCGCTCTGGGCCCAAATGGTCGACCAACTGCTGCCCCAATAGCTCCGCCTGGAAATTGGTGGCGTGGGTATAGTGCACAAAATGAATCAGCGCGACCAAATCGGCCAACTCCCAGGGCCGTGGATCGAGGCCAACCCATCCCAGCTCAAGGGGATGGTCGTCAGGGTAGGCAACCACATAGGCGTTTACGCCGTCTACATAGGGCTGTAGCCAGGCGCGAGTCGCCGCACTGAGCTGCTCGCTGTGCCGACGACTGTTGCGCTCAATGCCCAGCACGCGCATACGGATATCGCTCGCCAGGCTTTTCTCACCGAGCACCGACGACAAGCGGCCCTGCCAGGTGGCGCGGAATAATTCCATCTGGAACAGCCGGTGCTGTGCGGTAATAAAGCCTTGGGCACGCAGCAGGTCGGGCGTGGTGTCGGCAAACAGATAGGCCATGCCCAGATCATCGCGAAGCACCGTCACCGGTGCCGTCAGGCCAGGCAACGTCAGCTGGCCACCTTGAGCGGGCACCGCGGCAGACTTCAGATGGACCCAGACGGCCCCAGCCGCAACCAACAGTGCCAGCACAGAACCAAGGAGAGTGCGTCGTAGCAGAGCCATGATCCGTCAGGCCTCACCGGCAGAGGTTGCCAGCCGCGCAGCGTCATCGCGGCCCTGCTCAACCAGCGCGACCAGATCAGCACGCAACTTGCCGAGTTCACGGCGTAAATGCACATCCTGACGCTCGGTGCGTGTATTGAGCAGGTCAACCACCGCGCGTTGAATGACGCTGGTATTGTGGCTCCAGATGTCACGATAAGCGTCAGCGACATTCTCCCGACGCTGTGTCAGCGCCTGACGCAGTGCCGCGTGCCAATCGGGTTCGCGTTGCAACAACACTTCAACCCGGTCCAGCCAGGCCTCACGCTCGGCCAACCACACACCGTCCGAGCGCTGGAGGCTGGCGCAACCTACCGCCAACCGCGTTTTCTGCTCGCTCTGCAGGCGCCCCAAATAGCGCCGGGCATTATCCTGCAAGCGTTCGCAGGCATCATCCTGGTAACGCGCATCATCGCGCTCGAGATACTTCTCCTCGAATTCTGCCTGCTGCTCACGCAGCTCGCGCATGAAATCTGCCAACTGATCCTCGCGCAAGGCGTCACCCAGCACCAGCATCCAATCCAGCGCCCTGTTCTGCAGCCGGTCCAGAGCCCGCTCCCCATCCACCACCAAATCCGCCAAATCATCCCGCGTCACCGGCCGGTCCAGGGTGCTTTGAGCGCGATCCAGAAGGGCGATATAACGCGGCAGTTCATCCTGCCTATGCCAGGCAAGAAACGGCTGCAGCTGGTTTTCCAGCAACTCATCCTGGCTACGATCAAGGCTGACATAGTCACCCAAATACCACGGCACAAAGAAATCCAGCCGGTTATAGAAAAAGGAGGTGCTGCTGCAGCCCGCCAGCACGCAGAGCAACAACAGGCCGACTACCGTATGCCAGAGGCCGCGCCTCAGCGCCGTGGCGCTCACGGGTAATCCAGCCCGTCGCTGGCAAACAGCATCTCGATATGGCGAAAGGCCTTGAATTCAAGGTAATTACCCGCAGGATCACGCACGAAGCAGGTCTTCTGTTCACCGCGACGGTCGGCGAAGCGCACCGTGGGCGCCATGGCAAAGTCGATACCGTGACTCACCAGCCGGGCAATCAGGCGATCGAGATCTTCCCACGGCAGCACCACGCCGAAGTGTGACGCCGGCACCTCCTCACCGTCGACCGGATTGCGCGCAACCGACGGCATGGCCTCCGCGGACACCAGGTGCGCCACCAGCTGGTGCCCCCAAAAGTCGTAGTCTATCCAACGCGAGGAAGA
The DNA here is from genome assembly GCA_030730585.1 of Haliea sp. GTDB lineage: Bacteria > Pseudomonadota > Gammaproteobacteria > Pseudomonadales > Halieaceae > Haliea. Next base: position 44,533 of record JANQUV010000118.1, read on the forward strand.
CCGGCCACGCGGGCAACCCAGCAGGCCTGCGTAAAAATGGTCGGCAGCCTGCAGGTCGTCAACCGGAAGGGCTAGATGAAAACGTGGATAATCCGTAGCAGTAGTCATCGCGGTCACCAAGGCAGTTTATCGAGGTCAAGATTGCCGCCGCTAATCACGGCGACGACCCGGCGGCCGCGAAACCGCTCAGGATGTGCCAGGACGGCGGCGAAACTGACCGCCCCCGAGGGCTCGACCACCGTTTTCAGGCGGCTCCACTGCAGCCGCATGGCCTGCACTATCTCCGCATCTGAAACGGTGAGAATGGTATCCACATGGCGCTGTATGAGTGCAAAGTTTATGGCACCCAGGCCCGCCAGCAAGCCGTCCGCAATGGTATTGGGTGCCACAGAGGGCTGCAGCTCACCCAGGCCAAAAGACCGAAACGCATCGTCGGCGCCCTCTGGCTCTGCGGCCACCACTTCAACCTCAGGGCGCAAGTGCTTAATCGCCAGCGCAACGCCTGCCAGCAGCCCGCCACCGCCCACCGGCAGCACAATCACCTCGAGGTCGGGCACTTGTTCCAGCACCTCCAGCGCCAGCGTGCCCTGCCCGGCGATGACCCGTGCATCGGCATACGGATGGATAACGTGAGCACCGGTCGCCGCTACCACCCGCTGCAGCGTTTGCTCGCGCGCCGCCAACGTGGGTTCACATTCGATGATCAAACCACCATAGGCCGCCACCGCTTCTTTCTTCACCGCGGGCGCATTGGCCGGCATCACCACGTGCGCCGTAATGCCGCGCTGCCGGGCCGCCTGCGCCAGAGCCGCACCGTGATTACCCGAGGAATGAGTCGCCACGCCGCTTTTCGCCTGTGCCGAGGTAAGGCCAAACACCGCATTGCTGGCGCCACGCGCTTTGAAGGCGCCGACTTTCTGCAGGTTTTCACACTTGAAGTACAGCTGTGCACCGGTGTGTGTATCCAACAAACTGCTGGTCACGACTGGCGTCCTATGCACTAAATCGCGAATACGCGCCCGTGCGGCTTCGATGCCAGCAAAGTTTGCTCCGTTATCACTCATCACGGTTGCTCATAACGGCCATTCGTGAGATTGGCTTACTTGCCCAACCGCGGAAACAAACTGTAACCGCCAACCGACGCGACGCCGCTGCCGATAGCCCAGCAGAAAATTGGTTTGTAACAGCAGACCCATATCCATTCAAAAGCGTCCTCTACGGAATCGTAGAATACACCATCCCGTGCTTGCAGAACGACCGTGAGCAGGCCCAGCGCCAGCAACAATAAGCAAATCCTGTACATGCCAGCCGCCTGCTATTGCAGTGCTGGCGGCAAGAGTGCGCGACGGCGTAGCTGAGCGGCCAAACAAGTGCCTTCAACCCACAGGCCGTGGGTGGCGGCCTGATTGGCGTGAGTCGCGGCGTGTTCTCCAACGAAGCCGATGTGGGTGCCGAGGTAATGGCGCTAGCGACCGGCCAATATGTTGGCTAAGCCGCTAGCGTAAACATCAAGCCGCGGCAGTCTGGCCCTGGGCCGCTGCCCGGTTGATGGCGCCGAGAATACCGTCCAGAGATGCCTGAATGATGTCTGAGCTACGCCCAACGCCACAGTAACGCTCACCGTCGATATTGAGCTGGATGTAGCACACGGCCTCTGCGTCCGCGCTCTGGCTAAGCGCATGCTCGTTGTACTCCACCAGCACGATCTGGCGGCCGGTAAATTGCTGCATGGCATCCACAAACGAGGCCACAACCCCGTTTCCTGTGCCATTAAGTACCTTGCGAGCGCCCGCTTCCAGCAGCTCCGCCTGCAATTGGTCAACACCCTCGGCGCGGCTCACCTGATAATCGCCCAGTGCCCAGCGCCCGGCGCCACTCAAATAGGTACTTTGAAACAGATCATGAATGGCCTCCGGCGTCACCTCCGATTCCTGCACTTCGGCAAACGCCTGCACCGCTGCACTGAAATCGATCTGCAGCCAGCGCGGCAGGGCATAGCCGTAGTTGCGTTCCAACACGTAAGCGATACCGCCCTTGCCTGACTGGCTATTGATGCGGATAACTTCTTGATAGGAACGGCCAATATCCGCAGGGTCAATCGGGAGGTAAGCCACTTGCCACGGTGACTGCTGCTCACGCTTTGACAGGCATTTTTTAATGGCATCCTGGTGGCTACCCGAAAACGCAGTGAACACCAGCTCACCCGCGTAGGGGTGCCGCGGGTGCACCGGTAACTGCGTGCATTCCTTCACGGTTTGAATAATCTCGTCCATATGCCCCAGCTTGAGTTGTGGGTCGACGCCTTGGCTATAGAGATTCATGGCCATGGTCACCACGTCCATATTGCCGGTGCGCTCGCCGTTGCCCATGAGCGTGCCCTCAACCCGGTCCGCACCGGCCAGCACACCCAGCTCGGCGGCAGCCACCGCGCAGCCCCGGTCATTGTGCGTGTGCAGGGAGATCAATAAGGCTTCGCGGTTATTCACGTGATCACAAAACCACTCAATTTGATCCGCATATACATTGGGGGTGCTCATCTCCACCGTAGCCGGCAGGTTGATGATCACCGGGTGCTCGGGGGTTGGCTGCCACACGGCAGTTACCGCATCCACCACCTCCACGGCAAAATCAAGTTCGGTGCCGGTAAAGCTCTCGGGCGAATACTCGAAAACCCACTCGGTGTCCGGATAGCGCGCCGCAGCGTCACGCACCAGCTGCGCCCCCTTGGCTGCAATCTCTACAATGCCCGCGCGATCGAGGCCAAACACCTGCTCACGTTGCACGGTGGAAGTCGAATTATAGACGTGCACAATCGCGCGCCGCGCGCCGCGCAAGGCTTCAAAAGTCTTTTCGATCAATTCGGGACGTGCCTGGGTAAGCACTTGAATGGTGACTTCCTCGGGAATGCGGCCGTTTTCAATCAGCTCGCGGCAAAAGTTGAAATCGTGGCTGGAAGCGGATGGAAAGCCGATCTCGATTTCCTTGAAGCCAATCTTCACCAGCTGATCCCAGAGCCGGGATTTTTGTCGGGCCGTCATGGGTTCAATCAACGCCTGGTTACCGTCACGCAGGTCGACACTGCACCAACGCGGCGCGTGGGTGATCTGCCGATCCGGCCAACGCCGCGCCGCCATCTGGATGGGCGCAAAAGGCGGATACTTGCGATAATTGAATGAACTCATGCTTTGTCCTCTGACGGGTTTGCTGCGAACAGTACAACAGGCGGCTGTGCTTCCGGGGTCGCGCAGGTTAGTGCCCTGCCTGACCAGCCCTCGTGAGGCCCGCTGCTTTACAGTTTCGCCGGGTAGGAGAACTCTGCAACGGCACCGGAGCGCTTCAGCCGAGTGCCTAGTATAAACGTTGCCAGCAGGTGAATTACTGCAAAAACACACCAATTTCCGCCTTTTATTAGATATAAATCTATAAAATATTAGTTTTTTGAGTGACTTAATCTATTATTATGGCTATATCGGAGCGAGAATGCTCGCACTACAAAGTTTTAATGCGAAACACTCATGAAGGTAGACGCAATGGCTTGCTGGCTGCTGAAAACAGAACCGGACACGTTCAGCCTGAGCGACCTCGCGGCGCGCCCGGCGCAAACAGAGCCTTGGGACGGCGTGCGCAACTATCAGGCGCGCAATTTTCTGCGCGATGGCATGCACACCGGGGATGAAGTGTTTATCTACCATTCGAGCTGCGCGCTGCCCGCTATCGTCGGCATAGCCGAGGTGGCCAGCGAGGCGCGCCCCGACCCCAGCCAGTTTGACCCCCTGTCAGACTACTACGATCCGCGCAGCGATCCCGCCAACCCGCGCTGGGTGCTGCGCGACATACACTACCAGCGCCACCTCAGGCGGCCACTGCCGCTGGCCGAGCTACGGCAACACGCTGCAGCGCTGACGGGATTTGCGCTGCTTGAGCGCAACAGACTGTCGGTAATGCCGGTGGCAAGCGAACACCGCAGCCTGATCCTGCAACTGTCAGAACACAGGGACGCACGGGTATGAAACTGGACCGTACCGACCGGCGCATCCTGAATATCATCCAGCGGGATGGGCGCATCAGCAACCTCGACCTGGCAGAGCGGGTGGGCCTGTCGGCAACCCCCTGCGCTCGGCGGGTGAAAAGACTGGAAGACTCCGGCCTCATTCGCGGAACGGCCACGCTGCTGGATCAGGCCCGCCTGGGGTTGAAGCTTACCGCCTACATCGGCATCAGCATGGACCGCCACACCCCGGACCGCTTCGAGGCCTTTGAAGCCCAGATCCATGAGTTTCCGGAGGTCATGGAATGCTCCGTCGTCACGGGGCAAAGCGCCGACTACTTGCTCAAGGCGGTCATCCCGGATATGCAGCACTACGAGCGCTTCCTGCTCGGCAAGCTGACCCGCATTCCCGGCGTCACCGGCGTGCACTCCAGCTTCGAACTGCGCCGCGTGATACAGAACACCGCCCTGCCTCTGGAGCACCTAGACAACGACACGGAAGTCTAAATCGATCCCTCAGCCGGGCCTGCAAAGCCAATCGGGGCGCTCCACCGCGGCCAGTTTCAGTGGCCAAACTGGAACTTGCCTCTAGGCAGACACACCGCGCATTATGCTCGTGACGAAAAAGGAGTCATGCCATGCTCGATATGCACAACAAAGTGGCCCTGATTACAGGCGGTGCCAGCGGCATGGGGCGTGTCATTGCCTTGCGTCTGGCAGGGCGCGGTGCCCGGGTGGTAGTTTTCGACGTCAATGAGGCCGGCATTGAAGCGGTTTCTGCGGAGGACGACCGCATCCGGGGGTTGCGCTGTGACATTGGTGACTTGGCCGATGTTGAAAGCAAAGTCGCTCAGGTGGAAGGAGAAGTCGGGCCCATCGATTTACTGGTGCACGCCGCCGCCCTCATGCCCAGCCACAAGCTCATGGATCACACCCATGAGGGCATGGAGCGCCTTTTCCGTATCAACTACTTTGGCACCACCTATGTGATACGCAGCGTGCTGCCGTCCATGCTGAGCCGAGGCAGCGGCCGTATTGTGGCCTTTGGCTCAGTTGCCGGTTACGCACTGGTTACCCACATGGGTGGCTACTGCGCGACCAAATCGGCCGTTAACACTTACGTGGAAATTTTGCAGAATGAGCTGCGCGACTCCGGGGTCAACGTTCATCTGGTCTGCCCGCCTCCGGTCAACACGCCTTTAATCGACCAGACGCTGGCGACCGATAGCCCGGCCAGCCTGATTGAAGCCAAAAAGTCGGGCCGGCTTTCAGATCCGGAAAAAATCGTCAATGCAATTGAGAAGGGCATCAGCAAGAATCGCGATATTATTTACCCAGGCGAGGCACGCCTGCTAATGCTCTGGCACGCACTGCTGCCGCGCTTATGGTGGAAAACTGTGCTCAAATTCGAGAAACCGTGAGCCCGTCGGCGATGCGCCGTGATAGCATCGCCGACCCATGAGCACTCGACACCTCAGTACAGACTCTCCCTGGTTACTGGCCATGCTGGCAACGCTGGTGGCGCTAGGGCCGCTGAGCGTAGACATGTACCTGCCGGCCATGCCCGCCATGCGGGTAGCGCTGAATACCGACGTCGGCAGCATCCAGCTTACCCTGAGCGCCTACCTGGCAGGCTTTGCCATATTCCATCTAGTCTGCGGGCCACTGGCCGACCGCTATGGCCGCAAGCCCATCATTACCGGGGGGACACTGCTGTTCATCGTGGGCTGCGCTGGCTGCAGCCTGGCCTCCAGCATCGAGGAATTACTGGCTTACCGCTTCCTGCAAGGCGTTGGCGCCTGTGTTGGCCCCACACTGGCACGCACCATAACCCGCGACCTGTTCGGCCCGCGCAAAGCAGCGCGTGCCTTGTCACTCATTGCCATGTTGATGGCACTGGCGCCCGCGGTAGCACCGAGCTTGGGCAGCCTGTTAATGCTGTTTTTTCCCTGGCGCAGCATTTTCATGTTTTTGGGGCTGTATGGAGTGCTGATACTGTTCGTGCTGCATCGATACCTGGGAGAATCATTGCCGGTGCGCCAAAGCCTGCACCCCGGCACCATCGCTCGCAATTATGCGGCCCTGCTGGGTAGCGGAGCGTTCATGGCAGTGGTGGTCAGCAGCTCACTCGTCTACGCAGGAATGATGGTATACCTGTCCTCGTCCGGCTTCGTCTACATTGAAATGCTGCAATTGCCGGAAAAATACTTCGGGCCGATTTTTCTCACCACCGTGGCTGGCTACATTGCCGGGAGCGCCCTTAGCGCTCGCCTCGCCATCCGCCTCGACTCGCCCCGTGTGCTGCTCATTGGTACCGTGGTCGTCGCGATGGCCAGCGTATGTATCGCCGCAGCGGGGACGGTATTCGACACGAGCGTGGCCGCGCTGGCGATACCCATGATGCTGTATACCGCGGGCATGGGCCTCACCCTACCCCATGCGATGAGCCTCGCCCTGCAGCCGTACCCGCATATGGCGGGCACAGCGTCTGCTCTGCTGGGTTTTATACAGATGGGCGTTTCCGCAGCCGCGGCCGGCTTGGTCAGCGTATTTCTCCACGACTCACCACAGCCAATGCTGGCAGGAATTCTACTACTCGGTATGGCAGGGTTGGCACTCGGGCTACTTGCGAACCGCCTGGCGCGAAGGCAGCACAGCAACACCTTGTATTGAGCGCGCGGAACACTGACCCGCTGCATGCGCTATGGCATACTGCGCACTCGTTTTTACCGGAGAAACGCGCCGTGGCTACCGCTGCAGACGTCACTCAGCTTATCGGCAACACTCCGCTGCTTTACCTGCGTCAGGTATCGGAGCGCACCGGTTGCCGCATACTCGGCAAGGCCGAATTCATGAACCCCGGAGGATCCGTAAAAGACCGCACCGCGCTGGGGATTATTCGCGCAGCCGTTGCCAGCGGTGAGTTGCGTCCGGGAGGGCGAATCGTCGAAGGTACTGCGGGCAACACGGGTATCGGCCTCACACTATTGGCGAACGCACTGGGCTACACCAGCACAGTGGTCATGCCGATTACCCAAAGCCGGGAGAAAATCGACACGCTGGAGCTACTGGGCGCAGATTTACACCTCGTGCCAGCCACCTCCTACAGCGAACCCGGCCACTATGTACATACGGCACGCCGCCTGGCAGAAAAGTTTGCAGCGACAGAACCTGCCGGCGCCGTTTGGGCCAGACAGTTTGATAACCTCGCCAATATGACGATGCACCGGGACACCACAGGGGAAGAAATCTGGCACCAAACTGAAGGGCAGATCGACGGGTTTATCTGTGCGGTCGGCACCGGGGGCACGCTGGCCGGGGTCTCTCAGGCACTCAAGGCGCACCGCGCAGACGTCGTGATTGGGCTCGCGGACCCACAGGGCGCATCGCTAAGCCACTATTTTAACTGCGGCGAGCTGGCACCCAGTGCAGGCACTTCGATCATGGAGGGCATTGGCATCAATCACATCACCGGCAACATTGCGCAGGCCTTGGTCGATACCGCGTTTACGGTGACTGACGAAGAGGCACTGCCCGTGCTGTTTGACTTACTACAGCACGAAGGACTGTGCCTGGGCGGATCGGCCGGTGTCAACGTCGCAGGCGCGGTAAAACTGGCCGAGCAGCTGGGGCCAGGGCACACCATCGTGACCATCCTCTGCGACTACGGCAATCGGTACCAAAGCAAGCTTTTCAACCCGGCGTTCCTGCACAACAAGGGCTTGCCGGTGCCGCCTTGGCTGGATATCTGATCACTGAATATGGAGCAATAACATGAAGCTGGGCATTATCAGCGGTAGCCACCGCCCCGACTCGCAAAGCGCCAAAGTTGGCCGCCACATCAAGCGCACTCTGGAAGAGCGGGCGCTGTGTGACGATGTGTGGTTTCTGGACTTGGGTAACGAGCCTTTGCCACTGTGGGAGGAGGGCGTGTGGGACCCACAAGACGCGCGCTGGCAGGCAATTCTCGACCCGCTGCGGCAAGCCCTGCACGGCTGCGACGCGTTTATCATGATTGCACCTGAGTGGCACGGCATGGTGCCTGCGGCGCTAAAGAACTTTCTACTATTCTGGACTTCAGGTGGAGAACTGGCCCACAAGCCTGCGTTAATCGTTACCGTATCAGGCTCCATCGGCGGATCCTACCCAGTAGCCGAGCTACGCATGAGTGGTTACAAGAATAATCGGGTCTGCTTCATTCCTGAGCACCTGATCGTGCGCAATGTGAACGGCGTGTTCAACGCCGACGAAAAAGACAACGACCTGGACCCACACACTTACCATCACGACCGCTTGGTATACTGCCTGGAGCTACTGCGTGAATACGCCCTAGCACTGAACCAGGTACGTGCCAGCGGCAAGACTACCCTCGAGGCCTACCCTAGCGGGATGTAAGAGTGCACTCACTGACTGCGATTATGCGCTCGGTGCCCAAACCTGCACACGGTTGCGCCCCGCATCCTTGGCCTGATACAGCGCCTCGTCGGCGCGGCTGAGCAACGAATCGATCGTGTCGCCCGGCATGGCCAGCGTGACCCCGGCACTGACGGTCACTTTGACCAGCTGGGCGTTCACCTCTAACGCAGTATCGGCGAGCGCGAGCCGCGCTCGCTCCAACAGTACCTGCGCCTCATTGGCCGCAGTATCAGGAAGCAACAACACAAACTCTTCTCCCCCATAGCGGGCCAACACGTCCGTTTCTCGCAGCTGGGACTGCCAGCACTCGGCAAAATGGCGCAGAGCCTCGTCACCAAAACTGTGCCCATAGTTGTCGTTGATACGCTTGAAATGATCAAGATCTATCATTGCCATGCACAGCGAGTGCTGAGCACGTTGCGCGCGCGCGAGGTCACGCGCGGCTACCGTGCGAAAGGCGCGTCGGTTAAGCAGGAGAGTGAGGTCGTCACGCGTGGCCAAATACTCGGCTCGCATTTGGTGGACTCTGCTCATCGCCAGGATGCGCTGCATGGTCATCAGGGTAACCCCGAAAAAACCCATCAACAGCGCAGGAATACCAAAATTGTAAGGCAACAGGTAGCTGAAAGACTCAACAGGATGGACATAAGGTTTGTCGTACCACCAGTCGTGGTAGCCATAAAACCCGCGTAACAACACCACCCCAGAGTACAGCAGCAGGCTACAACCGACCAAAAGCTGAGCCGGTCGGGTGGCGGGATCTTCGCGGCTCTTGAACAACAGCCAGATGGCTTGCAGCGGCAACAAACCGGCGATGGTAGAATAAACGCCCGTAAGGAAATCTGAGCTACCCGCGACAACCCAGTAATGAATGTTGAAGGCCACCATCACGCCCACACTGGCAGGCACAATCCACCAGGGCAGGGTGCGCCCCATAAAGTGGAAAATGCCAATCAGAAACAGCGCCTCACCCGCTAACTGGCCTGCGTTGCCCAGTACATTGAGCACCGGGCTGCCGGTGGCGATATACCCGAAGAATACCAAAATGCCGGCAATCAATGTCCAGCTGCCGGCCATCCAGAGCACAGGGCCCGCGTAGGGCCGCGAGACGTGCCACAAGGCGGTAGAAGAAATCGCTACCGCCAGTAACAGGGCCACCCCCAACAACATTGGTGAATAGTAGAGGGTCTCCACGGCGCTGCCGACCTACGTCTTTTGCGGGTCAGTCAGTGCTGGCGGTAGCGCCCTGCCCAGCGCGCTCTTTCTCGATCAGAAAATCGGCCAGTTTCAGCATATTCGCCTGGCTTCCCGCTTTACGAATACTAATGCGGTACTTACCGTTAACCATCATCTCTGGCGTACCGGTGATTTTGGCAGCCCGTGCACGGCTGTTGGCTTGACGAACCTGGCTGCTCACCCCAAACGAGGAGAAGGCCTTGTCAAAGTCTTCTCCACTGACACCATTGGAGGTGAACAGCTTACGAATTTCGTCTTCAGACCCCAGGCGCTTACCATCAACGTTCATTGCCTGAAACATCACTGTGTGCAGGGAATCCAGCACGCCCAGCACGTCGGCGGTATAGTACATGGAGGCATGCAGCTCCATGGGCTGGTTCCACACGGCGGGGGAACCCTTGAAATCGACGTCATCGGCAAGCGTTTCTTTCCAGCGGCTGATCAGTGGGTCGAAGGTGTAGCAGTGGCCACAGCCATACCAGAAGAATTCGACGACTTCGACCTGCTCGGGATTTGCCGTGCGCAAAGCGGGCACGATGAGGTCGTAATGGGTACCTTCCTCCCAAGACGTGGTTTCCGTGTCTTGGGCGAGAGCTGCCAGAGGAGCCAACAGCAGCAAGGCCAAGGCTATAACGCGCTTCAACATGAGATTCTCCATTGTCAGGTTACCGTTATCAGACCACGATTCCGGCGTGCTGTTCTACCCCGGATAAAAAAGGTGGCTCAATGGCCACCTTTTCGAGTACTGAGGAACGCAGCTTACTTCAAACCAGCCGCGTAACTTGCTACCGCGTCGATTTCCTTATCACTGAGGCCGAATGCGTTAGCGCGCATAATTTTGGTGTCGCCATCGTTGGTGCGCCCCGCAGGATCATCGTATCCCTTACGATACTCACGCAACTGCAGTGCGATGTACTCCGGGTGTTGCCCGTGAAGCGCCGGATAGCCCGCCAGCGAATTGCCCTTGCCGTTCGGTGAGTGACAACCACTGCATGCCGCTACCTTGCGCGCAGGAATACCCGCACGAAAAATTGTTTCACCAAGGCCCACCAGCTCGGGATTCGCCCGGCTTCCGCTCACCGGTTTGCTGGCGTAGAAAGCTGCAATATCGGCCAACTGCTGGTTCGTCATGTTATCGACCTGGCCGGCCATCGTCGGGATTGGGCGCGCACCGTCGCGAATATCCATCAGCTGCTTGAGTAAATAACGCTGCCCTTGGCCCGCCAACTTGGGAAAATTCGGTACAGCGCTATTGCCGTCAGCACCGTGACAGGCGCTACAGGCTACCGTCATGGCTTCACCAGCGGCGGCATCGCCTTTCAAAAATGGTGTCGCTGCACCAGCAGCATGTACAAACCCTACCAGGGCCGCACAAAGGACAAGGACTTTCTTCATGGCAGTTCCAGACAAAACGTGAAGTTACGACGCCTTACTGCGCCGGCGAAGACATGTAGGTGATCAGAGCCTTGTAGTCCTCTGGCGTGCAGTCGAAGCACATACCCTTCGGCGGCATAGCGTTCAAACCGTTAGTCACCGATGCTACCAAAGCATCCATACCTTTTTCCAACCTCGGTGCCCAAGCTGCGACATCACCCGTCTTAGCGGCACCTGCTACACCTGCGTTGTGGCACACAGCACAACTCTTGTTGTACTTGTCCATGGGCGGCTCTGCCATTGCGCCAACGGCGAAGACCATAGCGCTAACTGCCAACAATTTCTTCATGAGATACCTCTGTCGCTCTGTGCGGGTTACATGGGGATGCGGAGTTTTCCGTCGGTCCCTTAAAAGCTGTGGCATTATATACGAGATACCCCATGCAAAAAAGGCAAGCGCACCTCATGCAGTCACCCGCCCCGCAACGGCCCGATTACCGCTGCGCCAATTTCCTGACCAGCGCCAGCCGGCTATCCCAATGCCCTGAAGACTACGGCTGGGAGGTCGCATTCGCAGGCCGCTCTAACGCTGGCAAATCTTCTGCAATCAATAGCTTAACCGGAAACCCGAAGCTCGCACGCACGTCGCGAACACCGGGAAGAACGCAGCTAATCAACTTTTTTACCTTAAGCGAAGTACAAAGATTGGTCGACCTCCCTGGCTATGGTTTTGCCAAAGTACCCTTGGCGGTGAAGCAGGAGTGGACTAAACAGCTGGAAAATTACCTACAAAAACGCGAGAGCCTGCGTGGCCTTATTCTGCTGATGGACGTGCGCCACCCGCTGCAGGCGTTTGACCAACAAATGCTCAATTGGGCAATAACGGCCGGCATGTCGGTACATATACTGCTGACTAAAGCCGATAAGCTAAAAAATGGGCCCGCACGCAGTACCCTCTTGCAGGTGCAACGGCAGTTGGCGATACACGGCGACTCAGTCACTGTGCAGCTTTTTTCGGCGCTGAAACACACCGGGCACAAAGAACTGATTGCCGTACTGAACGCCTGGCTTACTGATACCAGTGTTTACGAGGAAGAAGTGGCGGACGGCGAAGAACAGGAAGACCAGCCAGCAGGGGCAGAGAAAGCAGAGGGAACAGACGAGCAATAAAAAAACCGGCTACCTGTAGGGGGACAGGTAGCCGGGAGAGCTTGTGTCTCTGGGGAAGAGACTTGCCCCGCCATTGGCTTACGGGGATAAGCCTGCAGGGCAGTAGCAGCATGCTACGAGGAATCAGACTGGGCCGCTGTGGGAAAGTTCCGCAATTTAGTGCGCTTCATCCCAATTTTTTCCAACACCGGCTTCCACCAGCAACGGCACCGCCAATTCTGCCGCTTCGCTCATCAGCCGGCAAAGGTTTGCAGAAACCGATTCCACCGCATCTTCTGCCACTTCGAGCACCAGTTCGTCGTGCACCTGCATGATGGTGCGGGCGTCAACTAAAGACCCCTGTAGCCAGTCATCCACACGTAACATGGCGCGCTTGATGATGTCGGCTGCCGTGCCCTGCATAGGTGCGTTGATAGCCGTGCGCTCAGCGGCCTGCGCGCGCATTTTGTTGCGCGCATTGATCTCGGGTAGGTACAAGCGTCGCCCAAACAGGGTTTCCACATAACCCTGTTCGCGAGCACTCACCCGTGTGCGCTCCATGTAATCCTGTACGCCGGGGTAACGCTCGAAATAGCGGTCGATGTACGCCTGCGCCTCATTGCGACCCAAATGCAGCTGGCGGGCCAAGCCGAAGGCGGACATACCGTAAATCAAGCCAAAGTTGATCGCCTTGGCCTTGCGCCGCTGATCTGCTGACACCGCCTCCAAGCCCACGCCGAATACTTCAGCCGCAGTGGCACGGTGCACATCAAGGCCCTCGCGGAAGGCGCGCAGCAAGCCGGCATCGGAAGACAGGTGAGCCATAATGCGCAGCTCAATTTGTGAATAATCCGCCGCCACAATCCGGTACCCGGGTGGAGCAATAAACGCCTGCCGAATACGCCGCCCTTCCTCGGTGCGGATGGGAATGTTCTGCAAATTAGGGTCAGACGACGACAACCGCCCGGTCGCAGTGACCGCCTGATGATAGGACGTGTGAATACGCCCGGTACGCGGATTCAGCAATTCGGGCAGCTTGTCGGTATACGTCGACTTCAGCTTACTCAGGCCACGATATTCCAGCAGCACCTTGGGCAGTGGGTAGTCCAGCGCCAGCTCCGCCAAGACTTCCTCTGCGGTGGACGGCGCGCCCGTGGGCGTTTTGCGCAGCACCGGCAGTTCCAGGCGGTTAAATAGAATCTCTCCCAGCTGCTTGGGCGAACTGAGGTTGAACGCCTCTCCCGCCAGTTCATGCGCCTGAGCCTGCAGCTGTTGCAAGCGCTCACCCAGCTCCTGGCTCTGCTGCAGCAGCAGCTCACGAGACACCAGCGCGCCCGTGCGCTCAATACGCGACAGCACGGGCACCAAGGGTAGCTCGATATCGGTATACACCGAAGCGGGGCCAGCAAGAGCCGCCAGCTTGGGCCAGAGCGCCTGGTGAAGGCGTAGTGTGATGTCGGCGTCCTCCGCCGCATAAGGGCCCGCTTCCTCCACCGTGATCTGGTTGAAGGTCAGCTGCTTGGCGCCTTTACCGGCGATATCCTCAAAGTGGATCGTCTTGTGGCCGAGATATTTGAGTGCCAGGCTGTTCATATCATGGCGGGTTGCCGTGGAATCCAGTAAGTAGGACTCGAGCATGGTGTCGTGGCGGATCCCGCGCAGGGTAATGCCGTGATTCGCCAACACGCTGGCATCGTATTTGAGGTTTTGGCCGACTTTGGCGCAAGCGGCATCCTCCAACAAGGGCTGCAACAGACCCAACACACGAGCCCTGTCCAGCTGCACCGGAGCACCCAGATAATCATGCGCCAGCGGCACATAAGCGGCCTCACCGGGCACCACGGAAAATGACACGCCCACCACCTGTGCTTCCATGTAATTCAGGCTGGTGGTTTCGGTGTCAAATGCAAAGAGCTCCGCGGCACGCAGCTTCGCAAGCCACTGCTCAAGCACTGCCGCATCGGTAACAACTTCCCATGCCGTTGCCACAGCCTCCGGGAGGCTAGTCTCAGCATCTGCCGCGTCGCCGGCATCCAATAGCTCTTCAAGCCAGCCGCGAAACTCAAGCCGCGTATACCAATCTTGCAATACCGCGTTGTCAGGCTCACCGTTCTGCAGCTGCTCTACAGATTCCTGCAGCACCACGTCTGTTTTGATCGTCGCCAGCTGGTAAGACAAATACGCGCGCTCGCGCTCCGCGTCCAGCTTTGCCGCCATACTCTTGGCGCCACGAAAATCAAGGCCCGCTACCTGATCGAGCGCCGCATAAATGTCGTCGAGCCCACCCAAACCCTGCAGTAACGCCAGCGCCGTTTTCTCCCCAACCCCCGGCACACCGGGTATGTTGTCAACTTTGTCGCCCATCAGGGCGAGAAAATCGATCATGCGCGAAGGGGGAATGCCAAACTTTTCTTCCACACCCGCTTCATCCAGCCGAGTATCCGTCATGGTGTTCACCAACGTGGTATGCGCATTCACTAACTGCGCCATATCCTTATCGCCGGTGGAAATGACGACCGGCAAGCCACGCTCCGTGGCCTGCCGCGCGAAGGTGCCAATTACATCATCAGCTTCAACGCCAGGCTCACAAATCAAGGGCAAACCCATAGCGCGAACAATCGCATGAATAGGCTCTACCTGCGCCCTCAACTCATCAGGCATCGGTGGGCGCTGAGCCTTATAGTCGGCAAACAGTTCGTCGCGGAAAGTTTTACCCTTGGCATCGAAGACTACCGCAATCAGGCTATCGGGATAGTCCTTGCGCAGCCGGCGCAGCATGCTGATAACACCTTTGACCGCACCGGTAGGTTCGTCATTAGAGGTGTTCAGCGGCGGCAACGCGTGGAAGGCTCGATACAGATAGGAGGAACCGTCGACCAGAACGATGGGCGCGGGGGTGTAAGCCATGACGGCCTCCTGTCAGGAAAGAGTAGGGGAGGGAATTAACGATCCCAAAGATAACGAATAGACCGGTAGGTCACTTTCATTTTCGCCAAATCCAGAGGCGCCTTGAAGAACGCATGGTAATCGCCGCGAGGGTTAATCAGCACCACATTGGCGCTGTGATCCACCAGGTAATTCTCATTCTGGCCAGGCACCTTGCGAAAAGGCGTATTCAGGGCCGTGGCGAACCGATGAATGTCGAGAAACTCACCGGTTACGCCAATAAACTCGGGGTTGAAGAAAGGGACATAACTGGCCAGTTGCTCCACGCTGTCGCGCGCCGGGTCCACCGAAACCATCACCACCTGGGTATCGTCGGCTTCAGTGCCCTCCAATGCGGTCACGAACTGATTGAGGAATGCCATGGTGGTAGGGCAGATATCCGGGCAATAGGTGAAACCAAAGAACAACAAAGACCACTGGCCTTCCAGGCTCGCGGGAACAAACGGCTGGCCGCGATGATCCACCAGAGCAAACTCGCCCATGTCGCGCGGTGTCTGCAGAAGAAACGCACCATTGGCCTGCATGTCAGCGGCGCTCATCACCCGCGGTTGGCCAATACGATTCACAAACCCGGCAACAATAACCAGAATGAAAAGCAGCACCCCCACAACGGTCCAGCGGATACCGCGGCTTTGGCTAGGCGTTTTGCTGTCAGTCATGGCAACAGGCTCCTCAGGCAGCCGTTATCGGAAAAATATAATGGTCTATCAGCATGATCACAAACAGAGCCATAAGATAGATAATCGAGTACTTGAAAGTTTCCATTGGCGCCTCCGGGTTGCGGTTACGCATCAGCTCAATAGCCCAGTAAAGAAAACCGCCACCCAAAACGACCGCGCCCAACAGGTACAAGGGCCCGCTCATACGTGTAACGAAGGGCAACAAGGTAATCAAGAACATGATAATGGTA
Organism: Haliea sp.; assembly: GCA_030730585.1. Classification (GTDB taxonomy): domain Bacteria; phylum Pseudomonadota; class Gammaproteobacteria; order Pseudomonadales; family Halieaceae; genus Haliea. Next base: position 60,552 of record JANQUV010000118.1, read on the forward strand.
TAGAGCAGAATATGCAGGCGGGTGAAGGCATCGCCGTGGGTGACAGGCAGCATGGGAATATCGACGGCGGCATATTCGTCTTTGCGGTGTATCGCCAGCGCCCAAAAATGCGGCGGCGTCCAGGCAAAAATAATCAGCACCAGCAACAGCGCGTGGCCGTGGATTTCGCCAGTGACAGCGGTCCAACCCAGCAGCGGCGGTGCGGCGCCCGCCAACCCACCGATCACAATGTTTTGTGGCGTTGCGCGCTTGAGAAACAGGGTATAGACGAATGCGTAGCCGACCAGGGAAGCAAAGGTCAGCCAGGCCGTTAGCGCGTTCACCCAGATCAGCAGAATAGCCATGCCCGAGCCGCCCAATATCAAAGCAAATGCAGTCGCCTGCAAGGTGCCAACGCGGCCTTGGGCCATCGGGCGCTTACTGGTACGCGCCATGCGCTGATCCACACCCTGATCCACCAGGTGATTCACGGCGGCGGCAGCACCCGCACACAGGGCAATCCCCAGGTTACCCAGAATCAGTGCATCCAGTGGGACCATGCCGGGGACGGCCATAAACATGCCGATCACCGAGGTCAATATCATTAACAGCACTACGTTGGGCTTGGTCAGCTCCTTGTAGTCCCGCCATGTGGCTTTGGCAGTTGCGGCCATGTCTGTCATTGGGCTACTTCAGTCCCCGGAATTCTTTAGCAGAAATTTAAGATCAGAGATCACGTCTTTGTAACTGTCATCGATATCATACGTCATCATCACCCA
>JANQUV010000119.1 GCA_030730585.1 Haliea sp.
ACGCAGTGCGTCGAGCTGCGCCGCTTCGGCTGTGCCTTCCACCTGCACCCAGTAGGTTTTCCACAGTCTGTGTCGGGGATTGGCAATTTGCTGTTGCAGTTGTCCGTTGTCTGTCAGCAGCAGCAGGCCTTCGGAGTCGTAGTCGAGCCGCCCGGCAACGCGGAATTCGGGCGCACTGAAATAGTCGGCCAGCGTCTCACGTGTTGCTGTCTGTTTGCCTTCAGACGAGCCGGCAGGAGCTCGCATGTCTTTTGGCCCTGACGGGTTGTCGCGGTCGCTGAATTGGCTCAACACCTGAAAGGGCTTGTTGAACAAAATGACTGTGGCCATGGTGGCTCCGTGGCAGGAAAAAACTGCTCCCCGGGTCAGGAGAAAGGCCGGGAAACCTGATACACTAGTGGCCGTTTTAACGGGGGCTCCACAAGGATACCGCACCCCGAGACTCAATGGACCCACAGCGACGGAGAACAATCTATGGGCTACAAGCACATCAAGGTGCCGACGACCGGCGAAAAAATCACGGTCAACGACGATTTCAGCCTGAACGTCCCCAATCACCCGATTATCCCCTATATTGAAGGTGATGGCATCGGCGTCGATATCAGCCCGGTTATGATCAACGTGGTCGATGCCGCGGTAGAGAAAGCCTACGGTGGCAGCAAGAAGATCTCGTGGATGGAAATCTACACGGGCGAAAAGGCCGCTGAGCTGTACGACGGCGACTGGTTCCCTGAAGAAACTCTGCAGGCAATCAAAGAATACTCGGTCGGTATCAAAGGCCCATTGACCACGCCGGTCGGCGGCGGCTTTCGTTCTTTGAACGTAGCGCTGCGTCAGGAATTGGATCTCTACACCTGCTTGCGCCCCGTGCGCTGGTTCGAGGGTGTGCCCTCACCGGTGAAAGATCCAGGTGCTTGTAACATGGTGATCTTTCGCGAAAACTCCGAAGACATCTACGCCGGTATCGAATACAAGCCGGGTTCCGACGAAGCGAAGAAGGTTGTCGATTTCATTATCAATGAGATGGGCGCAACCAAAATTCGTTTCCCGAACAATGTTGGCATCGGCATCAAGCCGGTCTCCGAGGAAGGCACCAAGCGCCTCGTGCGCAAGGCCATCCAGTACGCAATCGATCAAGATCTGCCTTCGGTCACTTTGGTGCACAAGGGCAACATCATGAAGTTCACAGAAGGCGCATTCCGCGATTGGGGCTATGAACTCGCCCAGCAAGAATTTGGCGGCGTGCTGCTCGACGGCGGCCCTTGGGTAAGCCTCAAAAACCCCAACACCGGCAATGAAATCATCATCAAGGATGTCATCGCTGACGCCATGTTGCAGCAGATCCTGACGCGTCCCAAGGATTACAGTGTGGTTGCCACGCTGAACCTTAATGGCGACTATTTGTCTGATGCGCTGGCAGCTCAGGTGGGCGGCATCGGTATTGCTCCGGGCGCCAACCTGTCGGATACCATTGCACTGTTCGAAGCCACACACGGTACCGCGCCAAAGTATGCGGGCCAGGACAAGGTGAACCCCGGTTCACTCATCCTGTCTGCAGAAATGATGCTGCGCCACATGGGCTGGAACGAAGCCGCTGACTTGATCATCGACGGCATGAATGGCGCTATCCAGCAGGGTACGGTCACCTATGACTTCGAGCGTCAGATGGAAGGTGCAACGCTCGTCAGCTGCTCTGAATTCGGTCAGAAGATGATTGAAAACATGTAAACCTGGTTAACAGGGCTTGCCGGAAAGGGCTCGTGGTGACACGGGCCCTTTTTTTTGCGGTTTTTGCGATGAATGGCGGAAGTGTGGGGGGCGTGCTTCTGAGGGAGAGCGGAGGCGTGCAAAGGCTCAGGGGAACGTCGAGCGCACACGGATGTGCCCGTAGCGGTTCCCCTGAGCCTTTGCACGCCTCCGCCCGTCAGCTCAAGGTCAGGTGTAAATACAGACAGGGGTTGAATTGACTTATAATGGGCCAATATCCACTATTTATGGTGAGACACGATTTTGAGAGGGTTGGAGTGAAAGAGGTAATCCTGGCGGGTGGCTGGCGTATGGCCGCGGACGACGAGCAGAATGATCGCGAGGGCGGCCTTGCGGTGCAGGACTCGAAGCCCGAGCTGAAGAAACCACCGCTATTTAAAGTCTTGTTAATGAATGACGACTACACGCCAATGGAGTTTGTGGTCGAAGTGCTTGAAGTGTTTTTTCGCATGAACCGCGAACAGGCCACGCACGTGATGTTGACAGTCCATACGAAGGGTAAGGGCGTATGCGGTATATACACCCGGGACATTGCCGAGACCAAGGCGGCCCAAGTGAATCAGTATGCGCGTGACAACCAACACCCGTTGTTATGCGAAATCGAGGCATCGGAGGGCGAGTAGCCCAGGAGCGGTAAAGTATGCTGAGCAAGGATCTGGAACTGACCCTGAATGAGGCCTTTCGTGAGGCGCGGGGCAAACGTCACGAGTTTATGACGGTGGAGCACTTACTGCTGGCGCTGTTGGACAATAACGACGCCATTCGCGTGCTCAAAGCCTGCGGCGCTGAAATCAACGCTCTGCGCGGTGACTTGATTGAGTTCGTGGATGCCACAACGCCGCTGATCTCAGAAGGCAGCGAAGAGCAGGAGACACAACCTACCCTCGGGTTTCAGCGTGTGTTACAGCGTGCCGTCTTCCATGTGCAGTCATCTGGCCGCAGTGAGGTAACTGGCGCTAACGTGCTGGTGGCGATTTTCAGTGAACAGGAAAGCCAGGCTGTGTATTTCCTCAAGACGCAGAGCATTGCCCGGCTTGATGTGGTGAATTACATCACTCACGGTATCTCTCGCATTTCTGAAGATGGCGACGGCGGCGCTGCCGGCTCACCTTCCGGTGAGGGGCAGTCGGGTGAAGATGGTGAAGATAATCCGCTGGATAATTTTACCACTAACCTGAATGAGGAGGCGCGCGCGGGCCGCATTGATCCGCTAATCGGGCGCATTCCAGAAGTGGAGCGCGTGGCGCAAATTCTGGCACGCCGGCGCAAGAATAACCCACTGTTGGTGGGCGAGTCCGGCGTGGGTAAAACGGCGATTGCCGAAGGCCTGGCGAAAATGATCGTCGATAGTGACGTGCCGGATATGCTCAAAAACAGCGTAGTGTATTCGCTGGACTTGGGCGCTTTGCTGGCAGGCACCAAGTACCGCGGGGACTTTGAAAAGCGCTTCAAGGGCTTGTTGGCCAATCTCAAGAAGCGTGAGGGCGCGATTCTGTTCATTGATGAAATTCACACCATTATTGGTGCCGGCGCCGCTTCTGGCGGCGTGATGGACGCCAGCAACCTGCTCAAGCCACTGCTCAGCTCTGGCCAGATGCGCTGCATTGGCAGCACCACGTTTCAGGAGTACCGGGGCATTTTCGACAAGGACAAAGCCCTTAGCCGCCGCTTCCAGAAAATCGATGTCTTGGAGCCCACCCCGGATGATGCCTACCTGATTCTCAAGGGGCTGAAGTCACGCTTCGAAGAGCATCATGGCCTGCGCTATACCAACAAGGCCCTGCGCGTGGCGACAGATTTATCTGCGCGCTATATCACTGACCGCTTCTTGCCGGATAAGGCGATTGATGTGATTGACGAGGCGGGCGCCTATCAGCAGCTGCAGCCGCCGTCCAAGCGCAAGAAGGTGATCGGTGTAGGCGATATTGAGGCGGTGGTGGCGAAAATAGCGCGCATTCCGCCGAAGTCGGTGAGCTCGGATGATCGCGAAACGCTGCAGAAGCTCGAACAGAACCTGCAAATGGTGGTATTTGGCCAAACGGCGGCGATCAGCAGTTTGGCCACGTCGATCAAGCTGGCGCGGGCAGGCCTGCGCTCAGGCGACAAGCCGATTGGCTCGTTTTTGCTGGCCGGCCCTACCGGTGTAGGCAAAACCGAGGTGACCAAGCAGCTGGCGGGCCTGCTGGGCCTGGAGCTGATTCGTTTTGATATGTCGGAGTATATGGAGCGCCATACGGTTTCACGCCTGATCGGCGCGCCTCCAGGGTATGTCGGCTTCGACCAGGGCGGTTTGCTGACGGATGCGGTGACCAAGCACCCGCACGCAGTGATTTTGCTGGATGAAATTGAAAAGGCGCACCCCGAGGTGTTTAACCTGCTGCTGCAGGTCATGGACCACGGCACGCTCACTGATAACAACGGCCGCAAGGCGGACTTCCGTAGCGTCATTCTGGTGATGACGACCAACGCAGGTGCGGAGAGCATTAGCCGGCGCACGATTGGTTTCACTACGCAGGACCACAGCACGGACGGCATGGAGGCCATTAATCGGATGTTCACACCGGAGTTCCGCAACCGTCTCGATAGCATTGTCCAGTTTGAACCCTTGGGTGAAGATGTCATCCTCACGGTGGTGGACAAGTTTCTTACCGAGCTGCAGGGGCAACTGGATGAAAAGCGCGTAACCCTGGATGTCGATGAGGATGCCCGTTTGTGGCTGGTCGAGAAGGGCTATGACCGCAATATGGGCGCTCGGCCCATGGCACGCGTGATCCAGGAATATATCAAGAAGCCGTTGGCAGAATTGGTGTTGTTTGGGGCGCTGGCACAGAACGGCGGTGTCGCTCTGGTACGCCTGAATGACACTCGCGACGGCCTTGATGTGCGGGTAGAAGAAACAGAAGCGGAACCGGCCTGAGAGGAAGCCGTGTGCGCAAGGGTAACGCCTCGGCCTATTAAGCGCCGCGGTGTTACCGTTCGCGGTAGGTAATGCGACCTTTGGTGAGGTCATAGGGTGTGAGTTCCACGCGAACTTTATCGCCAGTAAGGATGCGAATATAGTTTTTGCGCATTTTGCCTGAGATGTGGGCAGTCACGACGTGGCCGTTTTCAAGCTTCACACGAAACGTGGTATTGGGAAGGGTGTCTACGACTTCGCCTTCCATCTCGATCTGGTCTTCTTTTGCCATGCGGCGGCAGTCCCTCGTAAAATCAGGGGCGCAGTTTGCACTAAAGCCGCCGCAGGTACCAGTTCAATATGCGGCAAAACTGCCGCTCAATTCCCGAACAATTTATCAAATGCCTTGCCAATTTCCTTGGTGGCATGCTGCGAGCTGTCGTCTGCCGGTGCCGCTTCGTCATCAGAGGCGCCCTCTGAGCCGCCGCCAAAAATACCCGACATAATGCCGCCGGCGCCATTGCCGCCGCCCAGGATGCCGCTGAGGGCTGACAGGTCCGTGGGTTCAGCAGGCAGGGTGAAGCGTGCGGGGTCTATGCGTTGTGCGTGATGCTGGCTACACGCATGTCTTTGCCATAGCGCAACACGCCCATTTCGCTGTCGTTGAGCCGCGTTTGCAGCAGGTTTGCAGCATCGCGCTGGTCAACCATGTCACCCACAGTCGAGGCCACACGGTGCATGGCGTCACGGAAACCAACTGCTCTGGCATCCGGTGAGAGCACGAGTTCATCCTGCTGTGCCTGCCCGTTGTGGTCGACGAAGCTCAAGTTATAGATTTCTCCTTCGATACCGGCAATAGTCTCTTTGCGGCCTGTTGCCTCCAGGGAATCGACGCGGACCTCCGCGAGGTCGGGCACCGCTGACTGAGCCATGCCACCGAACATGGACATGGCCTGTTGCAGGTCGATGACCATTATCTGGCCATCGTTGTCGGCCACCACATACATGTTCTGGTCGTTGACCAGCATGTAGCTGGTTTGCTGTGCCATGGTGACGCGTAATTGCACACCTTCGTATTCAAAGGTCATACGGTTGCCCTCTGCATCGATGACCTGGGCGGTATCAGCGATGCCCGGTGCGGCATAAAGGCTCACCGCTACAAGCAGTGCAGGGTGCAAGATTTTACGAATCACTCTCATAGCGATGGGGCTCCGTGTCAAAGGGCGCTCTGCGGGGGCGCCTGCTCTGCTGCAGCACAGTATTGACTCTCTTGGTACGGATTTCCAGCGTGTTGTGCATGGAGCCGGTGCCTTGCGTCGCCTGTGCGCTGCTTATTCTCAAGGCTCAGGTTTTACGCACGGCTTGGTAGGCGGTGAGCGCCGCCTCGCGCGCTTCACTGTGGTCCACAATAGGCAGCGGGTAGGTGGCGCCGAGGGTGATGCCGGCCTCAGCCAGCAAGGCTTCAGGCGCGTCCCAGGGGTGATGCAAGTAACGGTCAGGCAGCTTGGCCAGTTCAGGAACCCAGTGGCGTACGTATGCGCCCTCGGCATCGAACTTCTCACCTTGGGTGACGGGGTTGAAAATGCGGAAGTAAGGTGCGGCATCGGCGCCACTGCCCGCCACCCATTGCCAGCTGCAGGTGTTGCTGGCGGGGTCTGCATCTACCAGCGTATTCCAGAACCAGCGTTCGCCTGCGCGCCAGTGAGTCAGCAGGTGTTTGGTTAGAAAAGAGGCAGTGACCATGCGTATCCGGTTGTGCATATAACCGGTATGCCAAAGTTCGCGCATGCCGGCATCCACTACCGGGTAGCCGGTTAGCCCCCGCTGCCAGGCATGCAGCAGAGTTTGATTGCCCAGCCACGGAAACTGCTCAAATTGCCCTTTGAACGGTGTGTGTTCTATGTGAGGAAAATGGTGCAGTAAGTGATAAGAAAATTCGCGCCATCCCAACTCTGCGAGAAACTTGTTAATCTGCTCTTCCTGGCCCGGCTCCTGCTGCAGTAATGACTTCGCAGCATGCCATAGCTGGCGTGGGGATATTTCTCCAAAGCGCAGGTGTGGCGATAGCCTGGAGGTTGCTGCGCCCGCGGGATGGTCTCGCCCGCGCGCATAGCGCGACAAACGTTCTTTAAAGAACCGCGCGAGCGACTGCTCTGCGCCCTCGGTGCCGGGCGTCCAGAGCTCGGCCCAGTGAGCGGCCCAATCCGGGTTACGCGGCAGGAGTTCCAGGTCATGCAAGGTAATGCTGGCAGTAACCGGAGCCACCCAACGGGTATCGGTTGGCAGTGAGACCGGCAGCGACGGTCCCTCGCGCTTGCAGCAGTGGCGCCAGAACGGTGTGAACACCTTAAAGGGCTCACCGGCCTGATTGGCGATCTGTTCAGGTTCATGCAGCAAGGTGCCGGGGTAGCGCTTGAAAGTGACCCCTGAGGCTTCACAGCGGTCACGCAGCTGCGTCTCCAGAGCGACTTCCCAAGGGCTGTAGCCGCGGCTGCAGTGCATAGCGTTAATGGAGTCATCGGCGGCGAGCAGGTTTTCCAGGCATTTTTGGGTGTCGCCGCGCAGGAGCGTCAGCCTGCCCCCGCTGGCCTGCAGTGCGTGGTTAAGCGCCTGCAAACTGTGGTGCAGCCACCAGCGGCTGGCACCCCCCAGTGCGCGCTCAGCGGAGTTCACGTCGTCGAGTATGTAGACAGGCAATACGTCCCCGGCGCGGCAAGCGGCCGCCAGCCCGGGTAAATCGTTGAGGCGCAGGTCGTTGCGAAACAGGTAGATCGTTGTAGCCATGGTGTGTTGTTCCAAGAATGTCAGCGGTGGCTGCAGGTGTAGCCGGTTAGGGCGCTTATGCCGGTAAACAAGGTACTGTCGATACCAGCGCCTCCAACAAGGCCTCGCACGGTGCAGCAAGTTTCAGTGTAGCGAGTGAATCCGCGCGGGTCTGCCCTGGGTTGACGATGACCAGCGGCTTGCCCTGCGCGTGTGCCGAGCGACAGAAGCGAAACCCCGAGTAAACTTGCAGTGAAGAGCCTATCACTAACAGTGCATCGGCTTGCCGAATGGCCTCATGACTGTGGGCAACCCGCTCACTGGGTACGTTACCGCCGAAAAAGACGACGTCGGGTTTGAGCGTTCCCCCGCAGTCCTCGCAAACAGGGACATGCGTGTTGGCGGCTAGCGCGTCGGGTAGTGCCATGTCCCCGTCAGGGCGCTGCTGCAGCGAGCGCGGGTGTGCGGCTAAATGAGGATTGGCATGGCCCAGCCGCTGTTGTAGCACTTCCCTTGCGCTGAACGCGCTACAGTTGAGGCACACCACGCGGTCCAAGCGCCCGTGCAGGTCGATTACCGCGTGGCTGCCGGCGCGTTGGTGCAGGCGGTCGACATTCTGCGTGATGACAAGATTCACCATACCGCGTTGTTCGAGTGTGGCCAGAGCGCGATGGGCGGCGTTGCTGCGTGCATCGCGCACTGTGGGCCAGCCAAACCAGGAGCGGGTCCAATACCGCTGGCGCACGCTGGCTTCTTGCAGGAAGTCCCGGTGTTGAATGGGTGTACTGTAAAGCCAGCGTCCCTCCCCGTCGCGGTACGTGGCGATACCGGAGCTGGCGCTGATGCCGGCCCCGCTTAGCACCACTATTTTCGGGTGTCGGGCAAGGAAATCCTGTAACTGTTGCAGTTCGTGGTCGTGATTGCTCATTATGCAGAACACCCCAGCACGACAGACGAAGGACATGGGACATGCAAATTCTGATTACCGGTGGCACAGGGTTCATTGGCCAAGCGCTGCTGCGGTATTGGTCCGCCGCCGGGCATGAACTGACGGTTTTGAGCCGTAGGCCGCAAAGCAACAGAGCACAGTGCCATTATGTTCAATCGTTGAATGACGTGCCCCCGGGCCGTGCGCCGCAGGCGGTGGTGAATCTCGCCGGGGCCTCGCTGGCGGGAAAACGCTGGAGTGCCCGCTATAAAACCGAGCTGGTTGATAGCCGCGTGCAGGGCACTCGGGTGTTGACCGCCTGGATGCGCAGCCTGCCAGTGCCGCCTGCGGTGCTGTTGAGTGCGTCGGCGATTGGCTACTACGGCGCGCGGGGCAGTGAGGCGCTGGATGAAAGCTCGGCAGCGGGTAGCGGTTTTTCCAGTGATCTGTGCAGCGCTTGGGAGAGCGAGGCGCTGGCCGCAGGCGAGGCGGGTACCCGAGTATGCCTGGTACGTTTGGGTGTGGTGCTGGATGCTGGTGGCGGCGCTTTTACTGAAATGGCACGTCCGTTCAAGCTGGGCATTGCCAGTTGGCCGGGTAGCGGCCATCAGTGCCTGAGTTGGGTGCACCGAAACGATGTGGTCGCCGCGATGGATTTTTTGCTGCATCACGAGGCTCTTGCAGGGGCTGTCAATGTGACGGCTCCCCAGCCGGTGACCCAGCGCAGGTTTTGCACAGCGATGCGCAAGCAGTTCACCAGTCTGCCAGGCATGCCGGTGCCAGCCGTTGTAATGCGCTTGATGCTGGGTGAGATGGCAGATGAACTGCTGCTCACCGGGCAGTGCGTGCATCCACAACGGCTTGAAGAGGCGGGGTTTCACTGGCAGCACCCAGACATCGACAGCGCTTTACTGGCCATATTGGCGCCTCACGCCGGCGACAAGTTGCCATGATCGGTGGCGGCCCTGCGTACGACGCTGTTGCGGCTCAATTTATCCAGAGCCGATTTTTCCAGTTGACGCACCCACTCACGGCTCACGCGTAGCTTGTCGGCAACCTCTGCGCGGGTGAGCGGAGGCCCGTCGTGCAGGCCCCAGCGGGCGATCACCACCTGCTTTTCCGTGGGTTCCAGGTGGTCAATCTGCTGCAGCAGACAGCGCTGCAAAGAGGCAGCCTCTGCACCGGCTCCGATATCCTCGAAGGGCCCTCCCGGCATCGTGTCCAGCAGTGACTCTTCGTCATCGTCATAGCGCGGCTGGTCCAGTGACACTGCCATGTTCCGCAACTGGCGCAGCTCACGTGCTTTGTCAGTATCAATGCCGGCGGCCGATGCAAGCTCCTCTTCACTGGGCTCCTCTCCACTGCTGCTCCACAGGGCATTGCGCTCGCGATACAACTTGCCGACTTGCTCTCTCACGTGAGTAGGATAGCGAATCAGCGCCGCGGAGTCGCTGATGTAGCGGCGTACAGCCTGCGAAATCCAGTTATAGCAGTAGGTGCTAAACCGGTAGCCTTTGCGCGCTTCGAATTTCTCTGCCGCGCGAATGAGCCCCAGCGTGCCTTCCTGAATGAGATCGCGATAGGGGGCTCCTTTGCCCCTTGCCTTGCCGGCAATCGAGTAAACCAAGCGCAAGTTGTGCAGGGTCAGCGTGTCGCGCGCCTGATTGAAGCGCGACAAGGCCAAGTCGAGGGTGCTCAGCTGCGATGCATTCAGAGCATAGCGTTCCTTGCTTGCTTTACTGCCATCAGTGGCCACTTGCCATGCATCCAAGGCATCCGCCACGCGGCATTTCGCTGAACGCTTATTGCACCGCGCTAATGCACCCGCTATGCCCACAACCAGGCTGGCGGGCAGCTCCATGCTGTCTATGGTTTCCTGCGCGGCGCTAAGGTCGTCTGCCGACAACGCTCCGGCCAGTAACTCGATGGTGCCGGTTTGCTCGCCGCCGCCAAGAAAACTGACTAACTCGCGGCGCAGCAGAAAGTGGTGGTCGCGGTTGGCAAAGCTGGCCACCACGGGCGGTTCGTGTTGGATACGCGCCATCAAGTCTTGCAAGTAGCGGCGTCCACCTTTGCTTTCAATGAACAGGGTGCAGAGTTCACTAACGGCCTGCCATTTACTGCTGTCAATATCACGCTCCTGCTCAGCGCTAAGCAGGGGATAGCGTCGAGCCTCTGCGAACAGCCGCTCAAGCTCGCGATCGTCGGTTGCGGTCTTCCAGTTATCCACAATGTCACTCCTGTAGGTTTAGCATGTATACGCTGCCAGCGAGGGCTTGGACAAAAAATCCGGACAGTTGTCCAGATAACATACAGACATAACCTCGACAGTACATCCAGAGGCCGCCTTGCAGCGTAACAAACAAGAAGTTCAATTGAGGCACAGGATATGAACGCAGCGGTAATAGAACCCAGGCCCCTCTACGGTATCGGTACGGTAGCTCGTTTAACCGGGCTCAAGCCGGATACGCTCCGGGTGTGGGAGCGGCGCTATGGGTTGGGTGCCAGCCACAAGACAGCAACGGGCCGACGGCAGTATACGCAGGCCGATCTTGAACACTTGCAGCTGGTTGCGGCGCTGGTGAACAGTGGGTCCCGTATTGGCGAAATCGCCTCGAATGAACGCAAGACGCTGGAGATGTTGCTGCGGGGCCGCGGCAAAGGCGGCCGCGGTGCACTCCCGCCGCCCAAACCCCGTGTGGTTTTTATTGGCAATCAACTGTGCGAATGGTTAGACGAGCATCAGGGCTGCCTGGCTGGCGTTGACGCCTTACTGGTGCGCTTGCCGCTGAATCAAATCACTTCCCGCGAGTGTGATGAAATTGGTAAGGCCGACAGCTTGGTGGTGGAGTGCGCCAACCTTACCGGCGCACAGACGCGTCAATTGGGCGACTTGATCAAGACCCTTGATGCCCAAAAGGCACTGGTCACTTATCAGTTCGCCAGCGAGCGTTGGTTGCAAGTACTCGAGCAGCAGGATATCAGCGCAACGACGTTTCCGCCCGACCCCGCGTATTTGGCGTTTGAGCTTGTGCGCAGCGTGGCGGACAAGACGACGAGCCTGGGTGACACCAACCTCGGCGAACTGGTGACGGCAAAGCCCCGCCAGTTTAACGACCTGCAGCTCAGCGCTGCACGGCAGTTGAAGAGCACCTTGGATTGTGAGTGCCCGCGTCACATAGCAGACCTGATACGGTCGCTGGCGCACTTCGAAGAATACTCATCCCATTGTTCCGTTGAGAACTGGAACGATGCGGCTGTGCATGCCTGCATCTACGCCTACACCTGCCAAGCCCGCTGGTTGATGGAGCGTGCATTGCAGGCTGTTTTGGAAGACCGGGGAGAGGAATATCAGGCACTGCTACGGGAGCTCAGCAGCACGCCGCTAGGCGATGCTGCGTAGGCACGGAAGGTGAGCGAGAGCGCTCAGGGCTGAGGGTTTACGGAGCAGGGGCGAGCGCGCGCCGTGGATCAAGTGCCTGGTTCGCCTGCCTGCCCCAACAGAATGAAACGCCAGCGTGGACTGTCGCGTACTGACCATGCCCAGAGCATAACCGGCGCAACAGTGGGCACAATGAGTGTGCTGAACTGGAACAGCAAGGCGATAGCGTTGGCAGACAGGAAAGGCTCCGGGGCTGCATGCCAGAACGCGTCGCCAAGGCCCAGCATCAGGTTCTTCAAGGTCACCGCAACCGTCCCGACAAACATCAGTAGCCAAAGAACAAATAGCCCGCGTGCGAAGCGTTCCAGCGAGCCTTCAATGCGGCTGGCAAAGTGCAGGGCGGCGTAGAAGGGTATCGAGTACGATAAAATGCGGGTATTAAGGGGGAAGGCCAGCTGATAGTCGGCTTGCGCAAGGGGCACGATGTCTTGGCCTGATTCGCCAAATAGTGTGAACACCATTAACTGGTGTTGGTCGATGACAACCGATTGAATAACGTCCGGCAGTATCCAATGCAGCGTGCTTTGTGCCAGCCACAAAGCCGGTGCTGAGGGCAGGGCGCCCAGCGCATACCACAGGCCGAAAAACGGTATCATTAGTAGCAGCACCAAGCCGATAAATCGATACACGTTTAGGCGGCTCGTTGCTCGTTCGGGGTTGGGCCGCGTCGCTCAAGAAATCGTAAATACAGAATGAACACAATCAATACATCTAGCATGATAAATACGGGCCACAGGTACAAATGTGTCCAGTTGAAGATGTCCAGGTTCCACTGCCCCAAGTAGAACAGGCTAATAATGCGCGCGATGTTGAGTACCTGAATGGTGAAAAAGCCCGCGACGATAGCCACCGCCCGGTAACGCCACGGGGCCGGGTAGGCCAGCACACCAGCGACAAGCACAATAGCAGCTTCCACGCCGTTGCAGCCCGACTCAATGGACACTGCAAATCCGTTGATGTTGTGCTTGATAACGCGACCGTAGGCGATAACGTCGCTGTCGAAGGGCGTAATCAGCGCTGCACTCAGTGTTGCCAGCGACGCCGTGAAGGGTTGCACAACCGCAGCTTGTACGGGCGCCAGCATTTCAAGGGTGAATAAAGCCACCAACACCAACAAGAATATCAGAATAAATTTGGTCATGTGGGTGCTATCATCACTCTTCAGGAAACGGCGGAAGTCGCCTTAGCGTAGCATAGAGGATTGCCAAGTGTCGCCGATAGCGCGCAATGTTGGGATTGTTGTCACTCTGGGCATGTTGGTGTTCAGCGGCTGGATGTACCTGCAAACAGGCGATTGGGTGGCGATGGTGTTCGCGGTCGCAAGTTTGGGGTATGGCGTGTTTTTTTTCTCGGTAACACCGCGGGACAGCGACTCATGAATCGCTTCACTTTGGGCTGCGGCCGTCACATCGTAGTCGGGCTGTTCGCGGTCCTCTCGCTCGCGGGCTGCGCAGGCTTGGTGCCCGCCATTGATCCGCCGAAGGTGAGTGTTGATAGCGTGCAGAGCCTGCCAATGGTCGATTCCGGGCCGCGTTTTCGCATTGTGCTGCGCGTCGCCAACCCTAACGCACAGGCACTCGATATTGCAGGAGTCAGTTACGTTATTGCCTTGATGGATCGCGAGTTGGTCAGTGGTGTCACCAACCAGGTGCCTACCATTGAAGGCTACACGGAAGAGCAGGTAACGATTGATGCGGGGGTGAACCTGATTGAGGCGCTGAAGCTGCTGGGAACCCTGGGACGGAGCCGCGGCGACCCGCTTGAATACCGGTTTACCGCCAAAATTGATTTCCGAGGGCTTATTCCCACGCAGTACGTTGAGGACAGCGGCACCTTGCGGCTGAACTGACTGCTTGGAACACCTAGCTCAGCAGCGACTGGGCGAAAATCAGCACAATAATGCACGGGCATACAAAGCGCACGTAGCTCGGCCATATTTTCCAGAACAGGCCGTGCTCAGCGCCAGCGTTTCCCTTGCGTAACTCCTGCAGTAACGTGTCGCGGTGCCACACCCAGCCCGCGTACAAGCAAAACATAAAGCCCAGCAAGGGCTGGCCGTAGCGGGTCGTCACTGCAATCACCAAACCGAACAGCGCCTCGAAGTTGAGCAGAATTGCCGTACTGATCATGGCAATAACAAGGCCAATCATCAGTGCTGCCGGTTTACGCTCTAGGCCGTGCTCTTCAATGGTGTAAGCAACCGGCGCTTCGAGCATGGATATCGAAGAGGTTAGTGCCGCAATCGTCATAAGAAAAAAGAAGGCGAGGCTGACCACTACGCCCACCAGCCCCATGCTGTCAAATAACCTTGGCAGCACGGTAAAAATCAGTGTGTCTTCCGAGATCAGTGCGCCGCTCGCGGTAAAAATCTCAACGCCGCTGTGCAGTGCAACGTACATCGCGGGTAGCACAAGAAAGCCTGCGAGGACAGCGATACAGATGTCTACCAACGTGACTAGCCCACCCAGCAGCGGCAGATTTTCCTCGTCGCTGATGTAAGAGCCGTAGATCAGCATGGTGCCCACACCCAGCGACAGTGAGAAGAACGCGGCGCCCAGTGCTTTCACAATCAGGCCGGGTGCCAGCGCGCGCTCAAAGTCCGGCAGGAGGTATACCTGCAAGCCCTCCATGGCACCCTCTAGCGTCAACACATAGATCACCAATAACACCAGAGACACCAGCAGGAGGGGCATTAAACGGCTGGACCAGCGCTCAATGCCCTGCTGCACGCCTTCGGAAATAATTCCCACGGTGAGTGCCATGAAGAGCAACATGAAGGCCAGATTACGCCCCAGGCTGAATTCGGTCAGCCAGAGACTCGCCGCCGTCAGGCCCACGAGGTCAGTGAGCGCCGCCAGACAGTACGCCAGCATCCAGCCTGCCACGATCGCGTAAAAACTGAGTATGAAACTTGCCACAATCAAGCCGGTAACCCCGGTGGCCGCACCGACCCGGCGCAGCACAGGGTTTGGCGAAACAAGGCGCAGCGCACCCACCGCGTTGGCATGGGCATGGCGGCCAATAATCAGCTCCGCCATCAGTACGGGGTACGCCAGTGAAAAAGCCAGAAACAGGTAAACCAGCAGGAATGCCGCTCCGCCGTTACTGGCGGCCTGTGTGGGAAAGCCCCAAATGTTTCCTAAGCCAACGGCGCTGCCCGCGGCAGCCATAATAAAGCCAAAGCGCGAGCTGAACTCGCCGCGGGGAGATGCCATAGGAAGGTTTCCGTGTGTGCCTGCCGGGTAACAGCGCAAAGTGTAGCATGGTGTATTGTTGCCGGTTTACTGCTGTAGCAGCGTTTGGCAGGGCCGCCGCGCACTCTCTTTTGACCGGCCGCCGCCGAATACCTTAAGCAGTAACTTGGGCACGAACAGCATGGCTTCGGCAGAAATATCCAACGTTGCCGCTATGGCAGATACCGAGGTGCGTGGGCTGGCCATGTCGCCGCGCAGGCTAATGCTCGATGGGAACTGAATGCTGCGTGACTTGGAGCGGGGGGTTAAGGTGAGCGCCAGGGTGCGCTCGGGGAAATTGAACGTACCGACTCCGGTAGCGATCATATTGGGTGACTCGACAAAAAGATCTTCGGTGCGAGCAACCCCGTCATTGAGAGCGAACTGGGCCATGGTGCAATCAATATAGGTCGACTTTTCCAAGGCTGCTCCGGAAAACAGCCAAGTGAGAATGCCGGTGGCCAGCACGTCGTAGGCGGCGCCTTCCACTGTGGCATTCTCCAGGGCGAAGGCGACGCTGCCATCCAGCTGCCCGAGTATGTCTTTACCCGTGGCGCCTTGGGCACTGATACCGCCGCGCAGATTGAGCGAGCCGCTAATGTCGGTATCGATACCGAGGTCGCGGCTTAGCGTGTTCAGCGGAATGGCCTGCGCCTGCCCGGCGATACTAACGCCGGGAGGGTCCAGGCTAACATCGACGATGCCACGGATTTCCGCGGGGGCACCGTCGTAGCTGAAGTCGAACTGCTCGAGCAGGTAAGTTGTGCCGCTGCCAGTGAGATGCACGTTAATATTATCGAAGCGCGTGGCTTCGCCCTGCAAACTACCCAGCGTTATACGCAAGTCGATCGGGTAGCGGGGCAGGCTTTCAAGGAGGCGGGGCAGGGAAGTATCGCCGGTTTCTTCATTCAGTTGATGTGCTGGGCGGTAGTCGGTCTCTTGCGTGTCAGAGGCTTGCAAGCCCA